>CAZSDL010000132.1:0-6864 GCA_964605635.1 uncultured Woeseiaceae bacterium
CCGATATCACGACTTTCGCCGCGAAAAATATTGTCTTCGATGCGCTCCAGACTCAGCAGGCGCAGCAGGTCGTCGAGAACGGGATGCCTCATACCAACTCTGAGCCCGACATGACACCGCCGTCGACGACAACGCCGGTTCCGCTGACGAATACCGCATCGTCGGTAGCGAGGAACAGAACTACTTTGGCTACGTCGACAGGCTCGCCGAGACGCCTGGCCGCGGAACCCTTGATGCACTGGTCGCGAAATTCCTTGTCCGCATCGAAAATCTCGCGGCTCGCAGCGGTCATGATGGCGCCCGGCTGCACGAAGTTCGCCGTTATGCCGAACACGCCGTACTCTGCCGCCTGGGTTGCAGTAAGTTGCGCCAGCGCTTTCCGCGACGCGGCAAATTCGGCATTGCCACTTGCACCGAAAGTGCTCGGCAGGCAGCCGATATTGATGATTCTTCCTGCCGGACTTTGCTTAAGCAAGGGCAAAACCGCGCGGGAGGTATCCAGAATCGACTGGTGCTGGCTCTGTTGCAGACGACTGCGATCCCCGCCTCCGGCCACCGGTCCCGAAGAATCAGAAACGGCTGGAAAATGATTCACCAGGATGTCCAGTCCGCCGAGCATTTCGAGTGCGAACTGGGTCAGTTTCGCGGCCGTCGTGGAGGAATCCTGCTCGACAATGAGCGGGTGCACCCCCTGCACTCGCTGGTAGATAGTGTCAATGTGACTATCCGCCGAATCCGCGGCAATGACGTCGGCGCCATGCTTGGTGAAGGTCCGCACTATGGCTTCGCCAATGCTGCTCGCACCACCCGTCACGATGGATTTCAACCCATACAAACGTTTCGATTCAGCCATCTCGTTCCTTACTGCGACGTTTGCGATGAGGGGCGATCAGGATTGCGCGTCGGGCAGTCGATAATCGCTAAACTGCTTGCGAAGCTCGGTCTTTTTGATTTTACCGGTTGCGGTATGCGGGATCTCGTCCACGAACACGACATCGTCGGGCAACCACCAGCTGGCAATCTTGCCATCAAACCAGGCGAGCATTTCCTCCCTGGTCAGGTCCTCGTTTTCAGTCTTGACGATGATTAGCAATGGTCGCTCCGTCCATTTTTCGTGAGCGACACCTATGACGGCGGCTTCTGCCACGGCGGGATGCCCGACGGCTGTGTTTTCGATCTCGATCGAGCTGATCCATTCGCCGCCGGACTTGATAACGTCCTTGGTCCTGTCTGTTATCTGCAGATAGCCTTCCGGGTCGATCGTTCCAACGTCGCCGGTGTTGAACCAGCCGTCCGCAGTGTGCGATCCGGCTTGGCCGTCGAGCCGGAAATAGTCACTGCAGATCCACGGCCCGCGCACCTGCAGCGCGCCGAATTTCGCCCCGTCCCAGGGTAACTCCGTGCCGGCGTCATCGACGATGCGCATTTCCACACCGAAAATGCCACGGCCTGCTTTGGTCCGCAGCTTCAGGATCTGCTCGGGAGGCAGGTTTTCCATGCCTGCCTTGAGGCTGTTGAGGGTGCCCAGCGGACTCATCTCCGTCATGCCCCATCCCTGGTGGACAACCACCTCGTGCTTGTCACGAAATTCGCGGATCATGGATTCCGGTACGGCCGCGCCGCCGATACAGGTGCGCTGCAGTTTGTTGAGACGTTTGCCGGCCTTCGCCGCGTACTGCAGTAGCGCCAGCCAGACTGTCGGCACGCCAAGGGCCGTGGTGACGTTTTCGTTCTCCATGAGATTGTAGAGTGTTTCCCCATCGCCCATTTTCGGTCCGGGAAACACCAGTTTTGCGCCAACCATCAGCGCGGAGTACGGAACACCCCATGCGTTGACGTGAAAAAGTGGCACCACCGGCAGGACACAATCCCGGTTGGACAGGTTCAGCACGTCAGGGGCGATGCCCGCTAACGCGTGCAGTACCGTCGATCGATGACTGTAAAGCACGCCTTTCGGATCACCAGTCGTGCCGGACGTATAGCAAAGTGCCACCGCATCGTTCTCATCCAGCTCGGGCCACACGTAGCGATCACTTTCATTGCCGATCAGGGCTTCGTAAGAAATCGCGTTCGGCAGCTGTGTGTCCGGCATATGCGCGGCATCGGTCAGCACGACATAGCCCTCGACACCCGGGGTCTTGGATGCAATTTTCTCCAGCAACGGAACGAACATGGGATCAGTGAAAATCCATTTATCCTCAGCGTGATTGATGATGAATACGATCTGCTCCGGGAACAGGCGCGGATTGATGGTGTGGCAGACGTATCCGGCGCCGCCGACTCCGTAATAGGTTTCGAGATGGCGATAATCGTTCCATGCGATGGTGGCGACGCGGTCACCCCTGGCAAGTTTCATCTTGTCCAGGGCGTTGGCAAGCTTGCGAGCCCGTCGAATGCAGTCACTGTAGGAATAGCGATGCAGCGGAAGATCCTGGGTAATTGAAACGATTTCACGGTCTGCAAAATTTCGCTCCGCGTGCTTCGCGATCGACGAAATCAACAATGGCGTATTCATCATGAGTCCGTGCATCATTCCCCCCGTTTTGTCGATGTAAATCTCGTAGCTGCAATTTAACAGAACTGGCCGGGCCGAGGACAACAGACAAGGACAATAGACCAAGGGCGATAGACAAGGACTAACAAACGAGGGAGTTCAGCTGGACGGCCCCGCTGGCGGCCAGGACCGGACGGCCACGACGCAAGGTCTCGACCGGTGGGGAATCCTTTGGCGCAAATAAAGCAGACCGAAGGGAGCCATTGCGTCAAAGGGTTCCCCGGCGGTCGAGACCGATTCGAGCCACCCGCTTTCCGCCCCTTGCTTTCGCCGCTTGTTTCGCCTTACGCGACCGCATCTTTCCGGGTACACTGCGTCCTGAACCGTTGCAAGCAACACACGCTGGACCCGGTGTGCAGCATATTGGTGCAGTATTCGGGAACAGCGTCCCTGCGATCGACGGTAACCGCAATTTACCGGGGGGCATGCGATGAAGACTTCCAGAACGGCAGCTAATGCTGTCACGATCCTTATCATCGCCGCCACGATGATTCTTCCCGCACACGCGCAGCAGCAACAGTCCAGCGCGTTCCTCGAGGAAATTATCGTCGTCGCCACGAAAAGGCCTGAACCCCTGCAGGACATTCCGGTTGCGGTCACCGCCGTCACCGGCGATGCGCTCGAGCGGTCGGGTGTCGAAGACGTGTACACGTTGCAGGAACAGGCACCGGCACTCACGGTAAGCCGCAGCCAGAACTCCACCACCACCACCTTCGGCATTCGCGGTATCGGCACGAGCTCGCAGAATTTCGGGCTCGAGTCCTCGGTGGGCCTTTACGTGGACGGCGTGTACCGTGCCCGTCAAAGTTCCGTCATAAACAATCTGGTGGACATCGAAGCAATCGAGATACTTCGCGGCCCGCAGGGCACGCTGTTCGGCAAGAATACACCGTCCGGCGCCATCAACATGCGCACGGTGATGCCGAGCGCCAATGACGGGCGAGCAGCCACTGACACCAACGCGTTTGTCGAAGCGACGGCCGGGGACTACGGCCTTTTCAACATCAGCGCCGCATCGAATATTCCCATTATCGACGAAGTCCTTGCCTTGCGCGGTACCGTGTTTTCCAGTCAGCGCGACGGCTATGTCAGTGACGCATCGTTCGGCAGCGACGTTATCAATGATATCGACCGTTTCGGTACCCGCCTGCAACTCTATTACACGCCCAACGACCGGTTCGATTTGCGAGTTATCGGTGATTACTCTGAAATCGACGAAGTCTGTTGCGCCGCTTTGACACGTCAGGACAATATTTTCGCCTTCGGACGAACCGGGCCGCAGGGGCAACCGATTCCCGGCACAGACTTCGTGCTGCGCACCCTGTTTGGCGCAACAACTTTCACCGGTGCGGAATTCGAAGATCGAACAATGGCGCTTAACCAGTTGCCACGCGCCACGAATGAAGATCGCGGTTTGTCGGTCGAAATGAACTATGATTTCGAGAACACGACGCTGACGTCCATCACTGCATGGCGCGCCTTCGATACAACCGATGAAATCGATGCGGACTTCAGCAATGTGGACCTGTTTACGAAAAGGAACACGTCCGAGCAATCCTCATTATCGCAAGAGCTGCGGCTGTCCGGTACCTTCGGCGAACGAGTCACCTATGTCAGTGGAATCTACTATTTCACGCAGGACCTGGACGCCGACAATACGTTGACGACCGGCGCGAACTTTGCCGACTTCTTTATCGGCGATTGCCTGTTGTTCCAGCTCGGCGGCCAGCAGCCGGGCACCGAGCCGTCCACAGCGCAGGGACAACTCGCTTGCCTCGTTGACGGCATTGCCGCCGCCACGGCCGGCGTACCGGGGCCACCCAACGGCCCCGGACCGCTGCCGCCAGCCGCCGATGCCTTTGTCAACGGCGGGTTCGCGCGTGAAATCATGCTCCAGGAACACACAAGCTGGGCCATTTTCAGCCAAGTGGATTTCGAACTGAGTGATGCATGGCGGCTGACCGTCGGCCTGCGCTATACGGACGAGGACAAGACGCTCAACGGCAGCTATTTGCAGAATACCCTGGGGCCTCCGCCGAATCTTGCCGCCATCGGCGCGGAAACAGCGCTTTTCCTGTCGAACCCTGCGGCCTATAACCCCTACACTCCGGACTCTCTGGGCGCATTCGGTCCGCTTCGGCAGCCCGGCTGGGGCGCCTACCTGCTCGACGTTACGCGTCCGCGTGCGCCTTCGAACGAAACTCTGGACGATGAGCAGGTGTCCGGCACAATCAAACTGTCCTGGTATATGAACGACTCGACCCTGTTCTATGCGTCGTACGGAACCGGCTACAAATCAGGGGGCACCAATACCGACCGCATCAATGCGGCGTTCAGTTCTATATTCGAGGCGGAAACGTCCGAGGCAATCGAGATCGGCATGAAAGCCGATTTCGACACCGCGCGGCTCAATGTTGCGTTCCACAATACACAGATCGACGATCTGCAAGCCAACTCGTTCACCGGGCTCGGGTTCAATCTGCAGAACGCGGGCAAGGCCGATACGCACGGCGCCGAAGTCGAATTGTGGTGGGCGCCGCTGGATGCCGTTAATGTGCAGCTGGCTTACACTTGGTTAATCGCCGAGTTCGACGCGTTCGCGAACGGTACTTGCTGGGTCGCGACACCGTTCCATACCGGCCAGGCAGATCCCGGCCAGACGGATCCAAATGTGCCGGTTTGTGATCGATCCGGCGATCGACTCCCGAGTAACCCGGAACACAACGTGTTCCTGGCGACAAACTTCTTCTTCCCGCTAACCGGCTCAACGAATCTGTTCATCCGGCCCGAGATTAACTACTACTCGGATATGATGACCGACGGCAACAACGAACCGCTGAAACTCAAGGACGCCTACCAGGTTTACAATCTGCGTGTAGGACTCGAATTTGTCGATTGGGACGCGAGCGTAACGTTGTGGGGCCGCAACCTGGCTGACGAAGCCGATTACGAAACCGTGTTCGACGTGCCGATCCAGGATGGCAAGCTGAATGCCTACCCGCGCGAACCCCGCACCTGGGGCCTGACTTTCCGCAAGAATTTCGAATAGTCAGCGCACTTTCGGACCGAACAGGAACCAGAGAATGAGGCCGAGCAACGGCAGCAGCAACACCAGCACGATCCACAGCGTTTTCTTGCCGTTGCTGGCAACGCTTTGGAAGATCTGCAGGATGGCGTAGACATCGGCGATCAGTATCAGCAGGCCGATAATTCCGGATACTTCCATTAGTATCTCATGGCTTTAACCTGGCTTCGACATGGAATTGTTTACGCTTCTGCTGTCCGCGTGCCGGAGCCTGCAAAAAAATACATGCCCAAAGTTTCCGCAACACACGCCGGCTTGCGCTCACCCTCGACTTCGATGCGCACTTCCGACAGAAGATGCAAAGCGCCGGCCCGCTGCCTCGCCTGTTTTACCACGGCGCGACCGCGAACCCGGCTGCCGACCGGCACCATTGTATAGAAGCGCACCTTGTTGCAGCCGAAATTCAGGGCCCGTTCCAGGTTTTCCACGCGCACAAAATCCCCGGTCAGTGCCGGGATCAGTGACAAGGTAAGGTAACCATGTGCGATGGTTTTGCCGCCCGGTAGTTCGCGACCGGCCCGCTCCGCATCGACATGGATCCACTGGAAATCACCGGTTGCCTCGGCAAAAAGCTCGATGCGCTTCTGGTCGATTAATATCCAGTCAGACAATCCAACTTCTGTTCCCTCAAGAGCTTTCGCATCCGCTATTGACTTTATGACGTGCAAACTGATTTCCTTCGATGCATGCACGCTGCCGCCGTGACAGTGAACGCGCAGATTCTGGTGACCGGGCCGCCGCTATTGTTGCACACTCCCGACCATAGTTTCTGTCTGCAACCCGAATCATGCTGCCAATGAAGCTTTTCGCAATTGTCCTGGCTGCCGGATCATCGAACCGTTTCGGCAGTACCAAGCAGCTGCAGGACTATCGCGGCAAGCCGCTGGCACGCCACGCAGTGTGCCTCGCAGAGGCCGCCTGCGCTGAGCGGAGCTGCCTTGTTCTCGGCCACGAATGGCGCGAAGTTCTCCCTGCATGCGGACCGCTCCGCGGATTCTTCGTATTGAACGACAATTATCAAAGTGGTATCGCCAGCTCAATCGTCCAGGGTGTCGGCACCGTCGAGCACATCGCCGATGCTGTGCTACTCCTGCTCGCCGACCAGCCACTCGTGACAGAAGATCATCTGCACGCTTTGATCGCAAAGTGGCGCCAATCGACAACTGCCATCGTCGCATCAAGCTACGCAGGTACGCTGGGACCGCCGGTCATATTCCCGTCGCGC
>CAZSDL010000133.1:0-6822 GCA_964605635.1 uncultured Woeseiaceae bacterium
CATCCGCCAGGTAGTCCGAGAAAAACGATGGCGTCAGTGTCAGGTAATCGTGGTACTGGCACAGATGCCGGATCAGTTTTGGCGGTGCAACGATCCAGCCGGTGCGCAGGCCGGGCAGGGCGAAGGCCTTCGACAGGCCGCCGGTAATGACAACCTTGTCGTAGCGGCCTGCAAACGTCGGCGATAGAGGACCGCTGACTTCAGCGCCGCGGTAAATTTCGTCCGATAGGACCCAGGCGCCGACGCGCTCGGCGGCCGCGATAATCGTGTCCATCTCTGCTTCCGTCAGGACGGCACCGGTCGGGTTATTCGGATTCGTGACGACCACGACTTTTGTCTTGCGCGTAACGGCCTTTTTCAGGCTGTCGACGTCGAGGCGCCATTGCATCGCGCCGTTGTCCGCGCGCTGCAGGGCCAGCCGGTAGGTATCGACACGCTGTCCGTATGCGTTACCGAGTCCCATGCCTTGCAGGTAATTCGGAATCATGAACGCGACGCGGTCATTCTTGCCGACCAGTCCCCACAGTGTCGTGTAGTTGGCCTCGGAACCACCGTTGGTCACCGTTACACGGTCGCTGCCCGTGAGCCCGTGGAACTCTGCAATGTTGTGCCGCAGGCGTTCACGGCCGGTCGAGTGCGGGTAGCGCAACCGTTCGCCAGCCAGTTTCGCCCTGTCAGCGGCGTCCGGCAGCAGCTCGCCGAGGGTAAGCGGCAGTACGCCGCTTTCGGATAAATTGAATTCGACTTCGTTCTCAAAGAGACACTGGGTGCGTTCCATCTCGAATCGATCAATTTTCATCTGGCATTCGCCCTGCAGGGGAGACTGGTCATTCAATGGTAAACGGTGCGGATTCGGCAAGTAACACAAAGCCGTCATCGAGCAACAGCCTGGCCACGTAATCGCCCGCCGGCAAGGGCCACGCGTCCTCCACAGTATCAGCCCCGAGATGCATACGTCCTGATGGTCTTGCACCCACGTACCCGTAAGTCAGGTATGCCTCGCTGTCAGCACTGGCGGCGGCGTCGAAAATGCCGATCCAGTCATTGCGGTTGCCCGGCGCGTGCTGCCAGGCGAACAGCAACGGATCGCCGATGGCGTGCCGGGCTCCGCCGACCTGCAGCACAGGGGTTGCGTCGTCGTCTACAATCCAGAATTCATTCCTGCTCACTGCGAAACCTGTCCCGTCGATCAGGCTGAGTTCAAACCGGCCGATAGCAAGCGGTTCATCGGGCAACCAGGAGCGGCCGAAAACGCCCTCTGCCGGAAGGCGAATCTGGGGTGTCACCGAACTCTGCTCATTGATGTGCTTGAGAAGAATATTGTGGGCTGATTCGTCAGACGCCTGATGCACGATCTGCACACGCTCACCGATTGAGTAGATGCGTTTGTCGGTCGCGACCAGGGCATGCAAGGCAACGGGTTTTGTCCGGAACTCTGCTACGACACCGCGGTGATCGCTCGGCCACGGGTCGATCGCAATATCGACCCCGTCGGCGGCCTGCTCGCCGACGAGTCGGCTTTCGACCAGCTGCGCCGGTCCCGAGTACCAGACGAAATCAATGCGATCGCGCTGCGACACGTCGGACGGATTGTAATCCTCGATCGGCGGCCGGCCCGCCCACCAGGTGAAGCCGGGATGCGTGACCGGATCAGGATGTGCCGAGCGATAGGCATCCCGAAACCCCGCATCGAAAGTGGCTTTGCTGACCGGCCACTCGACGGGAACGCCGCGATGCTCGAATGTGCGAAGCGAGGCTTCCGTCCAGTCCTCGTGCGACGGCGCATTGAAGTCCCCGGCCAGGAAAACCGGATAGCCGCGCTGCTGTACGCCATCAAGAGCCTGCAGAACGGGTTCGATCGCCGCGAGCCGCAACTGTCGTTCCAGGGCGAGTACGTCCTCGATGCTGCGGCCGTCACGGAGCCACTCCGGGCCGTAGGGGTCGGACGGCAAATGCACGCTTGCGACCGCGACCACCTTGCCGGGAAGGACTTCCACGTAGACATAGTGGCCGTTGCCTTCCGGCGGATCGATCAGCGGGTACCTCGAGATGACATAGCTCCGCCGGCTGTAGTGCCAGCCGAGGTCAGCGGCGAGTCGCGGGAGATTTCCCTCGGGCTCCTGGATAGCGACAATGTCCGCGCCTGCTTCGCGAATTGCATCGGCAAGACCGGCAAAGCGTACGTGTGTGCCTCCCCACTCGATGTTGAAGGCCATCACGCGCAGCGTGGCTTCATCGCTAACGGTCTCTTCGACTGGCGTCGCGACGCGCTTGTCCGCGGCGTCGCCGCAGGCAACGAACGTTAGGGCGATGGTCGCCAAAACGGTAACGCCCGCCAGCCGGCGTGCTTTAGACATTGCAATCCTCCGACGCATTACAGAAGCCAGCGTTCCACAGTGTGACAACCAGAGCCAGTCACTTTGCAGGATATGGCACGTAGGGTCATGATGTCCGCCGGCTACGGTTGCTGCACTCGGCAATGGGGATGCATATGCGGGTAAGTGTGGTTCGCAAGAGAGTTCACTGTTTGTACGCCGGACGTTGGGCCGCGGGTTGGCGACTCTTCCTGACGGCGACGGCTGCAGCGCTGTTCGCGGTCGCCTGCCAGCCCGCACCGACCGACTTTAGCGATTCGTCGGCTAAGGTCGACGCGTTATTTGCATCGCTCACTGACGGCCTGCAACCGGGCGCCGCCGTGATGGTCATCCGTGATGGCGAAATCGTGCACCAGGCAGGCTATGGCTACGCGAACCTCGAGCAGCAGACGCCGATAACGGCCGATTCGGCGTTCCGGCTGGCCTCGGTGTCCAAACAGTTCACGGCGATGGCGGTCATGGTTCTCGCCGAAGACGGCAGCCTGTCCTACGACGACCCGGTGAGCCGCTATTTGCCGGCCCTGGCGCCGTACGACGGTGTCACGATCCGGCAGATGATGACGCATACCAGCGGCCTGCCCGAGTACTACGACGTCATCGATACCACTGCCGGGATGCCGAGCAATGCGGACGCTCTGGAATTGCTCGGTACGATCGCTGAACCGGCGTTCGCGCCGGGCGAGCGCTACGAGTACAGCAATCCCGCCTACGACATGCTTGCGCCGCTGGTCGAAGCCGTTTCCGGTAAGGATTTCCCGACCTTCATGCGGGAACGCGTTTTCGCACCAGCTGGAATGCAGAGCTCTTTCATTTTCGACCACACCGAGCCTGCTTTTCCGCATCGCGTTAAGGGTTATGAACCGGACGGTGCAGGGTTCAAGCTGAACGATTACGATCCCCTCAATCACATTGTCGGCTCCGGCGGCATGTACTCAACGCTTAATGATTTCTTCAGGTGGGATCAGCAACTTTATTCGGAGAGCCTGGTCAGTCGCGCGGCGCTCGACGAAGCATTCACGCCGGCTCGATTGAACAACGGAGAATCGACCGACTATGGATTCGGCTGGCGAATCGACGAGTACAACGGCCAACGGCGCGTCCGCCACGGCGGAAGCTGGATCGGCTTCCGCACACATATCGCGCGCTATCCGGATGTCGGTTTGTCGATTGTAATTCTTTCGAATCGCGCCGACTTCGATCCGGAGAGTTACGTGGATCCGATTACAGATATTTATTTGCCTGTTGCGACTCCCTGAGGCGAAAGCATTCGAGGCCGCCCTGCGACTGCCGATGCGCCACACCTTATTCCTGACTGCGCTGATGGCCTGCACAATAGGCGGCCCTGCAGCGGCAGACTTCGGCCAACCTGCGGCCGGCGCTCCGGCGGCCGGCGATCCGGCGGCCGGAGCCCCGGCGCAGCGCGCCAAAACAATCTCTGCAGTCTATACCGCAACGCCGCCTCGACTGGACGGTAAGCTCGACGACGCAGTCTGGCAGTCGGCGGCCGTCATAACCGACCTGCACATGGTGGTGCCGGACGAGTACGCGGCAGCTTCGGAAGATTCTCGCATCCTCGTGCTCTACGACGAGCATGCCCTTTATTTTGCAGCGCGCTTCTACGACCGCGAGCCCGACCGGGTTACGGCAAAGCTATTACGCCAGGGCGACATGTCATGGGGCGAAGACGGATTCTCGATCATCCTGGATCCTTTCAACCAGGGTCGCAACGGCTATATGTTCGACCTCAACCCGAACGGCGTGCGTAGCCAGGCCCTTTATACCAACGTCACGGAACAGAACTGGGCCTGGCAAGCCATCTGGCACGGCGCGGCAACGAGGGACGAGCAGGGATGGACTGCCGAAGTCGCGATCCCGTTCAAGACACTTTCTTTCGATGCGGAGAACTCGACCTGGGGCATCAACTTTACGCGCTGGCTGGGTCGCCGCAACGAGCGTTTCGGCTGGGTCTCGCACAATCGCGAGCAGAACCCGGCGAATTCCGGACAAATTATCGGGCTGACCGGTATCGAGCAAGGCGTCGGCCTGGACCTCGTCCCCGGTATTCGTATGGGCCGGATCCAGGATGAGGATACAGCTGGCAGCGAGAATTACTTCGAGCCTTCGCTCGACGTTTTCTACAAGGTAACGCCGGCGCTTACAGCAGCGCTCACCATCAATCCCGATTTCTCCGGTACGACGGCCGACACGCGACAGATCAACCTGACGCGCTTCGACTTGTTTTTTCCGGAGCAACGCAAGTTCTTTCTGCAAGATGCAGATATTTTCGAGTTCGGCCGCATCGGCAACGAAAGTGCCAGGCCCTTTTTCTCCCGCCGCCTCGGACTCAGTACCGACGGCGACGCCGTCGCGATCGACGTGGGCACCAAGCTGACCGGGCGCGTGGGCCGATTCGATATCGGTGTGCTCGGCGTGCGCCAGGATACTGAGGGCCTCGCCGCTTCGAGAGATCTCATGGTCGCTCGTGTGGCCGCGAACGTGCTCACGGAGTCCAGTCTCGGATTGATTGCTACCACCGGTGATCCGTCGAGTAGCCTTGACAACAACCTGGTTGGTGTCGATTTCCGCTATCTGAATACACGGATCAGTGCCGAACGAACGATTGCCGGTTCGCTCTGGTATCAGCGTTCGTCAACGGAGGGCGTGGACGGGAACGCGGCCGCTTTCGGCGTGAACGTTGACTTGCCGGCACGCAACGGCTGGCTAGCCGACCTGCAATGGAAGGAGGTCCAGCAGAACTACTACCCGGCATTGGGATTCGTCAACCGCACCGGTATCCGTGAGTACGAAGTAGAAATCGGCTACAACTGGCGACCGGACGATCACTGGCTGCGCTCCATCACAAGTAGCGTGGAAGCCTGGCGCGTCGAACGCATTGGTGGTGGGCTCGAGTCGGGCGAATTCAGGTTCAGCGTACTGCAGCTCGAAAACCAGACCGCCGATAATCTCACGTTCGATTATTTCGCCAGTCGCGAGTTGCTGCTCGCGCCGTTCGAGATCTCCGCCGGCGTAATCATTCCGCCCGGTGACTACTCGTTCGACAGCTACTGCATGGAAGCCACGTCGGGCGAGCATCGGGCTCTCGCCGGAACCTTGTTCGTGTGCGACGGCGATTTTTACGATGGCACCCGTATTGTCACCGGCACGGAGCTTACCTGGCGCCCGAATCGGCACTTCCGGCTGGGTGCAGGGTTCGAGTGGAACGACATTGCACTTCCCTATGGCGCCTTCATCACTCGATTGGCAAGCCTGCGCGCCGATATTGCTTTCAATGCAACCTGGTATTGGGAGAATTTTTTGCAGTACGACAACGTGTCGGAAACGCTGGGCGTGAACAGCATCTTGCGCTGGGTCCCGGATGCCGGCAAAGAGGTCGTGTTCGTGCTGAACCGCCAGCTCCAGGATTTCGATCGCGACAACCGCTTCGACTCGCTCTATACCGAACTGACCTTCAAGCTGGCCTACACCTTGCGCTTCTGACCTCTACGACCTTTACGGGTCGGACCTCAGTAAGCTACTGATTAGAAAAAAGTTATTGAGGTCCGACCCCTGTAAGTGCCCGGGGACACCAGGGCGGCGATGCATTAATAGATGTTCGGGCGTGACGAGGTCAGCCTGCCGTGGTCGACTTCCAGCGTGTATGAGATTCCGCCTTCGCCGCTCCACGCCGCCAGGTCGAAGCTCGCGCCGGGACCGATGCGATACACCTCCGTATCGTGCATCGTCAGCGGCAGGCCTCGGCGGACGCTGGCGGCTTTGCCACGTGTTCGCATAAACCAGACATACGGTGTGTCGTGATCCGCTGTAGCGAAGACCCGCGCATGGCCGGTCGCCGGATCGACATGCAGCGCAGTTTCGCGGTCGGCCGCGATGGCTCGTGCACTGGCGGTCCATTCGTCCTGCACCAGCCTTGCGAGCAGCGCGACCGTGCGCCCGATGCGGTCGCGTTCCTGAAGATGCTGATCAGTGATCACGCCTTTTAGTATCGGCAACGTCAGGAAATCTCGCGCCAGCGTGACATCTTCATGGTACGGGTCCTGCAACGCTGTCGCGGCGCTGAGGCTGTTGTCGCTCATCGCGGAGTAGACAAACTCACCAAGGATAGCCATCCCGGCGCTGGTACCACCGATCGGTGCCGGTTTCGCGGCGACCGAGTTGATCGCATCCTCGACCGGTGTGCCCTGCCAGAATCGCAGGTAACGCGACTGGTCGCCGCCGGCGATAAACAGCGCTTCGGCATTGCGAATGGTCTCGGTGACAAACGGGTCGAACGCGGCCTCGCGATTATTGAATACGAGGGTCGCGACTGAATCGCAGCCACATAATGGGAAGATATAGTCGTTGTACTCATCGCCACCGGAGGCTCGCAGCACGACAAAGTCGCCGCCACCCGATTTTTCACCCATGCGAACGTAGTTCATATCGACGT
>CAZSDL010000134.1:0-6744 GCA_964605635.1 uncultured Woeseiaceae bacterium
GACTTTAAACCTGGGCGACCGGGTCGCGGCCGACCGGGTCGCGGCCGACCGGGTCACGGCCGACCGGGTCACGGCCGACTGTTATCGACCGTTGCGGTTTAGCTGCTGAAGAAGCCCATCTTGACGCCCGCCAGTTGCAGTACGTCGTTGTCGGTCAGTTTGCGGGCCTGGGCACCGATCGGTTGCCCGTTGACCAGCGGAAAATCCCCTTCCTTGCCGCTCTCCACATGCACGAAGAAATAGCCCTCGGCACGACGCGTGATTGCAGCCACCTGCACGCCGGGGCGTCCGAGTGTTGTCAGTGCCTTGGTCAACTCGAGTTCACGACCGGCAAACGCGCCACTCAACACCTGCAGCTTGGCCATGGGCAGGACGCCAGGCGCCATCCTGGGATCGACGCCTGCCGAGGTGCGCGTGTGCGCTTTCGGCTCAGGCCGCGGCTCCGGCTTGCGCTCGGGCTGGGGTATCTCTACACGGACGTCCGGCGCCCCGGGTGCTTCCTTCGGTTTACTGGCGGCGGCGGCAGCAGCGGCCGCCCGCTCGGCTTTCGCAAGCTGTTCGGCGCTGTGCTGGCCGGCTGGAATGACCATGGTCTTTTCGAATTCGTCCTGCTCGGTATCATTCACCTGCTGGTCGGAAAAACGCAGCTGATGGTGACCGATCGTAATGACATCGCCATGCTGCAGGGCATGCTTCTTGATCAGCTTGCCGTTGACGTAGGTGCCGTTGGTGCTGTTGAGATCCTCCAGAAACGAGTCATTGAGGATGTTGATGATCAATGAGTGATGTCCGCTGACCGCTGGATTGTCGATACGCACGTCATTATCCGGAAGGCGACCGATCGTGTAGCGTTCCTTGGACATGTTGTATTCAGCCAGCACCTGGCTGTCGAGACTGAGGATTAGACGTGCCATACAGTTTTTGCCGTTATTTGTAAGTCCGAAACGCGCCGGGTGCCGCCAGGGGCGCCCTGCCTCCCCTACGAGCCAAACATTTTCGATAGTTTCTCTATCAGGCTCCGTCTTGCCGCGAACGACTCGAGGACCTGCGCCAGCATCACGGATACGTTATCCCGCCCGCCGTGGTCGTTGGTCAATTGAACGAGTTGTTGACCCACCACATCAAGGCTAGCATTAAACGTGCTGATAGTTAAGTGAATATCTTCATCTTCGACCATGTCTGGCAAGCCGTCGGAACAAAGCAGGTAGACGTCGTCCTTCTGGACATCGAATTCCTGCACCTCGACATCGACGGTCGGTTCCACTCCCAGGGCGCGGGTCACGTAGTTACGGTTGGTGGAACGCTGCGCTTCCTCTTCCGAATAGAAGCCGCGATCGACCAGTTCCTGCAATAGCGAATGGTCCAGGGTCAGTTGTTCGAACGTTTCGTTCCGCAGCCGATAGGCACGCGAGTCGCCGACGTGTGCGATCGAGACCCGGTTGTCGAAAAACATGGCGGCAACCAGCGTTGTTCCCATGCCCTCGCAGTGCGTCTGGCTCTGGGCGGTCTGGTAGATGATCTTGTTGGCGCGGGCCACGGCATCCCGCAATACAATCGACTGTCGCATCAGGCCGGTCGTCGGATCGACGTCGTTACGTTGCTCGCGAGCGGCGCCTTCGGCGGCGAGTTCGGTGATCGTCTGCACCGCGATGCCGCTGGCGACCTCGCCGGCGTTGTAGCCGCCCATGCCATCGGCTAGCACCATGAGCCCAATTTCCGCATCGGTGCCGATCGCATCCTCGTTGTGCTCCCGCACCTTGCCGGTATCGGTGATTTCGGCAAACTTGATTTTTCCGCGCAGGCTCATAGGGCGAATGCTTCAGTATTCCTTATCAGGCCGACGCATATCTGGCGCAGTTCCGCAGTGCTGTTGCCATTTCGGCACCGTTCGCAAATCGCTTCTCGGGGCGCTTGGCAAGCGCTTTCGATAGGATGGCATCGACGCTGGGAGGCACGCCGGCCCGACGATTGGACACCGGGACCGGGTCTTCCGAAGTTATTTTTGTCATCAACACGGCAATATTTGTCGCCTTGAACGGGACTTCCCCGGTCAGGAGTTCATATAGCGTAACACCTAGTGAAAATAAGTCCGAGTGCCCGGTCAGGGTCTCGGCGTTCAATTGTTCGGGCGACATGTACATCGGCGTGCCGAGTACGATGCCGGTCTTGGTCCGGTTATTGTCAGTAAGCCGCGCGACACCGAAGTCGCTGATCTTGAGCACATCGCCCTTCGGCTGATACAGAAGATTTGCCGGTTTGATGTCTCGGTGAATGACGCCTTGATTGTGCGCGTAATCGAGCGCATCCGCCGTGCGCGCGCAGAGTTCAAGGGCCTTCTTGGGCGCGAGGAGCCGCTTCGGATCCGTAAACGCCGTCAGAGGCTGGCCCGGCAGGTACTCCATGGCGATATAGGCCAGGTGTTTGTCCTCGCCCGCATCGAAGACAGTGATGATGTTCGGATGAGTCAGTCGTCCAGCCGATTCCGCCTCGCGGAAGAAACGCATGCGCGCCTCTTCCAGTTCTTCGTCCTCGAATTCCTTTTCGATTGGAATAACCTTGAGTGCTACAGGACGGTTAATGCGGGGGTCGCGCGCCAGGTAGACGGCGCCCATGGCGCCGCGGCCAAGTTTCTTTTCGATCACGTAGCGGCCCAGCCGTTGCGGTGTCCGGTTTGCATCCTTGCCGGACAGCGAATTGCCGGTTTCAGGGCCCTGGGTGCGTTTCATCCATTGCAGCACAGCTTCTGCGCGTTCCGGCTTCGCCTGTTCTTCGAACGCAATCGACAATTTGTACATCATGGTTGCCAGCGTTTCATTCGCCTCACAGCGCCTGAACTCGGCAAAAGCGGGTTCCAGTCGACCGGCCGCCAGGAAATCCGCGCCGCGCTTGAACGCGTTGACGGACGCTTTGCGCACGGCGCCTGCCAGCCACCAGCGCAGGCATGCCACTGCTATAAACAGGAATGCGGGTCTGCCGAGATCGAGCCGCAGGCGCCCGAGATTCAGCATCAACGATTCGATGACGATCAATATCAAGGTTGCGCCTGCGGCAACCAGGAGTATGTCGCGGCGACTGCGTCCGGGCAGAAACAGTACTGCAATGATTGCCAGCACCAGGGGCGCCAGCCATTCCAGGGCACGCACCCAGGTAGGAGCGACAATTTCCTGGCGGTTCTCGATGTTAGCCAGAAGCGCTGCCGTGATCTCGGAGCGCGTTACGTATTGCCCGGAGGGCAACTGCGTGGCGGCAGAAACAAGGGGTGGCTCGGCATCGACAAACACCGTACGCCCGCGCAGAGCATCCGCGGGAAAATCATCGGCAAGTACATCCGATGCGGCGTAGCGTGGCAATGGTTCGTAGTTCGAAAGATAGATAGCAACATCCGGGCCGGATATTCGCGGTTCGGTGGCAAAACCCGGAGTGTGCAATGCCGCGGCCAGTGCCAGCGACGGAAACATCACACCGCCTTCGAATTGCCACAGCGAGGAGCGCCGGAGGACATTATCGCTATCCGGTTGCAGCACCAGGAATCCGCTGCGGGTCGCCTGCTGGGCAAACGGGTGTCCGCGCGGCACGAACACCGGCGCACCACGGTTGAGCGGCGTCGCCCATTCCGGTAACCCGGCAGCGGGATCGATTGCCGGGGGAGCTGCCAGTATCAGGCGCGCGACTCCCTGGCCATTCAATTTGCCCAACAGCTCGCCGTACTGGGTGAGGAGCTGCTGATCGGTCTGCCGAGCGGGATTGATACTGACGATAACGCCGTTCTCGAGCGCTGCATTGCCGACATGCGTTGCCATGCGGTCGTACAGAAGCCGATCCGCACCAATAAACCACGATGCCGCCGGTCCGTAGACGAGCAGGAGCAACACGCCAATGAATGCAAGCGTGACCAGGTGGTCCCGATACTCTTTTCTTAGTGGTTCCAACGGCAGGCATCTCTACATAACGCCGTGAGTATAAAAAATTGCAAAGGTTTTTAGTGAGATAAGGTTGGCAGTTTTGGTCCGAGGCGCCGTCCTTGCGATGCTATGATGCGTGGGCCGTGCCCACCCGGAACGGCCCTGATTGTCCCTGATATCGACCGGACCCCCATGGCACGAACGAAAACGGCCTACATCTGCAGCGACTGCGGCGCGCACAGTGTGAAATGGCAGGGCCAGTGCCCGGAGTGCGAGGCCTGGAATACCCTGACGCCAACGACGTTGCAGGCCACGCCGCCGGCCGCCGGCGCTGGCACCCGACCGACGCTGCAGAGCGCCCTGGCGGAGGGCTCCGGACGCCGCCATGCAACCGGCTTCTCGGAATTCGACCGGGTTCTCGGCGGTGGCCTGGTGCCTGGTTCGGTGGTGCTGCTGGGCGGCGACCCGGGGGTCGGCAAGTCAACGCTGTTGCAGCAGGTGGCGGCGCAGTTGTCACCGGATCTCAATACCTGTTACGCCAGCGGCGAGGAATCCTTGCGGCAGATCGCCCAACGCGCCCAACGTCTCGGACTCGGCAACAGTCCACTGAATCTGCTCGCCGATACTTCTCTCGACAATATCCTCGCCCAAGCCGTAGCGATCAACGCGCGCGTTCTCGTCGTGGATTCCATACAGACCACCGCCGTGCCCGATTTACCATCGGCTCCCGGCTCGGTTGTGCAATTGCGCGAGTGCGTCAGCCGCATCGTGCAGTTTGCCAAACAGCGCGAGATTGCCGTCTTCCTGATCGGGCACGTAACCAAGGAAGGTGCGATTGCCGGTCCCCGAGTCGTCGAACACATGGTTGACACGGTGCTGTATTTCGCAAGCGATCCCGGCAGCCGCTACACGATCGTGCGGGCCGTCAAGAATCGCTTCGGCGCCAGCAGTGAGATGGGCGTATTTTCCATGGCAGAAAGCGGATTCCGCGAAGTCCGGAACCCGTCGGCAATCTTCCTTTCGCAAACGGACCCGCACAGCGCCGGAAGTATCGTGTCGGTCGCGTGGGAGGGCAGCCGGCCATTGCTGGTTGAAGTGCAGGCGCTGGTAGCGGAAGCAGGTGGCAATAACTCGCGGCGGCTGGCTCAGGGACTCGATGCAAACCGCTTGTCGCTGATACTCGCTGTGTTGCAGCGACACGGTGGCGTATCGGTGGCCGGCGAAGATGTTTTCGTCAATGTCGTTGGCGGGCTGCGTATCGCGGAGACGTCACCCGATCTTCCCGTGTTGCTCGCAATTGTATCGAGCCTCCGCGATCGGCCTTGCGGTGACAGGCTGATGAGTTTTGGCGAGATCGGACTGGCTGGCGAAGTACGACCGGTACGATTTGGTACGGAGCGCATTGCGGAGGCTGCCAAGCAGGGATTCCGTCGCGCCATTGTTCCGGCGGCAAACGTGCCGAAAAATGCACCCGCTGGAATCGAGGTCGTGGGTGTCAGCCGTATTGATGATGCGCTCTCTGAAGTGTTTGGCTAGTCCGACAGGCTGCTAGCCGCGGCTCGCGGCCGGGCGTTCCGGTTGCTGCACCGCACGGATTCTCGCGCTGCGGACCCGGTTCCCGGTGGCTTCGAGAATTTCGATCGGATAACCATCGATCGTCAGTGAGGTACCGGGCTCAGGGATCGTTTCGAGGTACTCGAGTATCAGTCCATTCAGCGTCTTGGGCCCGTCTGTCGGCAGATTCCAGTTCATGACCCTGTTCATCTCCCGAATGTTCGCCGTGCCGCGCACCAGCCAGGTGTTGTCCGTTTCCTTTACGATGTCATCGTCGTCGCCGGCCGGTGTCGCGGTAAACTCTCCGACAATTTCTTCAAGAATGTCCTCGAGTGTCACCACGCCCTGGATATCACCATACTCGTCAACGACCAGGGCGAATCGCTGTTGGCTTTTCTGAAACTGCATCAACTGCGTACTTAAAGGCGTTCCTTCTGGCACAAAGTATGGTTCATCCAGCATGTCTTGCAGCACCTCCTTGCTGAAGGTGTCATCGACCGCAAAACTGGCAAGGCGACGAAGATGCAGAATGCCGAGAACGTCATCGATCGTGTCGCGATACACCGGCAATCGCGTGTGACTGGATTGCCTTATTACCGCAACGATATCCAGCATGCTGTCATCCAGGTCGATGCCGACAATCTCGTTGTGCGGCACCATAACGTCATCGACGGAAACTTTCTCCAGGTCGAGGATACTGAGGAGCATGCGGTGATAGCGTCGCGATATTCGCGCGCCAGCCTCAAACACGACCGTACGCAACTCCTCACGTGTCAGTGCGTATCCTTCCGAATCCGGAAGGCGAACACCCAGCAGGTAGAGCACACCGTTCGCGGCGATATTGATTGCCCACACGAACGGATACATGATTTTGAGCAACGGGTAGTAAATAAAGGACGCAAAATACGCCATGGGTTCCGGACGCATGGCCGCCAGGGTTTTCGGTGCCGTTTCAGCAAATATCAACACGACCAGTGTAAGCAGCAGCGTACCGAGGGCGACAGCAGGCTCGCCGCCGAGCTCGAGCGCAATGACCGCGACCAGCGATGCCGCCGAGAAATTGACGAGATTGTTGCCAAGCAGAATGAGCCCGATGAGGCGATCCGGTCTTTGCAGCAGTTTTTCGGCTCGCTTCGCACCCTTGTGGCCCTGGCGAGACTTGTGTCGCAGGCGGTACCGGTTGAGGCTCATCAGCGCCGTTTCCGAGCCCGAAAAGAACGCGGACAGAATCAGCAACACGACCAGCAACCCGAGCAGAGTAGCTAGCGGAATGTCTGCGCCCAATTAA
>CAZSDL010000135.1:0-6744 GCA_964605635.1 uncultured Woeseiaceae bacterium
CCCGTATCGACCTTGATGCCCGGAACCATGCCGAGGTCGGCGAGATATTTCGCGAAAGGCACGCCATCTGCCGTACTCTGGCGAATCGTCTCATCAAACAGGATCACACCGCCGATATAGTCGGTCAGTCCCGGCGTTGTGAACAGCATTTCGCGATAGCGACGCCGGTTCTCCTCGGTCGACTGTGTGTCGATTTTGTCAAAGCGCTTCTTGATGGTCGGCGAGCTTTCATCGGCAGCGAGGATTCCTTTGCCGTCGGCAACCATCGCCTTGGCCACCGATTTCAATTGGTTCAGGTTCATTCAACTTTCTCCGGAAAGGGGCACGGTTTGGAGCATTCGGGTTGCGCAGCGAAAATCCGACATCGCAGAAGACCGGGTGCGGAGCACGACGGCGTAGGATAGCAAAATTGCTGCCCCGCTGTGGGCGCCGGCCCCGCCCCTGCTGGTTTTCGGCCGTAAATAGTACTAAAATGGTCCTCTTTTAACGGGCGGAGAGAATCAATGTTGCGAATCAGCCGCTTGACCGATTATGGAACGGTTGTGCTGGCGCAGCTCGCGTCGGGCGGGAGCGGATTTGCCAGCGCCACGGAAGTTGCAGCAGCAACCGGCCTCGGTCTGCCGACGGTAAGCAAATTGCTGAAAAACCTGGCGAGGTCCGGGCTGGTCGATTCGGCGCGCGGAACGCATGGCGGCTATCGACTGTCCCGTGATGCAGACGATATCAGTGCCGCCCAGGTGATCGATGCACTCGAAGGGCCGGTCTCGATCACGGACTGCAGCGCGCACGACCGCCACTGCGACCTCGAAGCGACCTGCAGCGTGGGCGGGACGTGGCAACGTATTAACCTGGCGATCCGCCAGGCTCTCGATGACATAAGCCTGGCCGACCTGTTGCGAACCAACAGCCCGCTGCCGCGTTTTCGCTTTGCATCAACGCCCATCAGTATCGAGCGCAAGAGATAGGACCATTTGCATGTCGACTCAACCGAATGACATTGAAACCCTCGTAAACCGTCGCTACAAGCACGGGTTTGTCACCGACATCGACTCGGACAGCCTGCCGCCCGGCCTCGACGAGGACGTGGTGCGGGCAATCTCTGCACGCAAGAATGAACCGGAATTTATGCTCAACTGGCGGCTAAAGGCTTACCGCCACTGGCTGACGATGCAGGAACCGGAGTGGGCGCACGTTCATTATCCGAAAATCGATTACAAGAGTATTTCGTATTTCTCAGCGCCACGGTCCGACAAGGACCGGCCGAAAAGCCTCGACGAAGTCGACCCGAAGCTGCTGGAAACATACGACAAACTGGGCATCCCGCTGCATGAGCGGGCCAGGCTGGCCGGTGTCGCCGTTGATGCCGTTTTCGACAGCGTTTCTGTGGCGACCACCTTCAAGGCGAAGCTCAGCGAAGCCGGCGTCATATTCTGTCCGTTCTCCGAGGCAGTCACGAAGCACCCCGAGCTGGTTCGCAAGTACCTCGGCAGTGTCGTGCCGTATCGCGACAATTTTTTCGCCACGCTCAACTCGGCCGTATTCAGTGATGGCTCTTTCGTCTACGTGCCGAAAGGCGTTCGCTGTCCCATGGAGTTGTCGACCTATTTTCGCATCAACGCCGCCAATACCGGCCAGTTCGAGCGCACTCTGATCATTGCCGACGAAGGCAGTCACGTCAGCTACCTGGAGGGTTGCACCGCGCCGATGCGTGATGAAAACCAGTTGCATGCTGCCGTGGTTGAACTGGTGGCGCTCGAGGGAGCCCGGATCAAATACTCCACAGTACAGAACTGGTACCCGGGGGATGAAAATGGCAAAGGCGGCATTTACAACTTCGTTACCAAGCGCGGCGATTGTCGCGGCGACAACTCGAAAATTTCCTGGACACAGGTGGAAACCGGGTCCGCAATTACCTGGAAATACCCGAGCTGCATCCTGCGCGGCGAAAACTCGGTCGGCGAGTTCTACTCGGTGGCAGTAGCGAACAATATGCAGCAGGCGGATACCGGCACGAAAATGATACATATCGGCCGCAATTCGAGAAGCACCATCGTCTCCAAGGGAATTTCCGCCGGCCGGGCACAGAATGCGTATCGCGGACTGGTTCGCGTCATGCCGCAAGCGGCCAACGCGCGCAATCATACCCAGTGCGACTCCCTGCTCATCGGCAAAGAGTGTGGCGCCCACACCTTTCCCTACATGGAAATTCGCAACTCAACGGCCAGGGTCGAACACGAGGCCACCACGTCGAAGATCTCCGCCGATCAATTGTTCTATTGCCGTCAGCGAGGCATTTCCGAGGAAGACGCCGTCAACATGATTGTGAACGGCTTCTGCAAACAGGTGTTCAAGGAGTTGCCGATGGAGTTTGCAGTGGAAGCGCAGGCCCTGATGAATGTCAGCCTCGAAGGCGCAGTCGGCTGAGCGCCGGATAAGGATTATGAAAATGCTGGAAATCAGGGATTTGCACGTGCGGATCGGTACCGCAGACATTCTGACGGGGCTGACACTGACGGTGAATGCAGGCGAAGTCCACGCCATCATGGGCCCGAACGGCTCGGGCAAGAGCACGCTGGCACAGGTCATCGCCGGTCATGAGGATTACCAGGTTACCGGCGGCTCTGTGAACTTCCTCGGGCGCAATCTGCTGGAACTCGAACCGGAGGAACGTGCACGACTTGGTTTGTTTCTCGGCTTCCAGTACCCGGTCGAAATTCCCGGCGTAAACAACGCCTACCTGTTGAAGGCGGCTCTCAACGCGCGGCGCAAGGAACGCGGCGAAACGGAAATCGATGCATTTGAATTCCTGCAACTCGCACGCGAGAAAATGAAGTTGCTCGACATGGATCCGGCACTGCTCAATCGTTCTGTCAACGAAGGCTTTTCCGGCGGTGAAAAGAAGCGCAATGAGATCCTGCAGATGGCCGTACTCGAGCCGATTCTTGCCATACTGGATGAAACGGACTCGGGGCTGGATATCGACGCGCTCAAAGCAGTGTCCAAAGGCGTGAACGCGATGCGTCACCCGGACCGGGCGATCATCCTGGTGACACACTACCAGCGCCTGCTCGGCTACGTAGAACCGGATTTCGTCCACGTGTTGTCGAAAGGACAGATCGTCCGCTCGGGTGACAAGTCACTGGCGATCCAGCTTGAAGAAAAGGGGTACGACTGGATTCGCGAGGCCGCCACAGGATGAGCTCGCACCTTATCAATTTCGCCCTTCTCGAACGGGTAGTCCGCGACCTGCCGGGCGATGCACTGAATGCCGTGCGGGAAAATGCCCTCGCGGCTTTCAGCCAATCGGAATTTCCGGACCAGCGCCAGGAAGACTGGAAATACACAAACCTCGCTCCGGCGGCGAAGCTCAGCAACGCCTGGCTACGTGAATGCTCTGCCGCTTCATCGCCGCAGCCAATCAGTGCCCTGCTGCAGGAACAGATCGATCAAACCGTGGCAAAGGTTCCTGCCCGGTGGGTCGTTATTGCCAATGGAATCGTTGCAGCGAAATCATTGCGCTATCTCGCAGCGCATGAGCCAGCGGGACTCGCTGTCCGGTCAGCCGCGGAGTCGGCTCACTTGCCAGGCGTCGTCACCGAGGACGTGATGAGCCGGTTCAATGCTGCCCTGATGCGCGACGTGCTGCACATCAAGGTAGCTGCAAATCAGGCGATCGATGAACCAATCGGAATTCTGATAGTTGACGACGCAAGTGACGAGACGAGCGTTACCCAGTCCCGCATTGTTATTGAGCTCGAAGAAAATTCGCGTGCGAGCTTTATCGAACTACATTTAACTGCCGGCGACAATGAGCAGTTTGCCAACGGCGTCTGCAACATGCGGCTCGCCCGGGGTGCAAAGGCTTGCTACGTGCGACTTCAGGAACGTGGTTTGCAGCAATACCAGGTTAACAGGCTCACGGCCCAACTCGAGCGCGATTCCGAACTCAAGCATGCGGCGTTCGATCTTGGCGGCGCATTGATCAGGAACGATATCGATATCGCTATCCGCGAACCGGGCGCCTGCGTGGAGTTGCTCGGGCTGTACCTCGCCAGCGGTCGTCAACATATTGATAACCACACGCGCGTCGATCATTGTGTCGGCCCGGCGACAAGTCGCGAAGAGTACCGCGGCATTCTCAACGACCGGGCGCGATGCGTATTTAATGGCAAGGCAATTGTCCACGCCGGTGCCGACGGCACCGATGCCCAGCAGTCCAATCACAACTTGCTGCTCTCCGACCGCGCGGAGATCAATACCAAGCCGGAGCTGGAAATCTACGCAGACGACGTCAAATGCAGTCATGGCGCTACGGTCGGGCAACTGGATGCCAAGGCCCTTTTCTATTTACGTTCGCGGGGTCTGGACGAGAGTGAGGCAGCACGCGCTTTGACCCGGGCGTTTGCCGAAACAATTGTCGAACGGACACCTGTGCCGGAAGTGCGTCCCTACATACAGGCAATTGTTGATCGCAAACTGCAATCGTTGATTGAAGGAGAAGCTGCATGACGACGTCGTCGACCGGCAAGCTCTCCGAACGGCCGCCGCAGGCCGCCCCGCTGGAAAGTTACCGCAAGGACTTTCCAGCCCTTGACCAGGACATCAGCGGGCATCCACTGGTCTATCTTGACAGTGCCGCATCCGCACAACAGCCGGAGTGCGTTATTGCTGCGGTCGCTTCCTATCAGCGCCACAGCCACGCCAACGTGCATCGCGGCGTGCATACCCTGAGCCATCGTGCCACAGAAGCTTACGAGGGCAGCCGCGACGCGATTGCGCGGTTTATCAATGCCGGCAGCCGGACCGAGGTCGTCCTGACCAGTGGCACGACCGGGTCGATAAACCTCGTTGCACAAAGTTATTGTCGTCCACGATTGCAACCGGGCGATGCCATTCTCATTACGCACCTCGAACATCACTCGAATATCGTTCCCTGGCAACTCGTCTGTCAGCAAACCGGCGCCGAGTTGCTGGTCGCACCCATCGACGAGTCAGGGGAAGTCAATGCCGAGAAACTCATCGAGTTGCTCGATCGCAACGTGCGCATGCTGGCGATTACATATGTTTCCAACGCACTCGGTACGATTCTGCCGGTGGCAGATCTGAGCGGCGCCGCACATGAGCGGGACATTCCGGTGCTCATTGACGGGGCGCAGGCCGTCCCGCATTTGCCGGTCGATGTGCAGGCGCTGGACTGCGACTTCTTTGCCTTCTCCGGACACAAGATGTTCGGCCCGACCGGCACCGGTGTGCTGTACGGCCGGGAATCGCTGCTGGAAGCCATGCCGCCTTACCAGGGCGGTGGCGACATGATTCTCGAAGTGCGCATGGACGGCTCCACCTGGAACGACCTGCCATACAAGTTTGAAGCGGGTACGCCGAATATTTCCGGCGTCGTCGGCCTCGGCGCGGCGGTGACCTATCTGCAGGCAATCGGCATGGAGCGCGTTGCCCGGCACGAGCACGAGCTGCTCGGTTACCTGACGGAAAGTCTGGCTGCCGTCGACGGCATTCGCCTCATCGGTACGGCTGGCAACAAGGCCAGTGTGCAGTCTTTCATGCTCGACGCAATACACCCGCACGATCTCGGAACCATTCTCGATCATCAGGGCATCGCGATCCGGACAGGCCACCATTGTGCAATGCCCGTCATGGATTTCTTCGGCGTCCCGGGCACAGCGCGCGCATCGCTGGCGCTGTACAACAACCGCGACGATGTCGATCGGCTGGTAGAGGGTTTGCAGAAGGCCCGGGAAATATTCGCGTGAATGCTGAGATCGGCAGTACCGATGAACTGCGTGAGCTGTATCGGGAGCTCATTCTCGATCACGCGAAGAATCCCCGGCATTTCGGCAAATTGGAGGGTGCTACCCATGTGGCCGAGGGCGTCAATCCGCTGTGCGGAGACAAACTGAGATTGTATTTCTCGGTAGACCACGCGAGCCGCATAGCCGATGCACGCTTCGAAGGTTCCGGGTGCGCGATCTCAGTTGCATCGGCATCGCTCCTCACCGATACCGTCATCGGTCTCGGTACGGATCGGGCCCTGAAGTACTTCGCAACGATGGTAGGGCGACTCGCGCAGGCCAACGGTCATCGAAACGCCGGCACGGACCTGCTCGATGATATTGATCTGGGCAAGTTGCGCGCCCTTGAGGGTGTCAAGGAATTTCCGTCGCGGGTGAAGTGTGCAACCCTCGCCTGGCATGCCTTGAACTCGGCGCTGCACGGCAAGTCGCAACCGGTATCTACGGAGTAAGACCTGAATGTTTGGCCATACCAATGAACCGTTCTCACTGGCACGCGACGTCAAGGCCGTGATCGTTCCGGCGGGGGAATCGGTGACGCTGCGCGAAGGAACCGCCGGTTTCATTACCCAGGCCCTGGGTGGCAGTTTTACCGTTTACGTCGAAGGTAATCTCTTTCGCGTCACCGGTCAGGATGCCGATGCGCTCGGCAAGGAGCCACTGGCGCGTCCTGAAATACCCGAGAACGCAACCGACAAGGACATCGAGGAGGTTATCTGGCAGCAGCTCCGGACCTGCTATGATCCGGAAATTCCTATTAATATTGTCGATCTTGGCCTGGTGTATCGCTGCGACGTCGCACTGCAGCCGGACGGGTTCCGGGCGGTCAGCGTCGACATGACGTTGACAGCACCCGGCTGTGGCATGGGCGATGTGCTGGTACAGGATGCCCGCGAAAAAATCTCGATTGTGCCGACCGTCAACGACGTGACCGTAG
>CAZSDL010000136.1:0-6620 GCA_964605635.1 uncultured Woeseiaceae bacterium
ATAACAAGACTTTCTGGATAGGGTTTGTAGCGGTATTCGTGGTCGCCCAGGTGATCGGTTACCTGGTTCACCAGGTGTTGCTGGCGGAAACTTACGTCGCACTGGCAGACGCATTTCGGCCGCAGTCCGAGTTGATGAGCATGATGTGGATGATGACGGTTGGCAGCGTCATATCCTTATTGCTGTTCTGCTACATCTTCACTCGCGGATACGAAGGAAAAGGTATTGGTGAAGGACTGCGTTACGGCTTGCTGATCGGACTGTTCGTAGCGGTCCCGATGGCTGTCAACCAGTATGTCGTCTACCCGCTAACGATGAACCTGGCACTGATCTGGCTTGTGACCGGGTTGGTGGGCTACGTGATCCTGGGGGCGGTGTTTGCGGCGATTTACAAACCAGGCACGGGAGTAGCGCACAGTACGGTTGCGGCTACCTGATTGACTCCGGAACGGGAGCCCCGTGAGGCGGGGCTCTGGTGTTTCACCAGTTCCACACGCACCCGCAATGCGGGGCCACTTTATTCGCCGATGGTGTTCGAGTTGCAGCAACCGACCGCCGCCATCGCCCTCTATTCAACGTCGAAATCGAAATACGTTTCCGGATACGGCTCGTTCTCAAGGGTGTAATGCCACCATTCGTTAGCATACGGCCTGAAGCCGTGCTTGATCATGACATTGCGTAACAGATCGCGATTGATATTTGCCTCCGCATCGACCAGCGGCGAGTCGTGGTGCGAAATCTCACCGAAGAAATCCCATGGGCTGCCCATGTCCAGTTCGACGCCGGTTGCCAAAACCACGATAGTGAGGTCGACCGTACTGCCGCGCGTGTGCCCGGACTTCTCGGCGATATAACCAAGTTCGAACAGGCGGCTCTTCGGCACCTCCGGGTAGTACTTGCTTTTCGTTACGGTATCGGCAGGATCCGCTGCCCAGCGCACGAAGTGGTCTACCGCCTTCTGCGGCCGGTAGGCGTCGAAGACCTTTAGGCCGAGGCGCTGTTCATCGAGCTCCGCGTGGACATCGCGTAACGCGGCTGCCGCCTGGTGGGTGATCAGTATGACCGGCCGGTTGTAGCCGTCGACCGGTGAGCCGACGAAGTTGTCGTTGGCGGTATACCGGACATCCAGCTCAATACCCGGGATGAATTCGTGCAGGTAGACGAAGTTTTGCCTGGCATCCTTTGAGTCAATTGCAGCGGAACTGCAGGCCTGAACAAAGAGCAGGGCTGGGAGCAGTAGCCGACTCAGATGCACTCTCACATAGTTTGTAGATGCGAAATCAACATCACTCCCCTATAGACATCCATGGAAAGTCAATAATTTTTCTAGGTCAGTACGTCAACTGCGCACCAACTGGACACGCTAACAGGCTGCATGACAGGCAACAAGTAGCCTGACCCTGGTCGGGCGCAGACTCCTGCAGCTTAGCGCTAGCTCCATAGGATAGACTTTGTCGGCCCAGATTCGGGGCTGCGACAGTGAGTAAGAAAAATGTCAGACGAAAATTTCGTGCTGCTCGACCGGCGCCGGCTCCTCTATGCGGCAATTATAAGCGGTGGCGGCGCGGCTTTGTCGGCATGTTCGCCGGCGGTCGATTTCGGGGAAGCCGACCTGTGGGTTGGCTTCGACGAGCGAATTACGGAACGCACGTTAGCCGAGGCCGAGAAACTTTTCGGGCTCGCGTTTACCGAGGCCGAGCGGCGGCTGATCCTGGGCAACCCAAATGTGGCGGAAGATGAAAACTTCTTCGCGCAGCAGCTTGCCTCCCTGCGAAAACGCCGTGAATACGATTTCCCGTTCTCGCTGGCCCCGGCGACCACCTTCGATCCTCGCTTGCCCGGCGTCGACTATGGCTTGCAGGCAAGTTCTCTCACGCTGCACCCGCAAGCGATCAAAACATTTCCCGTCGACGCCGAGAGGATTGCATTTGCCTCGGTCAGGCAGCAGGCACACTGGATGGCGACCGGCCGGATTTCCAGCCGGGAACTGACAGAGATCTATCTTGAGCGCATCGGGCGCTACGGCGGACTTCTGCAGTGTTTTATCACCTTGACACCGGATCTTGCCCGGGCGCAAGCGGACTCAGCCGACCGCGAGCGTGCGAACGGCCGCGTCCGCAGCCCGCTGCACGGCGTCCCGTATGGCATCAAGGATCTGTTCGACACTAAGGACGTCCCGACTACCTGGGGCACAGAACCATATAGAAACCGGGTTCCGACGAGTGTTGCAACCGTCGTACGCAAGCTGCAGGATGCCGGCGCGGTCATGCTCGGCAAGACAACGCTCGGCGAACTGGCGTGGGGTGACGTATGGTTCGGCGGTGAAACGCGTAACCCATGGAACCCCAAGGAAGGGTCTTCGGGCTCGTCCGCGGGCTCCGGGTCGGCGACCGCGGCCGGGCTTTGCTCTTTCGCTATCGGCACCGAAACCACGGGCTCGATCATATCGCCGTCCGACCGCAACGGACTGGCAGGGATGCGTCCAACTTTCGGGCGAATCTCCCGCGCCGGAGCTATGCCGCTTTGCTGGTCACTGGACAAGGTCGGGCCGATGTGCCGCTTCGCTGAGGATACCGCAATCGTGCTCAGTGTCTTGAACGGCTATGACGCGCAGGACAGCGGTTCGATCGACATGGGCTTTGCCTACGACGGGCGAGCCGATGTCGCCGGCCTGACGATCGGCTACGACCCACGCTGGTTTGACGGCGATTCTGTCAAAGAATCGGACAGGCAGGCACTCGCGGCCCTGCACCGGCTGGGCGGGAGCATTCGGGAACTAACGCTGCCCGAGCTGTCGGTCGACGAGATCCTTCCGGCCGTGAACATCGAGTCTGCCGCGGCGTTCGAAGAGCTGACATTGTCCGGACGCGACGAACTAATGCGGCGGCAGGAGTACAGGGCGTGGCCAAACTCATTGCGCCAGTCGTGGTTCTTCTCCGCTGTCGATTACGTGCAGGCCGAACGCTTGCGCCGAAAAGTTATGCAGGATATGCGTGAGTTTTTCTCACAGGTCGACGTCGTCTTCGGTCCGACCTCCGGGACACCCATGCCTACGGTGACCAACTACACCGGCCAACCGGCCCTTGCGATTCGTGGCGGTTTCGAGGAGATCACATCGCGCTCGCTGTTCGGTCATCCCGAGAACGACAGCGACCCGACATTGCACCGGGTGCCGCGATCGGTGTCGCTATGGAGCGAGTTATTCCAGGAAGGCAAGCTGGTCACGGTCGGGCGCGCGCTTGAGGCCGAACTTGGCGTCGCACATGAAAGGCCGCCACTAAGTTAATGGGAGGGGGCGCGGGCTCTGAATTGAATTCGATGAAAGTTCGATGCCCTTTCTCCATTGCAGCCCCACATTTCGGACCGCTAAGTTAGCCAGCTGTCGAAGCTTGGGAGGGAGGTACTTTGACCCTGTTGCGAAGCAAAATACGACGGCACTTGCTTGTAAGCATTGGCACTGGCATTGCCGCGGAACTCGGCAGCGGTCGCGCGGGTCTATCTTTCGTTCATTTAACGAGTGCCGTCTCCATGCCCACGCCAACGTTTTCCGCCCTTAAAGCATCACTGGTGATGGCCGCCGTAGGGATGGCCGTTCTAGCAATGGCCGGCTGCGGCGGTAGTTCCGGTCCCTCTCCCCAACATTTTCAGTTTACCTTTGCCGAGGATCTCGAAGACTGGACCGTCGGCTTCGCGGATTACCCGGCCGGAACAAGCGAAGCCGAACAACAGGCGATCGATGAGTTCTACGAACTTGATGGCGGCCATGCTCGACTGCCTCAGCCGCTCGATACGGGCGACGGCGCCGTGCTGCTCACAGGCAACAATCATTCCGACGACCTCTTTATGTTCCTGAAGCGACGTGTCAGCGGACTGGCTCCCGACATGACCTACCAGCTCGAACTGCGCGTGGTATTTGCAACGAACGTACCGACGGGCTGCGTCGGTATCGGCGGTTCCCCTGGCGAAAGTGTCTTCGTCAAGGGAGGAGCGGGCGACATCGAACCGCTTCGCGTGATGGATGATACATCGGGTCACGCAACATGGATTATGAATTTCGACAAGGGCGATCAGGCGAATGCCGGCACAGACGCACAGGTGCTCGGCGACATCGCCAACTCGCAGAACTGCGAGTCGTCGAATTTCAGTTACGAACTGAAAGAGTTGTCGAACCTGGATCTGCCGGCATTCGAAGTAACAACGGATGACAATGGTGATGCATGGCTACTCCTGGGTACCGATTCAGGCTTTGAGGGCACGACCACAATCTACTACACCGAGATCGAGGCGGTATTCGTGAACTGAGTCGGCAAAAAGCCGTGGAATGACTACCCGACGGAGCCGTCATGGCGTCTGGACGAGATGACAAAGAACGCACCAACAAGAATAACTGACCTATTTTTTTTGGCGCCGGCCAGGAGTCGAACCCGGGACCTACTGAATACAAATCAATTCTGCAGTCAAGGAATGAAGCGGTATCCAGCTCCCTTGCTTTAGAATTTTACTGGGATTTGACCCGGTAGCCATGCGATTTACAGGTACATTCTTAGAAAGAATTCGCCTGGTTCAAGGTCCCAACCAAGCATATCGCCAGTCCGAGACGTGGCCATCGTGCATTTGACGGCTTACAACCGTTGTAGGCTGGGATCGTTGATCGTGGTCGTAAATAGTGCCGGTCCGGGTAGAGAACAGCCGTTGATCTGCGTTAAAGAGCAGATTAATGGGGATAAAAGGCTTTAAAAAGCAGATTTCATTTGCCAAGATCCGATACGGTTGATATGCTTTAAAACGCAGATTAACCGGGATAAAAGGCTTTAAAAAGCAGATGGCAAAGAAAAACACACTGACACAGGCCCCGCCCTACGCTGTCGAACAGGCGATTAAGCGCCTCGGCGCAAACCTGCGCACCGCCAGGCTCCGCCGCAATCTGACGATCGAGGAAGTGGCCGATAAGATCGGCACCGGGCCGCGCGCGGTGTCGGATGCCGAGCAAGGAAAAATCACGACGGGGATTGCTGTATATACCGCCCTGCTCTGGGCCTATGACCTCCTTGATCCAGTCGAATTCCTGGCCGACCCGTCCACGGACGAAGAAGGGCTGGCCCTGTCCATGCGCCGGGAGCGTGCTCGCGCCGAGAAGCCAGAGGAACTCGATAGTGACTTCTGAGTGCTTTGTCTATATCGCCCTGCCGGGCGAAACCGAATTCGTGACGGCAGGGCGCTTTGAACGCACGATCGATCGCAATGGTGTCGCGACCGGCCGCTTTGTCTATGGGAAGAGCTACCGCGAGCGCGCCAACGCGGTACCACTTGATCCGATTGGGCTCAAGCTATCAGGCACGACCTACCGGACTAGGATGCTGAATGGCATCTTCGGGGCAATTCGCGATGCGAGCCCCGATCATTGGGGACGCCGGATCATCGATCGCAATTTCGGATCGCCGGGCCCGGATGAGATCGACTATCTTCTTGCGTCACCAGATGACCGTGCGGGCGCGCTTGCATTCGGAAGAGGCACTGAACCACCGGCCCCAAAAAGAAAATTTAACCGCACGCTTGACCTCGGCAAGTTGCAGGAATTTGCCGACGCTATCGTTAGGGACGAAACGCTGCCGCAGGAACCTGACGCACAGCAAGCTCAGGAACTCATGCAGGAAGGCACGTCGATGGGAGGCGCGCGCCCGAAAGCCGTTGTCGAGGATGACGGCGCGCTGTGGATCGCGAAATTCAACCGGCCTGATGACAAGTGGAATCATGCCAAGGTCGAACGCGCAATGTTGGAGCTCGCGCGCGCCTGCGATATTCATACAGCGGAGAGCAAACTCACGACGATCGGTGATCGGGATGCCCTACTGGTTAAACGATTTGACCGGGAGCCAACCAACAAAGGCTACCGTCGCGCGCGCATGCTGAGCGCTCTCACCTTATTGCGCGCTGAAGACACGCACCAAGATCGCAGCAAGTGGTCTTACGTGCTTCTTGTCGAGGAGCTACGCAAGATTTCAGCGCAACCAAAGGCGGATGCCCAGGAACTATTCAAGCGAATGTGCTTCAACGCCCTTATCACCAATAACGACGATCATCCGCGCAATCACGCCGTCATCGCGATGGTCGAAAACTGGCAGCTATCACCGGCCTACGACCTCGTGCCTGCAACGCCAATTAGCGCCGAGCGCCGCGACCTCGCGCTTGCGTGCGGGGACATGGGACGCTATGCGCACGCCGAGAATATGCTGTCACAAGCTGCTCGCTTCTACCTAACCTCCGACGAAGCAACCACCATCATCGATGAACTGGAGCAGGTCGTCAGAGACCGCTGGTATGAAATCGCCCGCTGCGAAGGTGTCAGCGAAAAGGACTGCGAGACGATTAGGCCGGCATTCGCCTACGAGGGCTTCCGATTGCCACTCGTAATGCGTTCTTAGAAAAACTGGTGCCGGCACCAGGAGTCGAACCCGGGACCTACTGATTACAAATCCGGCTAACGCGCACTTGCGCACAACAAAGCGCTAATTCACACAACTACTTAGGGGTGCCGTGAATTGTGGATAAGTGTCGTTTTGTGGCCGTTAGTGTGACAGGAATGTGACACGAGATAGCCAAACTCGACTGTGGAAACGGGC
>CAZSDL010000137.1:0-6608 GCA_964605635.1 uncultured Woeseiaceae bacterium
ACTCGTGTTCCATCATGGGACTTGCAGCCGCTGCGTCGCAGAACCCGGTGAAAGCATTCACGATCGGCTTTGACTCGGAGATTTACGACGAGACTCCGATCGCTATTGAGATGGCGAGGGCCACCAATGCTGACCAGGAGATCCTGTGCATAAAATCCGACGAACTCTATGATCACTTCGAGGAAACTTTGTGGCATGCCGAGCGTACGATTTACAACACGCTGGCCGTGGCCAAGCTGCTGATGAGTCGCCGCGTTCGCGAGGTCAATTACAAAGTCGTGCTGACCGGCGAAGGCTCCGATGAACTGTTCGGCGGTTACCCGGCATTTCGTCGCGACCTCATCCTGCACGGCCTCGATGATCTGCCGGCGAGCGAACGCCGGGAATGGGAATCGCTATTGAGCGAAAGCAATGAACAGTTCCGCGGCGCCATGCTCGCTGAAAACGCGATTAACGACCCTGCATTCGATGAACTCATGGGCTTTACACCGTCGTGCCTGCAGCCCTGGTTGTCCGCAGGCCTCCGCGTACCGGCCCTTTTGCATCCGGGCATCCGACAGGAACTCGATGGCTACGAACCCGGGCGCGCAATCGCGGCAGAGCTGGACGCTTGCGCGCTCGAGGGCCGGCATGCCCTGGACAAGGCCCAGTACGTCTGGATCAAGACCATGCTCGAAGGCCAGATTCTCACCTGGGGCGGGGATCGCGTCGACATGGCCAACTCCATGGAAGCGCGGCCCGCGTTTCTCGATCATCACCTGGCCGAATACGCCTCGACAATTCCGCCCGCCATGCGCATCAAGGGGCGCACCGAAAAATACGTTCTGCGTGAGGCAATGAAAGGCCTGCTGCCCGAGACCCTTTATAAACGGGAAAAATTCGCATTCATGGCGCCCCCCGCTCATGCCAACTCTGGCAACTGGTCAGCCATGCAGCGATTGTCCGGCATTTACCTCGACGATACCGCACTCGAGGAAGCCGGACTGCTCGATCCGGGCAGCGTGCGCGCGATTTTCGAGCTGCATGACGCGCCCGATACTACCGCCGCTACGCAGGTGCAACTCGATGCGATTATCAATCACATGCTCGGCGTACAGATCCTGCACAAGCAGTTCATCGTCTCCGACGTGCCGGCGCAGGCCCGGGCACGCGCGGAGGCACTCGGCTGGCATTGACAGGCTGGCAGGCCGAGGGCCATGCTAAATTCCTTGTACTGGTGCACGAACTTGTAGACGAGAACGCCGTGACTGAGCAAGAACCGAGAGTCATGATCAGCGAAGCGGATATTATGCGCCGCGTCGATGAACTGGCTGCACAGATATCAGCGGACTATGCAGACCAGGCGCCGTTGGTGCTTGTCGGCATACTGAAGGGCTCCTTTATCTTTCTGGCGGACTTGTCGCGACGCCTCAGCATTCCGCGGACTATCGAATTTCTCGCCGTCTCCAGTTACCGGCAAGGCAGCGTACAAAGCGGTGCGGTCCGCCTCGTCATGGACGTTCGCGGCAATATCGAGCGCCGTCACGTACTCATCGTGGAAGACATCGTCGACACGGGCCGTACCCTGCAATACCTGATCGGCTTGCTGCAATCGCATCGGCCCGCCTCCGTGCGCACCTGCGCCCTGCTGCACAAGGCCGAAAGCGCCGAAGTGCTGGTACCCATCGACTACATCGGTTTCAGCATCGCCGACGAATGGGTAGTCGGTTACGGACTCGACTACGCGGAACAAAACAGGACCCTGCCCTATATCGGCATTGTGGATCCGGACTCCTGATGGTCCGACAGGCTGTTGCTGGTGGTTCTTTTCGGTCTCGACCGCCGGGGAACCCTTTGACGGAATGGCTCCCTTCGGTGCGCTTTATTTCCGCCAAAGGGTTCCCCACCGATCGAGACCTTGCGTCGTGGTTTAGCTGCTGAGCGCAAGGGCTCAACCAACCGCCATCGCCCTAATACCGGTCTGAGCAATCTGCGAATTCCACTTCGATCGTCGAGTGCCGCACACCGAATTCTGACTGCAGGACGCGCTTGACCTGGCGGATGATTGCCGTGACGTCGCGAAATTCGCCGCGTAACGAGACGTGCATGGTCAGCATCAGGCGCTGGGGTGTAAGGCCCCAGACATGTACATGATGGATGCTCTCGATCTGCGGGACGGCTGCGATAAGCGATTGCTGCATGACATCGACGTCGAACGTCTCCGGCGTGCCTTCCAGCAGGATGTGCGCGCTGCGCCCCACGAGCTGCCATGCACTGCGCAGGATGAGGGCTGCGACGACGATTGACAGTAGGGGATCGATCGGCATCCAGCCCGTCCATACGATGACGATGGCGGCTGACAGTGCGGCGATGGAACCCAGCAGGTCTCCGATGACATGCAGCAGGGCGCCCTGCATATTCAGGTTGTGCCGGTCGCCGCCGTGCAGAATCAGGAATACCACGACGTTGACCAGCAGGCCTGCGCCGGCTACGGCCATCATCATGCCGCCCAGGACTTGAGGCGGAGCGATCAGCCGTCCGGCTGCTTCGACCAGGATCCAGACGACCACGACGATCAGCGCGAGGCCGTTGACGAATGCAGCGAGTGTCTGGAAGCGATGGTAACCATAGCTGCGCTTGGCATCGGCAGGACGCAGGCTCAATCGAAAGGCCAGCAGGGCCAGGGCCAGTGCAAGGGAATCGGCGAGCATGTGGCCGGCATCGGCAAGCAAAGCAAGCGAACCCGACACGATGCCGCCCACTACTTCGACCACCATGAATACGGCCGTCAGTAGCAGGGCGATCTTGAGTCGCTTGCGATTGTCCCGGGAATCGTCGGTCATGGCATCGCCATTCTAAGCGGCACTGCTCTCAATTCAGGCCTTCGATGCGCGCGGCACGCGGATATGCTCGACGAGTTCCTGGATATGCTGAGGCGGCGGTTTTGTGATCGCGCTTACGGTAAGCGCGACGGCGATATTGAGTATCATTCCAATGACGCCGATGCCTTCCGGCGAAATGCCGAACAGCCACTCTCCGGCTACATCCTCTCCCCAGGGCGACCCCGCCCACTTGAGAAAAAGCCCCTTGAAATATTCGATGTAGCCGTAGGTAAACAGAAGTCCCGTGAGCATGCCGGCGATCGCGCCTTCCTTGTTAATGCGCTTGAAAAATATACCAAGGAGTATTGCCGGGAACAGTGACGCTGCCGCGAGCCCGAACGCGAATGCAACCACTTGCGCAACCCATCCCGGAGCATCGTAGCCGAGATAACCCGCGACGAGAATTGCAAACGCCGCCGCGATCCGTCCTGCCAGCAGTTCGCCTTTGTCGGATATACCGGGCACAAAGATGCCCTTGACAAGATCGTGGGATACGGCCGCCGAGATGACCAGCAGCAGACCTGCGGCGGTAGAGAGCGCCGCCGCGATGCCGCCGGCCGCCACCAGCGCAATAACCCAGTCGGGCAGGCCGGCAATTTCCGGCGTTGCCAGCACAATGATGTCACGGTCAACCGAAAGCTCGTTGCCCTGCCAGCCGTACTGTTCCGCCGTTGCCGCGAAGTCCGGGTTGGCATCGTTGTAATACTGGATGCGGCCGTCACCGTTCTTGTCCTCAAAGACCAGCAGGCCGGTTTGTTGCCAGGTTTTCATCCAACCGGGCCGCTCGTCGTACAGTAGGTTTCCGGCTGGCGCGCCAACCTCCCCCGGCTGCATCGTGTTGATCAGGTTGTAACGCGCCATGGCGCCTACGGCCGGCGCAGTGGTGTACAGGACTGCGATAAATAGCAAAGCGTATCCCGCGGAGATCCGCGCATCCCGCACTTTCGGCACGGTGAAGAAACGCACAATGACATGTGGCAATCCGGCCGTACCGACCATCAGCGCGAGGGTAATGCAGAAAACATCGATCTTGCTCTTGCTGCCGCTCGTGTACTCGTTGAATCCAAGCGAGGCAACAATGTCGTCCAGCTTGTCCAGCAAACTGACTCCGGTACCCGTGATGTCACTGCCGAACGCAACCTGTGGTATGCCGATTCCCGTAATCTGGATGGCGATGAATATTGCGGGCACCGTGTAGGCAAAAATCAGGACGCAATACTGTGCGACTTGCGTATAGGTAATGCCTTTCATGCCGCCCAGGACTGCATAGACAAAAACCACGCCCATGCCAATCAGCAATCCAACGGTTACCTCGACTTCGAGAAAGCGCGAGAAAACGATGCCAACGCCGCGCATTTGCCCGGCAACGTAAGTAAAAGACACAACGATGAGGCAGATGACGGCCACGATGCGCGCCGTGCGCGAGTAGTATCGTTCGGCAATGAATTCCGGCACGGTAAACTTGCCGAATTTTCGCAGGTATGGCGCGAGCAATAACGCCAGCAGCACGTAGCCGCCGGTCCAGCCCATCAGGTAAACAGAACCGTCGTAGCCAAGAAACGCAATGAGGCCCGCCATGGAAATGAACGATGCGGCACTCATCCAGTCGGCAGCCGTTGCCATGCCGTTGGCGATCGGGGATACGGTCTTGCCCGCGATATAGAAGTCGCCGGTACTGCGTGCCCGCGACCAGATGGCGATGCCGATATAGAGTGCAAAGGAGGCACCCACCACGAGGTAGGTCAGGGTTTTCAGTTCCATTGGTTCGCTCAGGGGGTCTGCTCAGTCTTCCCGCATGTCGTAACGACGATCGAGCGTATTCATACGCCAGGCATAAAAGAAAATAAGCAGGATGAACACGTAAATCGAACCTTGCTGCGCAAACCAGAAGCCGAGCTGGAAGCCGCCGATGCGAATACGATTGAGCTCCTCGACAAAAATGACACCGAAGCCATAGGAACAGATAAACCACACCACAAGGCACATGGCGACAAGGCGCAGATTGGCGCGCCAATAAGCAATTCGATTCTCTGGCGTCACATTCCCTCCCCATGCCGGCGTGCGCACAATCTATCAGAGCATGGAATAACATTCACCGGGTTTGAAAAGCATTGCCCTCACCCGCAGAATGGCAGGCCTTGTTCGAGATATTCGAAGGATCCGGCGAAACGTGGGTAAATTCGGCAGCAGCCAGGCGATCCGCCGCAAGGAAGACCAGCGCTTCATCACCGGTAGCGGCCAATACACCGACGACTTGCACTTCCCCGGCCAGACCTGGCTTTACGTTTTTCGCTCAGCATACGCTCATGGCACCATCCAGCGCCTCGATGTTTCAGCCGCGCGCCATGCGCCGGGTGTCGTCGCTGTCTATACCCATTCGGATTTGACCGCTGCCGGCGTCAGGGACCTGCCCGGTGCCGGCATGCCGGCGTACGACGGCCGCGATGCACGTCCGCCGCTAAGGCAGCCGCCGCTTGCACGCGACCGGGTGCGCTACGTCGGCGAACCGGTCGCCGCCGTGATTGCCGAGACGCCGAACGCGGCCAAGGACGCAGCGGAGCTGATCGAACTCGATATCGAGGAACTCGATGCTGTCGTTTCGACGGCCCATGCCACACGTGAAGGTGTCACGACCGTTCACGACGACGTGCCACAGAATCGTTTCGGCTCTCTCGGCTATGGCGACAGTGAAGCGACAAATGAAGTATTCGCTCGCGCGGCGCACACGGTCGGAATCGACGTTGTGAACAACCGGCTCGCACCGACGCCGATGGAACCGCGTGGCTGTAACGCGACCGTGGATGACGAAACCGGCCGGATCGTGCTTTACCAGGGTTGTCAGGGAGTACATTCACTGCGCGACCGGCTCGCGGGAGTTCTGAATCTCGACAGCGATGGCCTGCAGGTGATTTCGCCCGACGTAGGCGGCGCCTTCGGTCTCAAGTTCTTCCTGCAATGTGAAACAGTACTAGCAGTATTCGCCTGCCAGACGACCGGTCGACCGGTCAAATGGAACGCCGAGCGCGGCGAAAGCTTCCTGTCCGATCTGCACGGGCGCGATCACGTGAGCCATGCCGAACTGGCGCTGGACAACGCCGGTCGCTTCCTCGCAATTCGCGCCACCATTACCGCCAACATTGGCGCTTATTGCTCGCAGGCCGGGCCGATGATTCCCTGGTTCGGCGCGTGCATGACCACCGGCGTGTATGCGATACCGGTGGCCAGCGTCGACGTGCACACGGTAGTGACAAATACGGTGCCTGTGGACGCCTATCGCGGTGCTGGCCGGCCGGAGGCTGCCTACCTGATCGAGCGGCTGGTGGACAAGGCTGCGCTGCAGCTCGGCATCGACCGGGCCGAGCTGCGTCGCCGCAATTTCATTCGGCCGCAGCAGTTCCCGTACACGACGCCAACTGGCCGCAGCTACGATTCCGGCGAATACGAGCGCTTGCTGGACGGCGCCCTGAAGCGCTCCGGCTGGCAGGACTTCGCGCAACGACGCCGCGAAAGCGCCGAACGCGGACGTCTGCGCGGCATCGGCATCGCCTGTTACGTCGAAATCTGTTCGGTCATGGGCAGCGAGCAAACGCACGTTCGATTCGGTGAAAACGGGCGGATCAGGGTACTGGTCGGTACACAATCGACCGGCCAGGGACACGAAACCAGTTACGCGCAGATGGTCGCAAGTGCGCTCGACGTCGATATCAACGCTATCGACGTCGTGCAGGGCGACAGCGTGCGCGTTCC
>CAZSDL010000138.1:0-6504 GCA_964605635.1 uncultured Woeseiaceae bacterium
GTACGTACCGTGCCGCGCCGTGGCTATCTCTTCGCTGCCGATGTCAGTGTGCTCGGGGCCGAACCGGACCCTGACCCTGATGCGGTAGTCTCGAGCCGGCGCAGGAGGGCGGCGGTCGTCATTGCCGCTTTTGCCGCTGCAGTGTTCGTATTCGCCTGGATACTCGAGGCCGGCAGGACGTTTTTCGTGTCCGCTCCGGAGGAGCTGTCTATCGCAGTGCTTCCCTTCGTAGACTTAAGCGGCCGGCAGGATCTGCGATACCTCGGCGAAGGCCTGTCGGAAGACATCCTGAATTCCCTGGCGCAGACGCGGGAGTTGCGGGTAATCGCCCGGACCTCCTCGTTTTCGTTCGGCGGGCAGGCGCCGGACATCGCCGCCATCCGCGACGCGCTGAATGTCGGATATGTGCTGGAAGGCAGTGTTCGCCGAATCGGGAGTCGACTTAGAATTACGGCACAACTGATCGACACGCGCGACAGCTCGCACGTCTGGTCGCAGGCTTTCGAGGCGGCTGCCCAGGAATTGCCTGGGATCCAGCAGGCCATTGCCGGTCAGATCATCAAACAGATTCTGCCGCACAGTGCCTACCCGGAATACGCGCCGGCGGGCCGCAGTCTGTCGGCGAGCGAGTCCATGCTGCTGGCGAGATACTATGAACAGCAGCTCAGGGAGCGCCCGGAAGTCGACAGGAACCTTTTGACCGAAGTCATCGGTCTGTATCGCGAGGCGACGGAGGCAGAGCCGGATTCTGCCCTGGCACACAGCCGTCTGGCGGGAGCATTGTTGTATGCAGGGGACAGCAGCACGGCGGAAGCCCACGTATTTCGCGCGTTAGCCCTGAATGCCGAGCTGTCCGAAGTCCAGGACACGCTTGGCAAGTACTACTGGCTGCGCGGCGACCTGCCCGCGGCGGGGGCCGCGTGGAGACGCGCCTTCGAGCTGAACGCAAACAACGCTGACGCGCTTGGCGCCTACGGTTTTCGCGAGTGGATGCAGGGAGACGACGACAGTGCCGAGCATTTCTTTCGGCGCGCGCTGGAGGTCGATCCCGTTTCTTTCGAGCGATATGCAGCCATGGGTAACTTCTATGGGCATCAGGCAATGGCCGAGGAGGCTGAGCAAATCATCCAGCGGGTGCAACAACTGTTTGACGGCCCCGCCGCGTATCGGCTGATCGCCCGCATCCTGGATTTGCTGGGGCGAATTGATGAAAGCATCGCATGGACGATCAGGGCTTGGGAGATCGAACCGGAGGATCCCGCCTATACCGGAACCCTGGCCGAGCTGCTGGTCGATATAGGAGATCACGCTACCGCGTTGCAGTTGGAACCGGAGCCGGGTATCGGACTATTGGTCAAGCTTCGCCGCTATCAGGAAGCGATCGACGCCGGCGAATGGCAGATGATCGAAGAACCCGACGACATACATTCACGTTATTGGCTGGCCTTCGCCTACAATGTTGTCGGACAGCCCTCCGATGCCGTTCGCGTCCTGAGTGCAAGCGGCCTGCCGGATACGGCAATGCCGGAGGCGCGCGAGCCGGCCGATCTCGAGGCCTTGGTGACGTTCATCGATGCGCTGGACGCTGCTGGCGACGCGGAGTTCAGTCACGATCTGGCTGAGCGGTGGATCGAGAGGAGACATACGCAGAGTCCCAACTGGTGGATCAGTTTTTACATGGCCTGCGCACTGTCGGTGGCGGATCGACACGAAGAGGCATTGCTTCGGCTGGAGCAGGTCGCGGCCAGCCCGAGACTGCCCTGGGCTTTTCTCCTGAGAGATTCGCGCTGCTTGCAACGATACGCTGGGGAGCCCCCCTACAAACGCGCTGTGGAGTCGCTCGAAAGGCGCCAGGCAGAGCTGCAAAGGAGGCTGCCGGATACGCTCCGTCAGTTCAGCGTGTCTCTGCCGCTGGTTCAGTCGCCCGAGAAAAATCGGGTGATGCCGACGGAAAAGCCGTAGTCAACGATATTGACCTGGTGCGGCTTGAGCATGGTCAATGCGCTACCGGAGAGCATATACCGATCGCTAAAGACCCAGTCAAAGCCGATGCCACCATTTATGAAATTATGCTTGATCGTCCGGTCGTGGAAATACCAGGCTTCGTCATTCAGCGCATTCAGGTTGAAGTCGTCGGGAAAATCTAGACCCTGGGTTCCATGCTTTATGGAGATGAACACGTTGGGTGCGAAGTCAGGCCTTAAGTAGTACGCGACGGACAGATTCGCGAGCCAGTGGCTGACGTCGACGCCGAGCGATTTTTCGGTGAAGACGTAAGCGACGTCACCGCTGAAGACGAAGTCCGAGAACCAGGGAGTATAGTTGAATGCGACACCCAGCGGCACGTGCCATATATTTCGACCGACCGCGGCATGCCCGTAAAATGGGTAATCGTTGGTAGGCACGCCGACGGAAAGAAACGGCCGAAGCGACAATGCTCCTCCCTTTGCTGCGAAAGAAAGCGTCATATACAGGTCCTGCCAATCGCTGTGGAAATTGCCGTCGTCGAGCACTGTCTGGTCAGCCTGAGGAAATTCGGTCAGGTCAATTTGCGGATTATGAGGCAGTGCTCCCCGGTGCCGCTTCTTGATAAAAGGCAAGCTCGCGGCAACCGTCCAGCGATCGGTGAGAGCATAACTCCCGGACAGCATGAACACGTGGGCATCGGTGTGGCCGATGTCTATTTTGCCGATCGAACTGTCGAATTCACCCGTGCGGATGAACTGATAATCGAGGCGCAGAGTGGCGTCGCCCCGGTTCCCTGCCACGGCCGCGGACGTGCACAAAAAACAGAGTACGAGCGTCGCTGGAACTGGAGTCGGCAGTTTGCGGATCATTGGGCGGTCATTCTTCGAAATCCCTGCCTACCCCGATACGGAGACGTGAGGGTCGGGCGCCGCCCGTAGACGCATCCGCACCTCTCGGGCTGCGATTACACCCGCTTTTTAAGGGATTGATGAATCGCTTTCAGATAATGCTTTAATTCATGTTTGTCCGGAACCATCACGTGACGGTAGAGCCGCTTCGCTTGCACTTCCTCTTCCGAGGAAGCGGCGATCGGCAAAAACGACGTGCGCGCGGCCAATTCGATCGTGGCACCCTCCCTGAAAGGTGCGATAAAGACGTCGTAGGAACCGGTGCTGAGTGCTGACTGCAACTCCACTTGGCCGTCGACGATGCGCACGGCATGTCCGGACCTTGCGAGTTCCTCGGAAAGGTGTTTCGCCCCCGGCGTGTTGCCGTAGATGAGCAAGTTTCCCGGCAGCGGTGCAGAATAACTCTTGTAGGCGACTCCCTTGCCTACGCGGTAGAGGCTGTCGCCGCAGGCCGGCACGTCAAACGAAAGAAGCGTGGCCACGCACGCGAACGACGCCGCAATCATGGCTTTCATGCATGATCTCCACTCGACACGGCGGATACACCCGCGACAAACACTTAGCATAAAACCAGAAGGACCGCAAGTCGCTATGCCGCCACGCACTTGCGGACGCCCGAGATTCCGCTCAATGACGCGGCGGTCCTCGATGAGGGCGATGATGCGCCGGTTTGCGCTTTCGCGCATGCGGCAAGCGGTCCGGCGTCAGCCGGGCGGCCGCACACCGACCAGCGGATCGGTGATGCCGAGCACGTACAGCGCGATCAGCGCGATCAGCCCGGCGAGCAGCACGTAATAGATTGTCGGAATGATGGTGATGCGCAGCGTGATGCCTTCCCGGCCGAGCAGGCCGACCGTCGCCGATGCCGCTACTACGTTGTGAATCGCGATCATGTTGCCGGCTGCGGCGCCGACGCTTTGCAACGCCACGAGTAAAGCGCCAGAGACACCGATCAGCGTGGCGGTTTCGTACTGGAATTGGCTGAGCATGAGATTGCTCACCGTGTTCGATCCAGCGAGGAATGCACCAAGCGCGCCAACCGATGGTGCAAGCAGCGGATACACACTGCCCATCAGGTCCGCCACGCCGCGTGCCATTGCGATCGGCATGCTCGCGATGTCGTTGACGTTCACGCCGGAATTGATCATCACCCGCACCATCGGCACAGTGAAGATCAGCACGAATCCGGCACCCACCAGAGTGCTGCTGGATTCGCGCAACGCATTGCCGAAGTCCGAAGGTTTCATGCGATGCAGGAAATAGCTGATCACGCACACCAGCACCAGCAACCCGCCCGGCAGATAGAGAAACTGCAGATTGCCTCCGATCCCGGGTTCGCCGAGGATGTCAGCGAACTTCAGGTCGACACTCTTCAGGGCATCGCCCACCGGCTTGACCGTGCGCGAGATCACCAGCAGCATGGCCAGCAGCAGATACGGCATCCATGCCATGTAGCGCCCGATCTGCACTTTCGCGATGCTGTCCATCTTGAGTTCGATCCTGCCCATCCATTCCGCGGGCCACTGCGAGGGCGGAGCAAAATCCCAGGTATCCTTCGGCACCAGGAAACCCTTCCGCACCGCCGCGGTCACGATCGCCAGACCGAGCAGTCCGCCGATGATCGACGGAAACTCCGGGCCGAGGAACACGCCGGCAAGGGCATACGGGATGGTGAAACAGAAAGCGGCGAACAATGCAAAAGGAAAAATCGAAAGCCCCTCGGTCCAGGACTTGTTGCGGCCGAAGAACTTCGTCATCACCACGACCAGGAACAATGGCATCAGCGTGCCGCAGATGGCGTGGATGATTGCCACCTCCGAAACCACGAGGCGGAAAAACCGCTCCCACTCCAGCCCCTGGGCGGCAAGCTGTTCGGTCAGCGCCGCGCGGTCCAGCCCACCCTGCACGCCCACGATCAGCGGCGTGCCGACGGCGCCAAAGGAAACCGGTGTCGACTGGATCATCATGCCGAACACCACCGCCGCCAGCGCCGGAAAGCCCACGGCGACCATCAGCGGCGCGGCAACCGCGGCCGGCGTGCCGAAGCCGGAGGCGCCTTCGATGAAGCAGCCGAAGAACCACGCGATCAGAATGACCTGAATCCGGCGGTCGGGACTGATAGTGGAAAAGCCCGCGCGAATGGTGGAAATTGCGCCGGAATGCTTGAGGGTATTCAGCAGCAGAATCGCACCGAAAATAATCCACAGCAGCGCTGCGGTGAGGATCAGCCCCTGCAGTGTCGAGGCCGCCACCCGATTGAAACTCACGCCCCAGACCCACAGCGCGATGACGCAGGTCAGCACGTATACGCCGGGCATCGCGTACTTCGCCGGAACGCGAAAACCCGCCAGCAGGATCCCCGCAATCAGAATCGGCGCAAACGCGAGCAGCGCCAGCAGCCCCTCTCCCAGGTTCCTCTCCTTGTGCAAACCATTTTCTGAGTCGCGGTCGTGGGCACCGGCAGCGCGCCGCCGACCAGAATTCCATCCGGCCGAGTTGAGCTGCTCACATCGTGCGCGGCACGGGCTTGCGGAGCATGCGCATGCGATACCAGTCGCGAAACGGCCCGCTGACGTTTTGCCAGAAGCTGCGGTACTCGTACTGTTGTTCCGGCCCGAGCCCCCAGGGCGTGTATTCATCCAGAGCCGGAATGTAGAGCGTGCCGAACAGCCGATCCCAAATGCTCGTAAAGGCCGCCATGTTCGTGTCCCAATGCTGCCGCAAATAGCTGTGGTGAGTATGGTGCATGGCGGGACTCTGCAACCATTTGCAAAGCCACGGCGGATAGTGAAACTGAATATGCGAGTGGCGGAACATGCCATTGAATCCAAACAACAGCGAGAAGAGTCCTACGTTCAGGACCGTGACCGCGACGATGCTCCCGGAAAACAGCCAGGAGAAAACGCCGGCGGGGACCGCGAAGCCGATCGCGCCCGCGGCCGAATACAGCGGCCCCTCCAGCACGTGCTCGCGGTAGCGCGTCAGCGGTGTCAGCACTTCCGCCGAGTGATGCACCTTGTGGATCGCCCACAGTGCCGGCACCTTGTGCTCGGTGTAGTGCAGCAGGAAGAACATGAAGTCGTAGCAAAGAAGCAGGACCAGACTGTAGAGCAGCATCCACGGCAGCGTCGGATCAAGGGCCGGGCCGGCGCCGAGGCCCGCCGTCAACGTGCCGATAATCGATGTTTCGACGAAAGGACCCAGCGATCCCAGCAGCAGCAACGCCCAGACGGGCTTCAGTGCGCGCTCGAACACATAGAGCCAGATGTCGACACGCGCTGAAACGTGCGTGTACACATCCTTGGGGAACAGGTAGTCCCGCAACCCCTGGCGCGGACCCTCACGGCCGTCCGCACCCCGCGCCCCACGTCCGTTGCGGATCCAGTAGATCAGCACGGCGATGGCGACCATCAGCAGCAGGTTGTACCAGCGCAGGTCCCTTGGCACGCTGGCTGCAAGCGTGTCCCAGACCACAGGGCCAAAGGTTGACACAAGTTCGGTGAACGGGCCCACAGCGTCGGATGGCATCGCAGGAATGTAGCATATGGCGTGTGCGCGGGAAAATCGCCAGCCCCGCTATTGCGTCCGTCAAGGTCATCGCCGACTATGCTGTGAGCATGAACGACCG
>CAZSDL010000139.1:0-6383 GCA_964605635.1 uncultured Woeseiaceae bacterium
CGCGCAATAAAGTCCTCGGGCTCGAAGATCACGTGCGTGGTGCCGTCTCGATAAGGCGTCTTCAGTGCATAGCGTACGTTCCCGCCCTGGGCTTGGGCAACTCACCGCGCACCGTGCTCGAAGAACTCGCGCGCATCCAGTCCCACGATGTCGTTTTACCGACCGCGAGTCACGGTGAAATTCGTCTGCGCTGTGTCGCCCAACCCGACCACGCTCAGGCCGTGCTGCTCGAACGCCTGGGGCTCGTATTGCCCAAACGCATGCGCTTGAGCGACATCGATTCACCCGCGCTCGCCCTCAGCGCCTGAGCACCCCCAAACCAAAAATGTAGTGCCGACTTTTTGCCTAAGGCATTGATCCTGTTACAGCGCTACATCGATTCTGCGCAAGTTGGGTTAGTACGGAGGAGAGAACCTTACTGCCACTGCCTATTTTCGATATCCGAAGGTGATTCGTCGTATGCGTGAAGGCCCCCTGGGCGTTCACGTTGACCACTATGCCGCACAACTGATCGGTATCGCCCAGAAGATCGGAAGCCGGTCTCGAAACCTGACTTACGGAGTTTGGCCTCCGTTAAAAAATACGCCGAGATCCCCACAGCGAATTTCGCCGCGGGCCAAAGTCGCAGAAGCTGAGGACAGCATTCTTCAGGAGCACCGACTGGTATCTGCAGCGGGTACCGATCATTGCGAGCCAGCGGCATTCTCGAAAGAATCCAGATGGGCAATGACCAGAGCCTCGAAATCCTTGGCGGCAAGCGGCTTGCTGAACAAGAAACCCTGAATTTGATCACAGCTGTGCAGTCGCAGAAAAGCCATCTGTTCTTCGAGCTCTACGCCCTCCGCGATAACCTTTAGATCGAGCGCGTGCGCCATAGCCAATATCGCAGCACAAATTGCCGCATCGTTGTCGTCGCAATGAAGGTCCTGGACGAACGAACGATCGATTTTGAGTCTATCGATTGGAAGCCGCTTCAAATAACTCAAGGATGAATAACCGGTGCCAAAATCATCAATTGTCAAATCCACGCCAAATTCTTTCAATGCGCTCAACGCCGCGATTGTGGCCGCGCTGTCACGCAACATGAGACTTTCGGTAATTTCCAGCTCCAGCAAATCGGCTCGGATGCCGGCGTCCGAAACAGCAGCTTTCACGATGCTGATCAGATCGTCCGCGTACAATTGCGGGCTGGAAATATTAACCGACACGCCTATTCGGCTCAGTAGGGAATGTTGCCACTTGCCGATCTGCTGGCAGGCCGCCTGCAACACCCATCTGCCCAAGGGTATAATCAGGCCAGTTTCTTCGGCAATGGGAATAAAATCCGCCGGCGATATCCATCCTCGACTGGAATGTTTCCAGCGGAGCAATGCTTCTGCGCCGACAATCGACCAGGATGAGATATCGACTTTCGGTTGATAGTAAATTTCGAAGTTCTCTTCGTTGATAGCCTGCCACAGCTCATTTTCTAGTCCGAGCCGGTGCAGTGACCTGACTTTCATGGTATCCGAATAGAATTTGTAGTTGTTTCGTCCGGCCGCTTTTGCCTTGTACATTGCTGCGTCGGCATGCATCAGTAGCTCATCGTTATTTTCGCCGTCCTGCGGGTACAGTGCGATGCCGATGCTCGGCGTGACCACGAACCTGTGACCCTCGCAGGTAAACGGCCGAGTACGAGAATCTATAATCCGTGATGCGATGGTTGCAGCAGTATCCTCCGTAGCAATATCATGAAGAGAAAGTACGAACTCATCCCCACCGAATCTTGCGAGTCCTATGTCTGCGCGACCGGTCTGATCGGCGCGTGCAAGTTGGTCGTCTGATCGGATACAGTCCCTTAGGCGCATAGCAACGGCCTTCAGGAGTTCGTCGCCAATCGAGTGACCCAAGGTGTCGTTAATTCGCTTGAAGCGATCGAGGTCGACGAAAAGAATTGCAAAGTTCCGTCCTTGCTTGCGCGAATGCCGGATGGTCTCCGTAAGTTGTTTCCCAAAAAGCTCTCGGTTGGGCAGTCTGGTCAGTTTGTCATAGAACGCCAGGTCATAGATCTGTAGCTCGGCTTCTTTGCGTTCGGTAACATCTCTTACAATAGCCAGCACGGTGTTCCTGTCGCGAGCAACGAAACGGGTTTCGAGATGTACTTGGCCACCGACAAAAAAATGCTCGTAGATCTGCCAGTCCTCGCTGGCGAGCGAGAGTCTGACGCGCTCTCGCACCTGCACGATATCTTCTTCCGAGAACAATTCCTCGAATGACAGCCCCTTGAGAGCCTCAATGCCAGTGCCAACTCTCGCATCAATCTCTTTAGGGCGGTCGATCACACGGCCGTCTTCACCAAGCAAAAAGACGACGTCCGGCAAAGCCGATAAAAGGCTCCTTGTTTCGGTCAGCGCGTCACTTGCGCGCAATATGTAACGCACGCGATGAGCAAGTAGCGCCCAGGAAATAGGCTTGCTGATAAAATCGGTTGCGCCAAGAGCGTAGGCACGATCAACGGATTTTTCATCGCCGAGTCCGGTAACGATGCAGATCGGCGTTTTTCTGGACATCTCCTGGTCGCGAATCATTTTGCAGACAGAAAAACCGTCGAGGTGAGGCATGTCAACGTCCAGGAGAATCGTAGCTCGCCGTTTGCCATCGCCATCAATAACGCGGATTTGATGCAATTTGGGACCGGTGGTCTCCATCACTGCCGGCAGCGCAGTGTTGCGTAGACGACACCGCATTTACACCGATGCGCCTTCTGGCGAGATCCAGCACCAAATGCTCGTCCTGTTCCGCGATGGTCTATAGCGGGCCGCCGTCGAAGTCGCAGCGCTTTCAGCCTCGGCTATCTCCCCAAGCGTCGAACGCGGCAACCGGCAGGGAGCCGCTGGCGGCACAGTGGCTGTGTCAGCGGGTTCTGAGGCGCAATGATTCCCAGCTCGCGTCGGCAGTCCACCCGCCATCGACCGGCAGGCTGACCCCATTGATGAAGCCGCTAAGCTCCGGATCAGCCAGGTAGGCAATTGCCGCGGCGACATCCTCGGGCCGCGCGAACCGCGCCATGGGTACCCGGTTCACGATGTCCGAGTCACTGTAGCCGCCGGGGCCTTGGTCGGCGGCATCCATCTCCGTCCTGATCCAGCCGGGACACACGGCATTGACCCGCACACCACGGCCGCCCCACTCAGCAGCCAGCGTTTTCGTTAGGCCGATGAGACCGTGCTTGGAAGCGTTGTAGGCCGCGCGATGACTGACCGCCGCGAGGCCGGCGATCGAGGCGACATTGACGATGGCGCCGCGGCCGCGGTGCAGCATCATCGCGCCAAGATGTTTGCAGAGCAGGAAGGGGCCATCGAGATTGATGCGCATGACTCGCTGCCATTGCTCGAGCGTCGTATTCTCGGCAGGCACGATCATGCTGATGCCGGCGTTATTGACCAGCGCGTCGAGCACACCAAAATCAGCAGCTACTCTTGCAGCGAGGTCGTTCGCGAACGATTCTGAGGCAACGTCGCCATGTGCCGCATGAACGCGCAGGCCTTCACTCTGCAATTGCTCGCTCAAGGCGTCCAACGGCTGGACATCGGTCATGACGACGTCGTAACCGGATTTCGCCAGTCGGCGCGTTGTCGCGAGACCGAGGCCTTGCGCGGCGCCGGTGACGACTGCAATCTTCATGGTGCCGACTCCCCTGCGCTGCTGCAGCGGTAACTATCGTGACAGATATTACTTCGAGAAAACCTATCGTCAGTTTTCGGCAAATGAAAGACGGCACGCGCGAGCGCATTCATGAATAATCCGGGCCAGGAGTGTGCGCGGCACCTACATAGCGCGGATCGTGCGGTTGCCTCGAAAAAATCCGGCGCACCATCGGTTCGAAGCACTCAAGCGGCTTCGTCGCGTAGTCCGGGTCGAACGACGCCTGGTCCCAGCGCTCGCAGAACGCAACGCATGCTCCATACCACACATGATTCCTGAGGCGATCGCGCGCATGACGATCGCCGCCCAGATGATGAACGTAATAATAGGTCTGAAACAGCCCATGCTGCTCGACGATCCACGCGACCTCAGCCCGCACGTACGGCCGTATGATGCCTGCGGCGACTTCCGCGTGGTTGTACGGCGCCAGTTCGTCGCCAATGTCGTGAATGAGTGCCGCAACCACCAGTTCGTCGTCGGCCTTGTCTGCAAGCGCACGTGTGGCGACCTGCAGCGAGTGGCCGAGACGGCTGACCGGATAGCCGGCGAGGGAATGGTCAAGCCTGCGCAGCGCCGCCAGCACACGATCCGGCAGCCCTGCCGCATGGTCCCGCTCGGACTGGTCCAGCAGGATGTAATCCTCGCGGGTGCCGTCCTTCATCTGGCGAAAGCTGACTGTCTTTGTCACGCACATTTCCTCCGGCATCCGCGCCGCTATGGGACTCCCGCCGCAGCAGATGAGCCTAAGTCCGACAGGCTGCTAGCCGTCGCCGCACGACCCGGTAGAGGCTCCTGGGACCGTCGATGTCGATGTAGCAGCCCAGAACGTGACGCACGCCTTCGGCGGGATTGAAGCCCGTGCGGCCATGCAGCAGGCGGCCGTTGTCCATCATGAGGAGCTCGCCCGCTTCCAGCAGGAATCGAAGTTCGAATTCCGGCGAACGCAACAGCTGATCGAACGCGCGCCGCGCGCGATAGTAGGCCGACAGTTCAGCCGGCGGTCGCAACGGCACGAAGTCGAGGCGCGGACTGAAGTGTATCGTCCTCACGCGTCCCGTAACGTCAAGATCGATCGACGCCGTGCTGGCGACATGCTCTGTGGTCGCGTCCTGATAGCGGAAACGAATTGGTGTGCATGCAAGGAGTCGATAAGCTTCTGCGTCCCGGTTCTTCAATGCTTCTGCAACGGCAAGGCCGTCGACCAGCGTCGACAGTCCTCCCGACGTCTCGTTGACCAGGCAGTGCAGCAGCTGAACGCCCGGCACGGGATCGCGATAAGGATTGTCCGTGTGCGGATCGAGTGGCAGCGAAGTGTACGCGAGGTCACTTGCCTCGACGGTCGATCGGACTTCAAACAAAGCGCCGAAATTGGTGACGCGAGTGAAGCCGAACGCTTCCGCGACCTCGAGGATGGCCCGCGGCTTGCACGGTACGCCCGTAAAGACGACGAAACCGAATTCGAGGAATTGAACCAGCCACTCGTTGAGCCGGGCATCGTCGGGTTTGCCGCTCCATGAAAAGCGTCGTACTTGCCCGGTCGCGGCATTCCACTTGCGTGGTAACGGCAGACCGGAACTCCCGGGCGGGATTGTCGCCTCGGCGAGAATATCGCGGCCGAGAAATTCGCTTTCGTGTCCGTCGCTGAAGCGAATCCGAAACCGGCCGGCCTCGGGCTCGGTGACCGCGATCAGGGAAAGCTCCAGGTCGAGATCCGACGGGTCATACAGGCGCTGCCCGGTGCGCGAGTCCATGCTCTGTTTGTCCCTGCAGCGCTCGCGCAGCCATATCGGATGTAGCGCGAAACATTCGCCGCTGCCGAGTTCGATGGTCAACTCGTTGGGGGAACTGATGTACAGTCGTGCCATCCATCAGGATTCTACGGGTACGAGGACGGCAAATGGAAGGACAGCGAATCGGCTTTATCGGACTGGGCAACGTCGGTGCCAGCCTGGCGGGCAACCTGCTGCGCAGCGGCGTCGACCTGACCGTCAGAGATCTCGCACCGGAGCGCGTCCGCGCCTTCGAATCGCAGGGTGCCGGGGTCGCTGAATCTCCCAGGGCGATGGCCGAGCAGGTCGACATTATCATCACCTGCCTGCCCTCGCCCGCGGCGACCGCCGCCGTGATGGAAGGTCCGGACGGGGTCCTGGCCGGCCTCGCCTCCGGCAAGGTCTGGCTCGAAATGAGCACGACTGACGAGGGCGAAGTGAAGCGCCTCGCGCTCCTGGTACAGGCAAAGGGCGCTGCCGCGATGGATTGCCCGGTTTCGGGCGGCTGCCATCGCGCCGCGACCGGAAACATCTCGATTTTCGCCGGCGGCGAGCGCAGCACCTTCGAGCGTGTATTGCCGCTCCTTGCAATCCTCGGCCACCAGATACTGCACACAGGACCTCTCGGTTCCGCATCGGTACTGAAGGTGATGACGAACTACCTGTGCACGGTTCACCTCGTTGCGCTGACCGAGGCCCTGACGACGATGAAAGTGGCCGGCTTCGACATGAACACGGTCTACGAGGCCATCCGGATTTCCTCAGGGAATTCCTTCGTTCACGAAACCGAGTCCCAGGTGATCCTCAATGGCAGCCGGGACATCAGTTTCACGATGGACCTCGTGATCAAGGACGTCGGCATCTTCGATGAGATCGCGCGCACGCTCAAGGTGCCGCTCGAACTGTCGCCGCTCGTGCTGAACATCTTCA
>CAZSDL010000140.1:0-6291 GCA_964605635.1 uncultured Woeseiaceae bacterium
CTCCTACAGGGTTTATTCGCGTCATCGCCGATTGGGGGAGCATTGATTGACACCTGAGTCGCAAAGCACCGCCATCGCGGTCGGTGAATTCGTGGAGCTGCGTGCCGGCACCGACCTGCTCGCGAGCTCCCGCTACAACGACAATATCGCGCCCACCAAAGCCGCCGACCGTACCTGGAACAAGTGGCACATCGCCGCGCTGTGGGTCGGCATGTCGATCTGCGTGCCGACCTACACATTGGGCGGCGTGCTCACCGCCTATTTCGGACTGTCGGTCTCCGAAGCGCTGTGGACCATATTGCTCGCCAACATCATCATTCTCATTCCGCTCACCCTCAATGCATTTGCCGGCACGAAATACGGCATCCCCTTCCCGGTGGTGCTGCGTTCCTCATTCGGCATCATCGGCTCGAACGTGCCGGCGCTCATTCGCGCGCTGGTCGCCTGCGGCTGGTTCGGTGTGCAGACGCTATTCGGCGGCATTGCTGTACATCTTTTATTTTCTGCGCTGTTCGACGGCTGGGCCGCACTCGGCAGCAAAGGCGAGGTCTTCGGCTTTTTCATATTCTGGGTCCTGAACCTGTGGGTCGTCATCCGCGGCGCGGAGTCGATCAAAAGACTCGAAGCAATTGCGGCGCCGCTGCTTCTCGCGGTCGCTGTCGGTCTCATTGTGTGGGCCTGGCCCAAAGCTTCGGTCATGGCCTTGCTGGAGATGCCGGCATCGCGCCCGGAAGGCGCTTCGATCGCACCGTACTTTTTCAGCGGCCTGACCGCGATGGTCGGCTTCTGGGCGACACTCTCGCTCAACATCCCGGATTTCAGCCGCTACGCCGATTCTCAGAAGAGCCAGATCCTCGGCCAGATCATCGGCCTGCCGCTCACCATGTTCCTGTTCGCCGGCCTCGGCGTGCTGCTGACCTCTGCCTCGCTCGAACTCGTCGGCGAAACGATTTCCGACCCGATCAACCTCATCGGCCGCATCGACAGCACGTTCTGGGTGGTCGTGTCGATGTTCATGATCATCCTGGCGACGATTTCCACCAACACGGCCGCCAATATCGTCTCACCCACCAACGATTTCCAGAACGTGGCGCCGAAATTCATCGACCAGACCAAGGGCGTGCTGCTGACCGGCCTGATCGGCGTCGTCCTCATGAGCTGGGAACTGTTCAAGAAAATGGGCTGGCTGGTCTCCGATGTGAGCGTCGAAAGTCTCTATTCCAACTGGCTCCTGGGCTATTCCAGCCTGCTCGGCCCTATTGCGGGAATCATGATAGTCGACTATTTTGTCATCAAGCGACAAACCTACGAGCTGCCCGATCTGTACCGGAACGGCGGCCTTTACCCCGCCTGGAACGCGCCGGGCTTTGTCGCGTTCCTGCTTCCGGTCGCATTGACACTCGTCGCAATCACGACCGGCGCGCTCGGCTGGTTTTACGACTACGGCTGGTTCACCGGCTCGCTGCTCGGTGGCCTCCTTTACTATTTCTTGAGTCGGGGCAAATGATATGGCGGTACTAATCAGGGGCGGAACCGTCGTCACTGCGGAGACCAGCTGGCGCGCGGATGTCGTGTGTGCCGATGGCGTCATCCAGGCAATCGGCGACGAACTCGATGCACCCAAAGGCGCGCAGGTTATCGACGCCGGTGATCAATATGTCATGCCGGGCGGCATCGATCCCCATACGCACATGCAGCTGCCCTTCATGGGCACGGTGGCTAGCGACGATTTCTATTCAGGCACCGCCGCGGGTCTCGCCGGCGGCACGACGATGATCATCGACTTCGTCATCCCCAATCCGCAGCAGAACGTCATGGAGGCGTATCAACAGTGGCGTGAGTGGGCGGAAAAAGCCGTCGCCGATTATTCCTTCCACGTGGCCATCACCTGGTGGGACGACAGCGTTGCACGCGACATGGAAACGCTGGTGAAAAAGCACGGTGTCAACAGCTTCAAGCACTTCATGGCGTACAAGGGCGCCATCATGGCCGACGACGAAATACTGGTGAACAGTTTTTCGAAAGCGATCGAACTCGGCGCTATCGTCACGGTACATGCCGAGAACGGCGAACTGGTCTATCGCCTGCAGCAGAAAATATTCGATTCCGGCATCACCGGGCCCGAAGGCCATCCGCTGTCGCGCCCGCCCGAAGTGGAAGGCGAAGCCGCGAACCGCGCCATTCGCATTGCCGAGGTGCTCGGCGTGCCGATCTACCTGGTGCACGTTTCATCCCGGCAGTCTCTCGAAGCCATCACTCGCGCCCGCAACGAAGGCCAGCGCGTTTATGGGGAGGTGCTGGCCGGCCACTTGCTGATCGACGACTCGGTCTACCGCAGCGAGGACTTCGAATTTGCCGCCGGCCATGTGATGAGCCCGCCGTTTCGCGCGCCGGAACACCAGAAAGCGCTGTGGAACGGCTTGCAGTCGGGCAGCCTGCAGACGACGGCGACCGATCACTGTTGCTTTTGCGCGCCACAGAAAGCGGCCGGCAAGGACGACTTTCGCCTCATTCCGAATGGCACAGCCGGCATCGAGAACCGCATGGAAGTGCTTTGGCATCACGGCGTCAGCACGGGGCGGCTCACGATGAATGAATTCGTGGCAGCCACTTCAACCAACGCAGCGAAGATATTCAATATCTTCCCGCGCAAAGGTTCGATCACGGTCGGCGCCGATGCCGACATCGTGGTGTGGGATCCACAGGCCAGCAAAACCATCTCCGCGAAAACGCATCACCAGAACATCGACTTCAATATTTTCGAAGGCATGAAGGTCAAGGGCGGCGCGTCGCACACCTTGTCGCGCGGCAAAGTAGTGTGGGCTGACGGCAAGCTTGACGTCGAGCGCGGCGCGGGCCGCTACATCGAGAAACCGCCTTTCGCGAATTATTACGATGCGATGCGCAGGAAGGCAGAACGCAACGTGCCGCAACCGGTGCGGCGCAAGCCCGTCAGCGAACGCGCGCGCAAGAGCGGTTGATGTTGCGATTGTGAGAGTGCAGCAATGAGCAGCGATCGGCTTCAGCGGGACCGGGATGTGCGCGCCGCTCGCCTCCCGGCGGCCGAGATCAACAGGAACTTTGCTGACATGCATCCGCCGCTCACGCGCTCGGAAGCGTTGATCGAGGCTGACCGGTGCTACTTCTGTTTCGATGCGCCGTGCACGACGGCTTGCCCGACCGGCATCGACATCCCCGGCTTCATCCAGAAGATTCGCAGTGACAATATAAAGGGGTCAGCGCGCACGATTCTCGAACAAAACATCATGGGCGGCATGTGCGCGCGCGTGTGTCCCACTGAGATACTGTGCGAAGAGGCCTGCGTGCGCAATACGCACGAGGACCTGCCGGTGCGCATCGGGCTATTGCAGCGTTTCGCCACCGACCCCGTCTTCAAGGAAGACATCAGGCTTTTTGCCCGCGCGCCGGACAGCGGCAGGCAGGTCGCGGTCGTCGGTGCGGGACCGGCAGGGCTATCCTGCGGGCATCGCCTGGCGATGCTGGGACACAGCGTTGTGGTGTTCAATCGCGATCGCAAACCGGGCGGCCTCAACGAGTACGGTATCGCTGCTTACAAGACTTTGCACGACTTCGCGCAGCGCGAAGTGCAGTGGATCCTGGATATCGGCGGCATCGAGTTGCGAAACGAGGTATCGCTCGGTGAGGATTTCACACTGGCGTCATTGATGGACGAATTCGACGCCGTTTTTCTTGGCATCGGCTTGAACGACGTCAACCGGCTCGGTCTCGACAACGAAGACATCGACGGCGTCGTGGATGCCGTGGAATACATTGCGGCACTTCGCCAGGCGCGTGACAAGAGCAAGCTGCCGGTCGGGCGCCGCATTGTTGTGATCGGCGGCGGCATGACCGCAATCGACGTGGCGGTGCAAAGCAGGAAGCTTGGCGCGGAGTTTGTCGATATGGTGTACCGGCGCGGGCCCGCGCAAATGGGTGCCAGTTCATATGAGCAGGAATTTGCGCTGAAGAACGGCGTTACGTTGCGCCACTGGGCGCGGCCCGTGCGCATTCTCGGTGATGATTTTGTGACCGGCGTGGAATTTGAACGCACGACTATTGATGAGCATGGCAAACTGATCGGCACTGGAGAGCGTTACACGATCGAGGCCGACGTGGTATTCAAGGCGGTCGGCCAGATTCTCGGCAGCGATCTTCCGGCGGCGCAGAATGCCGTGTTGCGAACGCAGGGTGGCAAGCTGTCGGTCAACGGTGAACGACGCACATCGATCGACGGCGTGTGGGCGGGGGGCGATTGCAGCGCCGATGGCGAGGACCTGACGGTGACCGCCGTGCAGGATGGCAAGATCGCAGCCATCGCAATCGACCGCTACCTGCGAGACAAATGATGCACGCAACGAGATATCTGTTGGAGCGCGAGCCCCTGTGGGAGCCAGCCCTGCGGGCGAATGCGGTAACGATCAGCCCTTTCCCATTCGCGCGCAAGGCGCGCTCCTACAAGCCTTGTCCCGATCCGTTGCGCAATCGACGGAGGTTAACGCTATGGCTGACCTGACCAGCGAATTTCTCGGCATCCGATCACCGAACCCGTTCTGGCTCGCATCGGCGCCGCCAACCGACAAAGCCTACAACGTCAACCGCGCTTTCGAAGCCGGCTGGGGAGGCGTCGTCTGGAAAACGCTCGGGGAAGATCCGCCGATCGTCAACGTAAGCGGCCCGCGCTATGGCGCCATCCACAGCAACGATCGCCGCGTCATCGGTTTCAACAACATCGAGCTGATCACCGACCGGCCGCTGAAAACCAACCTTGACGAAATCCGCCAGATCAAGCGCGACTGGCCGGATCGTGCAATGGTCGTCTCCGTCATGCTGCCGATGAACGAAGCGACCTGGGCGAAATTCGTGCCGATGATCGAAGACACCGGCGCGGATGCACTCGAACTCAACTTCGGCTGTCCGCATGGCATGTCGGAACGCGGCATGGGGTCGGCTGTCGGCCAGGTGCCCGAGTACATCCAGATGGCGGCGGAATGGTGCAAGAAATATGCGCGCGTGCCGGTGATCGTGAAACTGACGCCGAACGTCACCAACATCCTGCCGCCCGCCAAAGCAGCAAGAGCCGGTGGTGCGGATGCGGTGTCGTTGATTAACACCGTCAATTCGATTATGCGTGTCAACTACGACACGCTGACGATGTATCCGACGACTGATGGCATGGGCTCGCACGGCGGCTACTGCGGGCCGGCAGTGAAACCGATTGCCCTGCACATGGTGGCTGAAATCGCACGACACAAGGACACGCGCGGATTGCCGATTTCCGGAATCGGCGGCATCGCCGACTGGCGTGACGCGGTCGACTTTCTTGCACTCGGCGCAGCGAACGTGCAGGTGTGTACGGCGGCGATGGTGTACGGCTTCAAAATCATCGACGATCTCACGCACGGATTGAGCGACTTTCTCGACAGCAAGGGCATGCACTCGGTGGACGAACTGGTGGGCAAGGCTGTACCGAGCGTCACCGACTGGCAGTACCTGAACCTGAACTACGTCGAAAAGGCGGTGATCGACCAGGACCTTTGCATCAAGTGCGGGCGCTGTCACATCGTGTGCGAAGATGCATCACACCAGGCAATTACAAAGTCGATTAACGGCTGTCGTCATTTCGAGGTGATCGATGAGGAGTGTGTCGGCTGCAACCTGTGTGTCAGCGTCTGCCCGGTCGACAACTGCATCACGATGCAGCGGCTGACCCACGGTGTCGATCCCAGGACCGGTCGCCCGATCACGTCCGAGAAAGCCGACTGGACGACGCACCCGAACAACCCCATGCGCAAGGAGCCTTAAGCAATGGCCGGTTCGGACCTCATCGATCAGGAACGCCTGATCAAGGCCGCCACTGCCGTGCGGCAAAGCGCCTATGCGCCGCACTCGAAATACCGGGTAGGCGCCGCGCTACAGGACGAGCTCGGGCGCATACACATCGGTTGCAACGTGGAGAATGCGTCGTTTCCGCAGGGCAGTTGCGCCGAGGCGAATGCGGTCGGCGCGATGGTGTCGGCCGGTGGACGCAGGATCGTGGCTATCGCCGTAATCGGCGGGCACGACTCGCTGGAAAGCTGCACGCCTTGCGGTGGCTGCCGGCAGATCATCAGCGAGTTCGCAGACGAGAATACACGCATCCTGCTTAACGGCGAGAACGGCCTCGAAACCTGCGGCATCGACGACCTCCTGCCGCGCTCGTTTCATCTCTCGGGTTAGCGGTCGGACGTTTCCCGTTCCTCCTGGCGTGCCTCTGCAGGGGCACTGTAGGAG
>CAZSDL010000141.1:0-6277 GCA_964605635.1 uncultured Woeseiaceae bacterium
ATGCCGAAGGCCGGCAGACCCAGATTGCCTACAGCGGCAACCGCGTGGTCCGGGTTACACACCCAGCCGACCCCGGCGAGGCCGCGGCGATCACCGAGTACGAGTACGACTACAACCGTGTCGAGCGCCGCTACAGGATCATCGAACACCGTCGGCTCGCCGATGGTTCGCCGAGGCAGGTGATCCGGACGCAGACCTTTGACGCCAACGGCAAACCGCTGCGCAGCGACACCGGCACCGGCCGGACCACGTACCGGCTCGAACGCGACGGCAATCACATCGAACACCGGATCGATGAGCGCGGCCTGCGCACGACGACCGAGTACGATGCGCACCGCAACCCGATCCGGATCCGCTACCCGGACGGCAGCCAGGTGCACATGGCCTATGAGCCGAAACACAACCAGCTGATCGAACGCAGCGACGAACTCGGCATCAAGACCGCCTACACCTACAATGCCGAGGGTAACCTGCTGTCGATGACCGAGGCGGTCGGCCTGCTTGATGAGCAGCGCATCACGACCTACACCTACAACGCCCACGGCCAGCGTGAATCCCGCACCATCCAGGGCGACACCACGGCCGACGACGCGACCACGGCCTGGACCTACGATGCAAACGGCAACGTCGAAACCGAGACCAACCCCGAGAACGAGACCACCAGCTACGGCAACTACCACGTCAGCGGCCAGCCCGGCACGCGTACCGATGCACGCCAGCACACGACCACGTACGTCTACGACGACGCCGGCCGCCTGAGGCAGATCACCAATCCGCTGAACCACACCGTCGCATTCGAATATGACAAGGTCGGCAACCGCACCAAGTCCATCGATGCCAAGCAGAACGAAACCGTCTACACCTACACCGCCCGCAACTGGCTCAAGACCGAGACCGACCCCGAAGGGGGCGTCACCATCTACGACTACGACCGCGATGGCAACCGGATCAAGGAAACCGATGCCGAAGAGGTCGAGACTCGGCATGAATACGACCTCGACCAGCGGCTATGGCGCATCATCGACGGCGCCGACAACGTCATCGAATACATCTACGGCAGCGCCCAGGTCGGCACTCCCGGCCTACTAAACCAAGTCATCTACCCGACCTATCGCGAAGAATATCGCTACGACCAACGCAGCCGGCGCACCCAGACCATCCGGATCCTGCCCGCTGCCGATGGCCAGCCGGAACAGCGTCAGATCACGGTCACCAGCTACGATCCCCGAGGCCGGGTGCAAAGCGTGACCGATCCGATGCAACGCACGACCGTGAACAGCTACGACGCCCTGGGTCGGCTTAGCAGCAGCCTGGACGCAGCCGGCGGCGTGACCGGCTACGGCTACGATGTGCGCAACAACCTGACCGGCGTCACCGACGCCAACAACAATACCCACACGTTCCAATACGATAAAGCTGACCGGATGACGCGCGAGGCGCGCCCGCTCGGCCAGGGCATCGACTACGACTATGACGAAATTGGCCACCTCATCCTGCGCACCAGCGCCAATGGCGAGCGCCGAGAGTACGTCTACGACGCCACCAACCGCCGCACCCACGAGCATCACTACCCGGCAGGCGAAACCGAGGCCAGCCAGAGCATCGTCTATCACTACGACGAACGCAGCCTGCTGACCGGCTACACCCAGACCGGCGACTCCCACAGTGCTGCCGTCTACGTCTACAACGATCGCGGCGACAAGATCGAAGAGATCGTCACCTACGGCCAGGGTGCGACCGCGTTCAGCCGCACGATCCACTACGACCACCACGCCAACCGCTTTCCGAAGTCCTTCACGTACCCCGACGGCACGCGCATCGACTACACCTACGATTCCGCCAATCGCCTGAGCCAGATTACGACCCCGGCCGGCCCGATCGACTACGCCGCCTACCAGTGGCAGCAGCCGACTCGGGTCGAGCTGCCCGGCGCCGTCCGCACGCACGCCTACGACGGCTTCCAGCGACCCAAGCGCATCACTGTCCAGGCTCTGGGCAGCGGCAACCACCAGAACCCGGAGGGCGACGTCAACCTCGACCTGCACTACACCTACAATGCCGCCGGCAACATCACGCAGAAGGCCAGCCAGGACGGCCCCTACCTGTACGACTACGACGCGCTCGATCGCCTGACCCAGGCGATCCCACCCGAGCCGCTGCAGTCCAGCATCGAGAATCCCGGCGGCCTGCCGATCGAGGGTTATGCCTACGATCCGGTACACAACCGGATGCAAAGTCACCACCAGCCCGGCGCCTGGCAGTACAACGAAAATAACGAGCTGGAAGGCTGGGGTCTTGGTCCTGACCAGGTCACCTACCAGTATGACCCCAACGGCCACACGATCCAGGAAACCAGACTCGGTGAAGTCATCGAGTACCTGTACAACGCTGCCGAGCGACTGAGCGAGGTCAAGCGCAACGGGGCGACGATCGCAACCTACCAGTACGACCCGCTGGGCCGACGGATCAGTAAGACCGCAAACGGCCAGATCACTTGGTTCCAGTACAGCGATCAAGGCCTGGTCGCCGAGTACGGCGCCATCGGCACTCTCACCCGGACCTACGGTTGGCAGCCGCAGGGCCTATGGGGCACCAACCCGGTGTTCCTGGCCGATGTCAGCACCGTGGGAGCTAGCACGCACTGGCAGATCCACGCCTACCACAACGACCACCTGGGTACGCCGCAGCGGCTCACCACCGCCAACGGCACCATGAGCTGGCAGGCCATCGCCGAGGCGTTCGGAAAGACTACGCCAGCGCACGGCAATCTCGTCGAGAATCCGCTACGTTTTCCTGGACAACTTCAAGATGAGAATGGGGGGAGGTATTACAATTTTTTGCGAACGTTTTCAAGCGAGATTGGCAGATATTTGGAGGTTGACCCAATTCTCTTGCGCGGGGGGGTGAGCCTGTATTCATACGCCAATGCTAACCCATTGGTATTTATTGACCCGGCGGGCCAAGCTCCGCAATGTTTGGCGCCTCCGTTCTGGGGTATCTGTGCGAAAGCGGCAGAGGGAATTATAAATCTAATTGGCGCATGTATCATAATGGCGTCTACTAGTGAAGGCTCTTCGACCGATTATGTTGAACAAGCCCGCGAACGCCAAGCATATAACCGGCGCTGTACGGAATCACCTCCGCCGGGTTTGAATGAATGCGAAGAGGCGCGTTGGAAACTGATGCGAAATATTGACTGCATGAAAATGAGGCAAGCGTATTCCAACAAGTGGTACGGTGGGCCAGATCCAGCTCATCAAGGCGAAATAGATAATTTAAAGCGAGCGATAGAAAAGTTGGTAGATTTCCTACAAAACAACTGTTGTGATGAATGCTCTTGAAATGGATAACCATGAGCTAGCTGTTTTGCTTGCGAAGTACGCGGACCTTCCGGATTTTGTTGGCGTGGATCTAAAAGGAGTCTCTCAAAAAGGCAACTTCGGAAACTGTCCTCTACATATCGCAGCTGTTCGTGGCAAGCTCGACGAAGTAGAGCTATTACTAACGCATGGAGCCCTTATCAATCTCTCGGGCGAGGGGGGTTACAGCCCTCTTCACAGTGCAGTGGAAAGCGGTAAGCCGGAAGTTGTTAAGTTGCTGATTTCACGCGGCGCTGATTTGCATGCTAGGGATGAGAATGGGCAGACCCCGGCTGATCTAGCGCGATCGCTAGGAAAACTAGCTGTTGTTGAGCTATTTAAAAGTTAATTCCTGAGCTTGATGGGCTTAATGGAGGCGGAGGCAGTTAATCCATGATCCCACGAACGCCGCTCACGAGCTTAAAGGGACGACTGATTAGCGTCGAACCTCAGCGGCCAACCACGAAGAAAGCGCATCCTCAGATAGTTCGGGGACGATCTGGCGACTCGACGTTGCTGCCGCAGCGAAATAAAGCCGGAAATGCTCGACAAAACATGAAGTCACGCAATCTCCGAGCTGAGGTTCGACGCTAATCAGGAAGGACTTTGCCCATCACATCGGAGAGGAATCGATAATGCCCTTGACTCCCCGCCACTGCGGCGCAGTGTCCTGGTTGCTCCGCCTGCTGGCGTTGCCCCTGCTCGCGATGCTGGCTCTGCCCATCCAGGCCGAAGTCCGCCTGCCCAACGGCGAATGGGTCGAGTCCGCCGAAGACCTGCGCGTGAAGGTGCTCGGCGGCTATGTCGTCGCCCAGCGCACCTGGCAGGCCGAACGCGTGCGCCGCGGCGAATACCGCTGGCACCTGAACCCCGCCTGGGACGACCTGCGCTTCGATCTGGACGAGCTAGACGATTCGATCCAGGTCGTGCGCCGCGCCGGCGCCCGCTTCGAGCGCACCGGTGACAGCGAAGCGCTCTACGTCTTCGACAAGCAGTTCTTCATCCGCGAAGAGGTCGATGCCGGCATCCGTACCGGCTGGCGCTGGTACGACCGCAAGGGCAGTTGGATCACCTACGACGTGGACGGCAAGATCACCGCCTACGGCGACCGCAACGACATCCGTGTGCACTTCACCCGCGACGCCCAGGGCCGGCTGCACCAAGTGCTCGATCACCACCAGAACGTGGCACTGACCTATACCTACAACGGCAACACGACGGTACTCACCGACCGCGCCGGCCGCAGTGTCGAATACCATTGCAGCAATGGCCGCATCACCCATTTGATCGACGTGCTCCAGGAATCCCGGGTCAGAGTCCCCTTTCTGCTCCACTCGACATTCTTGCTCGAATGTCGGTCCGGCAAACAGGTTGGACGTGTGTATGGATTGAATGCCAATGAATTTGAACCACACAATTAGAGAGCTTGAGGCTAGGGGTTATGAGGTCTCGGTTGACAATAGTCAAGTTGTGGATGTATGCGTATCCATGGAATTTTACAGTTTAACAAAAGATCTAGAACCGGAGGATGTAGATTTATTATCAAAATTGCCTAAGTTGCGGAGATTGGACTTGTTTGGCATCCGCTCGGTCTCCAGCCTCAGGAATTTGCGCTCGGGCGCCGCTCTGTTGATTTTAAATTTAAACTGCACAGCCGCGACTGACAGTCATATAACTTGTGTCTCTTCATTCTCGAATCTGATAACACTGGAGATGATGGATACAGCGATCTCGGATGCGGCTCTGAAGGAAATTCTTAAATGCAGACGGATCAAAGTGCTTCGGTTGGATGGAAATCAAGTTTCGCCCGACGGAGTTATTCGTCTTTGCAGTAATCTTCCAATATCAAGAATCACACTTGACGGTGCGCAAGCTTCGGCAAGTTGCTTGGAGAAAATCCTGCCCGGGGGCAATTTAATTGAAATCGATTTATTTGGTAATTTGGTTACGGACGAGGTTGTTGCGGCTTTAAAATGGGGAGGCAAAACGTTAAGGAGGCTGGGAATTATTCGTAGCGAAGTAACAGATGACGGGCTTGAGGCGCTTCATGGCCTTGAGCGCCTTGAGTCATTGGCTTTGGTTAGCTGCGGCAACATTACCAGTCGCGCCGTGCACTATTTAATTGAGCTACGAACACTTAAGTTTATTTGGTTGAGTAACACAAGTATATCTAAAGAAGCTCGGGAGTATTTGCAAACCGGTCTCCCGCTTGCTGAAATTGGCCCATAGTGCCGGGCTGGAATGAGGCATTCCGCTTGTTCATTCGGCCGCGCTTCTGCCTGCGGCTCTCAATAGCCGCGATCCTGGTGATCATTAAAAAAGGCGAGCGAGCGTCGAGAATTGACCGGTCGCACTCATCTCGCTGCTCGACTACATGCGGTTAGTATCCATACCGGGAGCGCTAGGGAAGTTTGATCATGCAGTTAATTTCGCGACGACACAGTGTGACATCCCTTCTGGCCGCTCTGCTAGCGCTGGCCTTGCTGATGGTGATTGCGCCAGCCGCCCACGCCGAAGTCCGCCTCCCCAACGGCGAATGGGTCGCTTCGGCCGAAGACCTGCGCGTGAAGGTGCTCGGCGGCTATGTCGTCGCCCAGCGCACCTGGCAGGCCGAACGCGTGCGCCGCGGTGAGTACCGCTGGCATCTGAACCCGGCCTGGGACGACCTGCGCTTCGATCTGGACGAGCTGGACGATTCGATCCAGGTCGTGCGCCGCGCCGGTGCCCGCTTCGAACGCACCGGCGACAGCGAAGCGCTCTACGTCTTCGACAAACAGTTCTTCATCCGCGAAGAGGTCGAGGCCGGCATCCGCACCGGCTGGCGCTGGTACGACCGCAAGGGCAGTTGGATCACCTACGATCCGGACGGCAAGATCACCGCCTACGGCGACCGCAACGACATCCGTGTTCACTTCACC
>CAZSDL010000142.1:0-6219 GCA_964605635.1 uncultured Woeseiaceae bacterium
ATCCGCGGATGCAGCCCGGCGCGAATGAAATGCCGTTCGATGGCAAGCGCATGATTTACGGTGGTTTCGTGCCCATCGTCGACAAGTAGGCAGCGGGACATAAAGTAAACCGTCTCACCCTGGTGACGCGCAACGCGAGAAGCCGATAGCGCCTTGGCAAACTGTGATTCGGTTAGCCGACAACAGCGCGCTGCCGCTGCTACGGTCGTTCCTGTGGTGCCAGGCACGGCCGGCGAGGATTCCAGTGGCAGCGATTAGTCAGGAAACGTCTATCGATTCCGGGATCGGGCCTCTCGGCCTGGACTACACGTGCCTGAAGGATGCACACCGTCGCCTTCGGGACGGCTTCCCGGATTCCGTCACGCTACGAACCCACCGGGCGCTGAGCTGGCTGCAGCGTGCGGAGCGTGAGCAGGACGATAACGACGCACGATTCCTGTTTCTCTGGATCGCCTTCAACGCGGCTTACGCGCGAGATTTTGCCAGCGGCGAGAAATTTTCGGACAGGCGAGGGCGCATGTCGTTTCTGCACGACCTTGATGCCGCTGATACCGACAAACTTCTCTATAACGCCGTCTGGAACAACTACCCAGGGACCATCCGCACGTTTCTCCGCAATCGCTTTGTGTTCCAGCCGTTCTGGGATTCGCAAAACGGGCGCATCAGCAGGGAGGAATGGGAAGCCAAGTTCTCCTTGAGTAACCGCGCCGTGACAAAAGCGTTGGGCCGGGTGAACACCGTCAAGGTGCTCGCCATCCTGTTCGAGCGTTTGTACGTCCTGCGCAATCAGCTCGTGCACGGCGGGTCGACCTGGAACAGTGCAACCAATCGCAGCCAGGTCGCAGACGGCGCCAACATCATGGCCGTCTTCGTGCCAATCGTCATCCACGTGATCATGCAGGCCCCGAACCGGCCGTGGGGCGACCCCTGCTACCCGGTCCTGGCGGACTGAAACCCGGAACATCGGCTCGACCCGCGAGCCCCCGTTCACTTGACGCGCACCTTCGATCCATGCAAAATTCGGTCGACCGACCGAAAAGGATCCCCTGGTGGCCTCTCCCGCAAATACTGTCGAAAAATCCCGCGACGTCCGCCTCGTCATCCTCGACGCCGCCCGCGAGTGCATCGTCGAAACCGGCTACGCCAGCCTGTCCACGCGCATGATCACGGACCGCGCCGGCGTGCCGTTGAGCCAGCTTCACTACCACTTCGGCTCCAAACACGGGCTGATGCTGGCGGCGCTGGCGTACGAGAACGAGCGCCTCCTGGCGCGCCAGCGCAGCCTGTTCGATGCAGGAAAGCCCCTGTGGCAGCAGTGGGAGCAGGCCTGCGATTACCTGGAAGAGGATCTCGATTCCGGCTACGTGCGCGTGCTGCAGGAAATGACCGCCGTCGGCTGGTCGAACGAGGAGGTCGCCGCTGCCGTGCGCGCCGACCTCAGTGGCTGGTTCCAGCTGTTGACGAGGGTTGCGGAACGCATCGCCGACGAACACGACGCAGTCGGGCCGTTCAAGCCGGCTGAGATCAGTGCGCTGGCCGGTATGGCCTTCCTCGGCGCCGAATCCCTGATACTGCTCGGCGTCGGCGAAGCGGAGATCCCGTGCCGCGCGGCGTTACGTCGCGTCGGCACGCTGTTGCGCGCGCTCGATGCCGACGAGGCTAGGGACTGACCATGCGCGCGCGTCTGCCCGACAGCGACGGCTACATCGACAGCAACGGTGTGAAGATCGCGTACGAGGTCTTCGGCAGCGGTGCGACGACGCTCATGCTCTTGCCGACGTGGACGATCATCCACAGCCGCTTCTGGAAACTGCAAGTACCGTGGCTCGCGAGCCGTTACCGTATTGTGACCTTCGACGCCCCGGGCAACGGACGTTCCGACCGGCCGACCGAGCCGTCCGCCTATAACGTGGATTCACTTGCCGCGGCGGCGATCGGCGTGCTCGACGCGGTTGGCGTCGAAAAGGCGATCCTGTTGTCGCTGTCGCTAGGCGCCAACTGGTCGCTGAAACTCGCCGTCGATTACCCGGAACGCGTGCAGGGCCAGGTGTTCATTGGGCCCGCCGTGCCGCTCACGGAGCATCACCCCGGCCGGGCAGATGCGCTCAAGTCGTTCTGGAAAGACGTAGAGAATCCAGAGGGCTGGGAAAAGTACAACGCCGGTTACTGGCGCGAACACTACGACGACTTTGCCGAGTTCTTTTTCAGCAAGTGTTTCAACGAACCGCATTCGACCAAGCAGCGTGAGGATGCCATCGGCTGGGCGCTGGAAACGTCGCCGGATGTCCTCGTGACCCACGCGAAGGCGAGCATGCCCGACCGTGACACGATACTCGACTGGTGCGGCCGCCTACAAAGCCCGGTGCTGGTCATCCACGGCAGCGACGACGAGATCATTCCCGCGGCGCGCGGCCAGGCGCTGGCCGAGGCTACGCGCGGCGAGTTCGTGATGCTCGAGGGCTCGGGACACTTACCGCTCGCCCGTGACCCGGTGCGGGTGAATCGCCTGGTCGGCGAATTCGTCGAGCGCGTGACCGGCACGGCGCGGTCCGTGCCACACTGGACTCGCGGTAAAAAACGCGAACGCCGTGTGCTTTACGTATCGTCACCGATAGGTCTCGGCCACGTGCGCCGCGACATCGCCACCGTGCAGGCCTTGCGACAGCATCACCCGGACATCCACGTGGATTGGCTGGCGCAACACCCCGTGACGCGCGTGCTCGAAGCCTATGGCGAGACCGTGCATCCGGCGAGCCGGCACCTGGCCAGCGAGTCCGCGCACATCGAGTCGGAAGCCGGCGAGCACGACCTGCACTGCTTCCAGGCGTGGCGGCGCATGGACGAAATCCTGCTCGCTGACTTCATGGTGTTCCACGACGTGGTCAGCGAGACCGCTTACGACCTCGTCGTCGGCGACGAGGCCTGGGAAGTCGACTATTTCCTGCATGAGAACCCGGAACTGAAGCGCTTCGCCTATGCGTGGTCGACCGACTTCGTCGGCTGGCTGCCGATGGCGGACGGCGGCGATCGCGAGCGCTACCTCACGGCCGATTACAACGCCGAGATGATCCAGCACATCGCGCGTTACCCGCGCGTTCGGGACGCCGCACTGTTCGTCGGCAATCCCGAAGACATCGTCGAGGACGATTTCGGGCCCGGCCTGCCGGCAATCCGTGACTGGACGAGCGAGCACTACACGTTCACCGGTTACGTGACCGGTTTTGATCCCGCCGAGTTCGGCGACCGTGACGAGCTGCGCGCCGAACTTGGTTACCGCCCGGACGAGAAGGTCTGCATCGCGGCTGTTGGCGGCTCCGGTGTGGGCGGCGACCTGCTGGAGCGCGTCATCGATGCGTTTCCGGCAGCGAAAAAGAAGGTGCCGGAACTACGCATGATCGTCGTCGCCGGGCCGCGCATCGACACCGGCCGTTTCCGCAGCAGGGAGGGCCTGGAGGTACGCGGCTACGTGCACGAACTGTACCGGCACCTGGCAGCCTGCGACATGGCGATCGTGCAGTCGGGTCTCACGACTTGCATGGAACTGACCGCGGCGCGCACGCCATTCATCTACATACCGCTGCGCCATCACTTCGAACAGTGCCATCACGTGCATCACCGGCTGCAGCAGCACCGCGCGGGTCATCGCATGGATTACGACGATGCGACACCTGAACGCCTCGCGGCGGCGATCGCCGAACGAATTGGCCGGCCGGTGGATTACCGGCCGGTGGAAACCGACGGCGCCGAACGTGCGGCCGGCGTCATAGCCCAGTTGTTGTAACCAGGCTCAAGGGAGCAGGACGCCTGATAACCAAGACTCGCCGACGGGAATCCGGTGAGCAGGAGGACAAAATGAAAGCATCAACCGAAAATTTTCACCCGCAACAAGCAGGAGCGCTCGAACCCGCGGCCGAATACTCGACGCTCGCGCGTTCATTGATGACGGCTTACGGCGCCGTTGTGTACGTGTTTTTCCTGGCCGTATTCCTGTACGCCATCGGTTTCGTCGAAGGCCTGATCGTAGCGAAGGATATCGACGCCGGTACCGTCGTCTCACCGCTGATCGCAGTCGCTATCAACCTTGTGCTGCTGACCGCGTTTGCGCTGCAGCACTCGATCATGGCGCGCCCGGCGTTCAAGCGCTGGTGGACGCAGTTCGTTCCCAAGCCCATCGAACGATCGACCTACGTACTGTTCGCCACGTTGCTGCTGGCGCTCGTCATCTGGCAATGGCGGCCGATACCGGCGGTCGTCTGGGAGGTTGACTCGGCGGCCTGGCGGCTTGCGATATACATCGTCTCTTTCTCCGGCTGGGGCGTGCTGTTGCTGTCGACATTCCTGATCGATCACTTTGACCTGTTCGGGCTGAGGCAGGTGTTACGCAACCAGCGTGGCCAGGTGACGAATGACCCGCACTTCCAGACACCGTTGCTCTATAAACTCGTGCGGCATCCGCTGTACCTCGGTTTCATCATCGCGTTCTGGGCTGCGCCGACGATGACGGTCGGGCATTTGTTGTTTGCTGCGGTAACGACCGCCTATATCGTGGTCGCGATCCAGTTTGAGGAACGCGACCTCATCGCGGTTTTCGGCGAGCGCTACCGGGATTATCGGCGCAGGGTGCCGATGCTGATTCCATGGCCTCGTCGATGAGCCGGTATTTGCCTCGTTCCTGTATGACAGAGTAGAGGCAATTTCGCCGGGGCAGGCACGGGGTTCGACGCAATGGAAGTTCGGCAGGCGGCATGACCACGGCATTGCATATCGTATTGATCGTGCTGTCCGTGGCTGCCGTTGCCGTCAGCGATATCTTTTTGAAGAAGGCATCGCTCGCGGGTGACTTCACGCGCGCCGTCGGCAGTCAGTGGATGGTGCTCGCCGTCGTGCTGAATCTCTACCAGATCATCTTCCTGACTTACGTTTTCGTCGCGGGCTGGCGCCTGAGCATCGTCGGCATGCTGCAGGCGGTGCTGTACGCGTTGATCATCGTCGGCACCGGGGTTCTGTATTTCAAGGAGCCATTGACGGTGGCACAGAGTCTCGGGTTGGTGCTGGCGTTTGCGGGGGTCGTGTTGATGAATGTGGAGGCTTAGCCTTGTCGGAAGTGTGAGCATGCCACCGTTAGTGGCTGTACGCTTCCGTCGCACGCTGGTAGCCGCCAAAAAAGCTGGACTGCCAGCCCGCCAGGAGTAGACTGAGTTTGCTGTTGAATGCAGTGGTTGAAACCGCGTTACATGGATGGGTTTCAAGTACACCACTCGGACGTATCGGAAAGGGACGGCCGGGGAGCAGCGGCAAGCGCGCCGTCTGCAAGAACAATAACCAGCATGAGTGGGGGTCGGCATGTGAATGCGAAGGCCTTACCTGAGCTGTTGAGTCTTCATTACTCCATCGCTTCCGGGCTCAGCTCCTGGAGGCGTTTCCTGAACGGTTCGAGCGATGCCCCGGACGGGCATGCCTCCCGTTATTTGCTCCTCGATATCGCCGTGTGCTGATCCGAAAAAACAAGCAGACACATTATTGGGAGAATGGCTATGAAAAAAACAGAAGTAACCGCACTGGTTTTAACCTTGCTACTGCCGATAACGGCACTCGCCGACGAATGGACGAAAGAGCAACAGGAAGTGCTTGCGTTTGAGCAGGCTTGCATAGACGCGAAAAGCGCCGAAGCCCTGAACGCGTGTTTCCATCGCGACTACGTTGGATGGGGCATTGGCTCGCCTGTGCCATTGACGAAGAACGAGCAAACAAAGCTCATTGCAGACAGTTTCGCGAGCACTGAGACGGAATTGTTGCTCTTCAAGCCGTTGTCCGTAGTCATCAAAGGAGACATGGCGGTCGTTAGCTACATTAGCTCCGGAAAGGTAACGGATAAGCGTACGGAAGAAGCCGAATACTTCATACAACGATGGACGGATGTGTGCGTGAAGGACGGCGGGAAGTGGTATTGGATCGCCGACCATGGTGTTGACATTTCGGATGGCGAGTAGCACGAATCGAGTTCTAACGCCTTTGTTGCCACGATGGCAGTAGGCGTGGGCCATGGCATCGCCGGGTACGGCCGTGAAAGCGGCACGACCCGGCTGTAGTGAGCCACCGATTTCGTCCAACTCGCTGAGCGGCAAAAAGTCCTCGGCCGCTAGCCCTCAAAGGCGACTACTGTCACTATCCCTAGTAATATAACTAGTCAGCAACGCCGACATTGAACAAGAAGCGAAA
>CAZSDL010000143.1:0-6185 GCA_964605635.1 uncultured Woeseiaceae bacterium
CGCCGACCCCGGCACTACCTACGCGTACTTAAATATTTTTACAAACTTACGCATCGTGAACCCCGGCACTACCTGCGCGGCACTACCTACGGGATCGGGAGATTACCGTCGGCGTCGAGTAGTGTGATTTCGCCGATGCCGAGTGCTCGAATCTGGGGCTCGATCTGTTGGCGGTCGCCCACGACTACCCAGAGCAGGTTATCCGGCGCGATGACTTCGTCGGCTGCTTCCATCACCTGCTCTATGGAAAGCTCCCTGACGCGACTCGCGTAAGTATCCCAATAGTCGTCCGGCAACCCGTAGGTTACGATCTCCGCGAGACTGCCAAGTACCGACGAGGCCGTTTCCCAGCGCCCGGGCAGGCTTAACGTGTTCGCGAGTTTCACTTTGGCGAGCTCGTCGTCCGTGGCCGGATTCGCATCCAGGAACTCGCGCAATTCACGGCTGAGTTCGGTCATCGACTCCGCCGTCTTGTCAGATTGCACGGGTGCGTAGGCGACGAACAGTCGTGGGCCTTTGGCAGACAACAGAATCGAATAGGCACCGTAGGACCAGTGCTTGTCGGTGCGCAAATTGCTGTAAATACGCGACGTGGAAGTACCGCCGATGATTTCGTTCATCGCTTCGCGCGCGATTTCATTGCCGACACCCACCGGCGGCGCGAGGTTGCCGGCAAGAATGATCGATTGCTCGGCATCGGGCCGGTCTATGATGAAAATTCTCTCTCGGCCCTGGTGTTCGACATCCGCAATGTTCTTGCTCGGAGTCGACCCCGCCGACCAGCGCCCGAAGGTCTTCTCCATTTTCGGCTTGATCTCTGCCATGGTGGTGTCGCCGACCACGATCATCACCGCGTTGTTCGGCTTGAACCAGGATCGATGATGTTCGACGAGGTCATCGCGACCGATACGTCCGACCGACTCCTCGGTGCCCGACCCGGTCAATGGCAAGCTGTAAGCGTGGTCGTCGCCGTACACGAGGCCCGGGAATACGCGCAAAGCAATGCTGATCGGTTGTGTCTTCTCCTGGGCGATCTGCGCAAGCGTTGCTTTGCGCAGACGCTCGAGTTCGTTTTCGGGAAAAGCCGGATGCAAAACCACATCGGCGTAAATGGCGAGTGACTCATCGACGTTCTTGCTCAGCGTATTCAACGATACAGCGGAAGTATCGAGTCCGGCGCTCGCCGAGACGTAAGCGCCGAGTCGTGCCAGCTGATCGCTGATCTCGAGTGCCGAACGCGTACGCGTGCCCTCATCCAGCATGCTCATTGCCAGGTTTGCGGTGCCCGGCTCGCCGAACTGGTCGGATGCGTAACCAGCATCGAAGCGCATACTCATCGTGATGACCGGGACCGCGCGACGGGTTGCCACAATGAGTTCCATGCCGTTGGCCAGCCGGTCGCGCTCGAAACTTTCGAATTCCACCTCAGGGAACGATTCGGGTTCCGGCAGTGCCGATCGATCGGCGCCCGACGCCGCTGCCTTGAGTTGTGGGTAGGGATGCACTTCAAGGTGATAAGCGCCGGCACCGAGCCACCGCCCGGCAGCCGCTTTCACTGTCTCCGGCGTGGCACGCTCGAGACGCTCGAGCGACCTGCGATAAAACCCCGGGTCACCGGTGTAGACGGCGTTCTCCGCCAGTACATCGGACTTGCCGGAAAATCCACCGATGCGCTCAACGCCACGTATGAACGAAGAGATAATCCCAGTCCGGACACGATCCAGTTCCGCGCGCGTCGGACCGCGCTCGAGAAAGCGCGCGAGTTCCTCGTCGAGGGCTTTCTCCACGTCGTCCAGGCGGGTACCCGGCTGCGCCGTTGCCTGCAAAAGATAGAGTCCGCCGATTTCACCGGACAACAGCGAGCCGCTCACACTCGTGGCAACCTGATCGGTGTACACCAGCCGCTCGAACAACCGCGAGTTCTTGCCACTGGTCAGCACGCCATCGGCAAGCTGCAGCAGTTCAGTGTCTTCGTCCGAGTAATGTGGCCCACCCCACACCTTATAAAGGCGCGCCTGCGGCACGCGGTCTTCGAGGATTTCACGCTTGTCGCTGTCCAGCCGCACGGGCCAGACGTCGTACTTTGCAATCGGGGGACCTGGCGGGATGTCACCGAAGTAGTGCTTGACCTTCTCGTAAGCGTCTTCAGCCTTGATGTCGCCAGCAATAACGATAACGGCATTGTTCGGTCCGTAATACGTGCGAAACCACTCATGTACGTCTTCGAGACTGGCCGCGTCGAGGTCTTCCATGGAACCGATCGGTGACCAGGAATACGGGTGGTCTGACGGAAAAACATTGCGCAGGATGTGGTTGAACGCCTGGCCATAGGGCTGGTTCTCACGCTGCCGCTTCTCGTTCTGAACGACACCGCGTTCCTGCTCCAGCTTGTCCTGGTCCACAGCGCCGAGCAGATGCCCCATGCGGTCCGACTCCAGCCACAACGTGAGATCGACGGCCGTATTCGGCACGGTCTGGAAATAGTTGGTGCGATCGAAGAAAGTCGTGCCGTTCATGTTGGTCGCGCCGACACGTTCGAGTGGCTTTCTCATCTGGTCGTTGAAATTCTCGCTGCCGTTAAACATCAGGTGTTCGAACAGATGCGCGAAGCCGGTCTTGCCCGGCTGCTCGTTCTTCGAGCCGACGTGATACCAGATATTGACAGCCACGATCGGTGCCTTGGGGTCTTCGTGCACGATCAGTCGCAGGCCGTTGTCGAGGGTATACTCGGTAAACGAAATGTCGATCTCGGACGCAGGAGCGTCGTTCGAGAGGAAAATCGACACAGCGATCACTGCAGCTGCCAGGAGTCGGGAATTCATCGTTGTTCCTTTCGTTTTTCGGATTTCGCCCGTGATACGGGCTCCCACAACCTGCAGTGCGGGCAAGAAATGACGGATAATCAGAGCGAGTCCGCTTATCGACCCGGAACCTAGCATAAAATTCCGCGGGTGTCGGAGCCGTGCATATTTCCGGGCAGCCTCGCATAATGCGCCGATGAATGACGATACCCGGAGACGCACTTTCTATCCGCCGCTCGAACCCCACCTGAGCGGCTGGCTCGACGTTGGCGACGGCCATGAACTTTACTACGAGGAATCCGGCAATCCCGACGGCAAACCAGTGGTTTTTCTGCATGGCGGTCCGGGCGGGGGTTGTACGCCGAAAATGCGGCAGTTTTTCGATCCCGCGGCCTATCGCATCGTGCTGTTCGACCAGCGCGGCAGCGGCCAGAGCCGGCCGCACGCCAACCTGACAGCCAATACCACCTGGGATCTCGTCCGCGACATCGAGCGTCTGCGCACGGAGCTGGCCATCGAGCGTTGGCAGGTATTCGGCGGTTCCTGGGGGAGCACGCTGGCGCTGGCCTATGCGCAGACGCACCCCGATCGCGTAACCGAACTGGTGCTCCGCGGCATTTTTCTGCTGCGCAAGAAGGAGATCGACTGGTTCTACCAGTTCGGTGCCAGCGAGTTGTTTCCCGAACTTTGGCAGGGTTTCCTGGCACCTATCCCGGAAGACGAACGACACAACCTGCTGCACGCGTACCATAAACGCCTGACCAGTGACGATGCCGAGCTGCGCCTGCGTGCTGCAAAAGCCTGGTCCATCTGGGAAGGCTCGACCAGCATGTTGATTCCCAGCAATCAGATTGCCAAGGTGTTCGGCGAAGACAACATGGCGCTGGCGATGGCACGTATCGAATGTCACTATTTCGTGAACAGCGGATTCATGGAGGAAGGCCAGTTGCTGCGGAACATCGGCCGGATTCGGCACATCTCCGCAGTGATCGTGCAGGGGCAGTACGATGTCATCTGTCCTGCCGTCTCCGCCTGGGATCTCGCACAGGCCTGGCCCGAAGCACAGTTGCATATGGTGCCGGACGCCGGGCACGCCGCATTCGAACCGGGTAATGTCGATGCCCTCATCTCCGCGACCGACCGGTTCTCTTCGAATCAGGCGAATTGAGTTAATTGGGAATGAATTCTTGAGCGGATTACTGATTACCAATGCGCGCCTGATCAACGAAGGAAAAATTCGTGACGCCGATGTACTCATCAAGGGCGAGCGCATCGAAAAAATCGGCGAGGGAATCGTCCCGGAACATGCCGATGAAGTGATCGATGCAGAAGGCCGCTACCTGCTGCCGGGCATGATCGACGACCAGGTGCACTTCCGCGAGCCGGGACTTACCAACAAGGGCGACCTGGCGACCGAATCGGCGGCAGCCGTCGCCGGCGGCATAACCAGCTTCATGGATATGCCAAACGTCAATCCGCAGACTACGACGCGCGAGGCGCTTGCCGACAAGTACGCCATGGCGGCGGGTCGCGCCCGGGCCAATTACGCGTTTTACCTTGGCGCGACCAATCGCAATCTGGAGGAGGTCAAGGCGCTCGAGCCTGGCGAGGCCTGCGGCATCAAGGCCTTCATGGGTGCATCAACCGGCGACATGCTGGTCGACGATCCCGAGGTGCTGGAGCGCCTGTTCGCCCATGCGCCCATCCTGGTAGTCACGCATTGCGAACATTCGCCGACGATCTGGGACAACGAGGCAAAGGCAAAGGCGGAATTCGGCGACGAAGTGCCGATGTCCGAACACCCGCGCATCCGCTCCGCACAGGCCTGCCTGACGTCATCGAGCATTGCGGTCGAGCTGGCGCGCCGCAATGACACGCGCCTCCACATCCTGCATCTCACCACAGCCATCGAGATGGGTCTGTTTTCGAAGGCGAGTCGTCACGAAAAACGCATAACGGCGGAAGTCTGCGTGCATCACCTGTGGTTCGACGAGTCGCGGTATCGCGATCTCGGCACGCGCATCAAGTGCAACCCGGCCATCAAGACCGAAAAAGATCGCGAAGCGCTGATCAGTGCCGTCAACGATGGACGCATCGACATCATCGCAACGGATCACGCACCGCACACGGCGGCAGAGAAGCAGCGCAGTTACTTCAAGGCGCCGGCAGGGCTGCCGCTGGTGCAGCATGCGCTTCTTGCCCTGTTCGACCTGGCTCGTGACGGGCGCCTGCCGCTGGAGACCGTTGTGGATCGCACAAGTCATGCGGTGGCCGACATCTATGGTGTGGTCGAGCGCGGTTACGTGCGGGAAGGCTATTTCGCCGACCTGGTGCTGATGAACACCAGCCGGCCGTATCAAGTTGACTCGTCCAACCTGCTGTACAAGTGTCACTGGTCGCCGTTCGAGGGCCATACGTTCGGTTCCAGCGTCGACCTGACGCTGGTCAACGGGTCAGTCGTTTATCGTGACGGAAAACTTACTGGCCAGGTTGCAGGTCAAAGACTTGAAATCTCGCGCGGGCGATAGGCGGAATTTGTCGGTAATGGAAGACAAGAGCCTGCTACCGGAACGGCTTGTCGATAACTTACAAAACTGTTTACTTTCGGGGCGATACCGTTATCCTTGCGCCCTTACAGGCAGCGCCACACACGCGCACTCTGGCGCGTCAGTTGAATGAAGCCTACAGATACCTCCAACCCGGATTATTTCCATAAAGTCGTCGATTGTCAGTGGGCCTGCCCGGCGCACACCGACGTGCCTGCCTATATTCGCCTGATTGCGCAGGGCCGGTTCGACGACGCGTACATGCTGAATCGCGAATCCAACGTGTTCCCGGGCATCCTGGGGCGCGTCTGCGACCGTCCCTGCGAGCCGGCGTGCCGCCGCGGCCGTGTGGAGGCCAAGCCAGTTGCCATTTGCCGCCTGAAGCGGGTCGCCGCCGACGGCCGTGACGACATAACGCAGCGCCTGCCCAAAGCCCCGGAACGTACGAACGGCAAGAAAATCGCGCTGATCGGCGCCGGATGCGCCTCGCTCACGGTCGCCAACGACCTGCTGCCGCTGGGTTACGAGGTCACCATCTTCGAGGCGCTGGACACGACCGGCGGCCTCATGCGCACCAACATTCCGCGTTTTCGCCTGCCGCCCAAGGTGCTCGACGAGGAGATCAACTACATCGTCGACATGGGCGCCGACCTGAAGCTCGGCCACCGCATCGACAGTCTCAAAGCTCTACTGGACGACGGCGGCTTCGATGCCGTGTTCGTCGGCACCGGCGCGCCGCGCGGCAAGGAACTGAAACTGCCGGGCCGCTTCGATACCGAAAACGTGCACATCGGCATCGACTGGCTGGAGTCGGTCGCTTTCGAGCACGTGGAGTCGA
>CAZSDL010000144.1:0-6184 GCA_964605635.1 uncultured Woeseiaceae bacterium
CCTCCGAGGCGATCAAAAGCGACTACGCGAGTGTCGACGAAGGCCTTTCCAAGCTCAACAGCGACATCGCAAGACTGGAAAGCAAGCTGCAGGATGCGAAAGCGCGGCAAAAGTCGCTACTCGCACGGCACAAGACAGCGAACAGTCGCCTGGCAGCGCGCAGGAAGATTCACGATTATAAAATCGACGATGCGCTGGTGCGTTTCGAGCAGTACACGAGGCGGATAGACGATGTCGAAGGGCGGATCGAAGCATATGACCTCGGGTTGCCGAAGGACCTGCACCAGGAGTTTGCTGGACTGGAAGCTGAAGAGTCCGTGGCCCGGGAGCTCGATGACTTGAAGCGAAGGGTGGCTACCGCTAAAACTGCCAGAGCTGATAACAACTAAGCGGAGAAGTTAGTGAGTGAGCTGATAGGGGTAGCGCTGATTGTCTTCATCGCCATTCCGGCACCCTTGTTCATCGTGCTTCACTTCATTACGAAGTGGAAGCAAACGAGGGAGATTTCCGGAGGCGATGAACAGATGCTGGAAGATCTCTGGCAGTTGTCACAGAGACTCGAGGAACGACTGGAATCTTTGGAAACAATACTCGACAACGAATCGCCGGAATGGAGGAGAAGGCAATGAGCAGTGCATCGTATCATCGCGAAGAAAGCCCGCTGCGAGGTCTCTATCGCGATCGCGAAAACGGCTGGATTTTCGGTGTGTGTGCCGGAATATCCGAGTTTGCGAATTTTCGGACTGGAACGGTGCGGATAATTGCTCTGATCAGCCTGGTCGTATTCTTCTGGCCGACCGTACTTGCCTACATCGCAGGCACTCTGCTATTCCGCGTCAAGCCTCTGACGTATGCTGGACGCTGCCAGGAATACGAATTCTGGCGCCGGCATTCAGGACATGATCGCTGGAGTCGTTCATGAGCGACTACGATTCCATTCGCAGACGGCGGTTCTACCGTAGTCGTGATCGCGCAATGATTGCCGGGGTGTGCGCAGGACTTGCCGACTATTTCGGTTTTAACCTGAAAGTTACCCGGATATTGGCGGTTATCGCGTTCTTCATGGCGACGCCCGTGACTCTGCTCGCGTATTTCGGGGCTGTATTCCTTGTCCCGTCGGCGCCACCGAATGACCAGCTTCCAAAATTTGACCCGGAGTTTCGACGTGCCTTGCGTTCCTCACCGCGCGAAACGCTGGGCGACGTGAGGCGCCGCTTCCAGGCCCTGGACGGGCGCCTGGCAAAGCTTGAGCGTTACGTAACGTCGTCACGGTTCGATCTGGATCAGGAATTTCGGAAACTCTGACGGTTGCCCGGCACCGATAACACGACATAAGGGAAATCAAATGAACGGCGTATTTACCTTTGTGCTACTGCTGGTCGCGATTGGCGCGTGCGTGAAAATTTTTCAGAGCTACCTTGAACACAAGCGGGAGAAAGGCGCATCTGACGACGAACTCGAAGGGACCTTGGCGAAAATCGAAGCTCTTGAGGAGCGCGTTCGTGTTCTGGAGCGAATCATCACAGAGAATCCCGACACCAGATTCGATCTTAGAAGAAAGATCGACAGTCTCTAACAGTCGCGACAAGCAAGCGGCAGCAAAAAAAGCCCGTCACACGGACGGGCATAATATTCGTAGAGTCCGGGTCACCGGGCCGCTGTGGGAAAATAACTCACGGCCTGTTGCGGAATCGCGCAAAACCGGCCAGGGTGCAGCAAGCAGCAACGATCAATTTTTGCGGGCCTTGTAAGCCTGAACTTCATTGTTAAAATTCGCAGCGACTTTTTCCATCTCGTCCACCGCCGCATTGTATTTTTTGGTCAGCATGTCTTCGCGTTGCTGTTCCACCTCCGGTGTTAGATCTTCGATAGCCGCGCGAGCTGCCTTCTCCTCCTCGAGTATGCACTCGAGGTATGCCTCCATCGCCGCCACATACTGCTTGACTTCGCTTTGGCCCCCGATCATTTCATCCTGGCTGGCAGTATTGCCGTTCGGTATGTCGACGCGCTCTGGATAGTTACATGCAAACGATGCCTGTGCTGTGAGAAACAGCGACATGGCGCCAACGAGTGTGAAGGATCTTTTCATGGTGTCCGGTACCCTTGATTGTGTAAAAACCCATATTGGGAATATTTAACTAAAAAACAGTGCTTGAACCACATGCATCTCGCAATATTTAAACATGTCAACTACGAAGAGTGAAGCTCCCAAAAAACGACAAAAATGTCAGCAACTTATGAGTATGGTTGGTTTATGAACGCAATTTGCGAAGAGGAAAAACTGGTCCCGCAATATTAATCAGGCGAACAATGCACGATAGGAATCTGTGCCTTCGAGTTGCGCCAGGAGAAGTTCCAGGTAACTGTCCGAACTCATGGGATCTCCAAACAGAAGCCCCTGAGCGTAGGTGCAATCGAGTGTTTGGAGGTATGCCAGCTGTTCTTCGGTTTCAACCCCTTCAGCAACCACGTCCATTTTCAGGCTGCGGCCCATGTGGATTATAGTGCCCACGATGGTCGCATCGTCTGCGTTGTTTGCTACATCTTTTACAAATGACTTATCGATCTTGAGGGTACTGATCGGAAACTGCTGCAGGGCGCTCAATGACGAGTAACCGGTACCAAAATCGTCAATCGCCAGATGCAAACCGAGAGCAAATAGCTCGTCGAGCAGCTTGATAGTACGGCCAGGATTCTCCATCAAAGTGGTTTCGGTGATTTCCAGTTCGAGCGATGTCGGCGACACCTCGAACTTCTGCAGAATGGCACTGATCCGGTTGATGAAGTTCGGCTGGCGCAGTTGCTTCAGGGAAAGATTGACGGAGATTCTGCCGGGATTGCCAACAGAGCGCTGCCAGTATCGGAAATCTTCGCAAACACGCTCCAGCACCCATTCGCCGATCTCTACAATGAGATTGGTCTCTTCGGCGATCGGGATGAAATCGGACGGCAGGATAATGCCACGCTCAGGAAGTTCCCATCGGACCAGCGCTTCCGCACCGTTGACTTCGCCGGTTTCCAGGTTGTACTTCGGCTGGTAGTGAACGAGCAGTTCATTGCGCTCGAAGGCCCGTTTCAGCTTGCTCTTGGTCATCAGCCGTTCGACCGCAGCTTCGTTCATCTCCGGAACATAGTAGGAGAAGATGTTTCCGCCGTTCTTTTTGGCGTGATACAAAGCGGCATCGGCGTTGCGGATCAGGTCAATGACGTCTGCGGCATCGTCCGGATAGCAGGCTATCCCCATACTTGCCGTCATGAAAACTTCATGGCCTTGCACATAAAACGGATCTGCCAGCCGGTCGAGCAGGGATCGCGCCAGTTTATCCCGCCGACGCTTGTGATCTTCGCCGGCGTCGTCACCGTCCACGATTACCGCGAATTCGTCTCCCGCCAACCGGCCGATAATTGAGTCTTCGGGCAGCACGGCGGTCAGTCGATCAGCAACTGTCTCGAGCGTGGTATCGCCAGCTAAATGCCCGAAGGTGTCATTGATGTCCTTGAAGTGATCGATATCAATGTAGAAAAGAAACAGGGTTCTGCGGGTTCTGCGCGCTCTCGCAATAGCTCGCTGCAGCAAGTGCTGAAACTGCATGCGATTCGGGACCTTGGTCAGTGCGTCAATGCGCGCCAGATAGCGAATTCTCTGTTCTGCTCGGCGGCGCTCGGTGATGTTCTGGGCTGCATAAATTCGATCACCGCTGGATCCGTCACCCTCGATAATTGTCGAGCCGGTATAGGATACCGGTACGGATTCCCCGGAGCAGGTCAGGAGAAACGCCTCGCGCGGCAAGCCTGCCGGCAGGTCGAATGCAAGTGACGCGCCCTTCTGGCTATCGACTATACGGTCGATCGGCTGCCCGATAAGGTCGCCTTCGCCGTAATTCAACATGCGTAGAGTCGCATCGTTGACTCGCGTAATCAGTCCGGTCGGGTCGGTGACAATCACAGCTTCGTTCATACTCCCCAGAACGCGGTCAACATAATTCCGGGAGAGTGTGGTTCGCCTTAACTTCTCACGCATCTCATTGAAGACGCCGGCGAGTTTGCCGAGTTCATCCGGATTGGAGTCCGGCAATGGCTCGCCAAAATTGGCTTCGCTCATTTTTTCGGCCTGGACCTTCAGCTCGTGAATGCGTCGGGTTTGCGAACGGGCTATCGTCCATATAACAGTAATGCAAAGCACGAACGCGAGCAGCGCTGCACCGCCAACCCACCAAAGCGAGCCAAGAAAATAATCTCTTTCGAGCTGGACGAGTCGTTGTTCAAAGGCCCGCGATTCTTCATAGAGTCTGGTCAGAACGAAACTGCTTTTCAGTTCACCTATCTGGACATCGTTCTGCACAACCGGGTAGGACAGGTATAACCGATCGTCCTGCCACACAGTCGTGCCTTGCACAGTCGAAAGGAGTGCTGTATCCCCCGTGTCGATAACACCAAACTGATCACTCTCGTAGCGCAATCCGGTAAGGCTTTCATTGATGCGTACGGTTCGATCGAGAATGCTGGCGATGACAGCCGCGCCATTTACGGTATCGGCCTCGGCAGCCTGATCACCAATTCGATCAGCGATTTCGTCCGCGACCCGGAACAACTGGGCGCGCGCACGACCCTCGAAGCTTGCGGCGAGGCTGGCGTCGAGCTCTGCGACGCTGGTGTCCATCATGCCACGCGCCAGCCATCGATACTGCCCATAGAACATCGTCAGCAACATCGCGACGACGATCAGCGACAACGTCGACGCAAGTAATAAATACCTGGGTAAGATGCTGCCGGTCATCCGCATTCGAGACTCCGACGACCGGCGCAGATACGCGATGCGCGTGAACCAGAACGTCTGTCCATTCTTTTTATTATTGTTGCCCCGACACCAGTCATGGTTTGCCCATATCGTAATAGCGGCAGCATTCCTTTCGCGACGCAGAGCCAGCAGCAGTTCGCCCTGTGACTGCGTGCCGAGGTAATCTGCCGCTTCAACAATGGCGTGCAACCCGGCTTGTATCGATGAACCCTAGTGTAGCATCACGCCAATTCGTCAAAGCAACGGTTTCCTTGCCGGATGCCGCCGCGCAATTCTCGCAGGCACGCGCTTGGCGCAGGCCGATGTGCGCCCGCTCCGGTAGCCCAAGCCAGTATGCGTCGCCGGCATTCGGGTACCAACCGGCAAATCCGGGCGTTTTATGCACTTTTGTACCCATATATAGTCAACTCGCCGGAAGCCAGGTTCGCAGGAATTCACCATTCCCGGGAACCATATAACGTGTACCTGCGCTAAACGTGACCTGATTACGGGTAATATTGAGCGCGCCCTAACAAAGTCGGGGTTTGGCGGCGCACAAGGACCCGAGGTGAGAAAAAGCGCGTTAATCGTCGACGACTCGAAATCGGCACGTGTCGTACTGAGTCGCATGCTGGAAGTGCACGACCTCGACGTGGCGACCGTTGAGTCCGCCGAGTCCGCTCTCGAATACCTGAACGACCACCGACCTGACGTTATCTTCATGGATCACCTCATGCCGGGGATGGACGGATTCGAGGCCGTGACAGCGATCAAGAACAATCCGGATACCGCCACGATCCCTATCATGATGTATACATCGCAGAAGGGCGAGGTATACGTCGGGCAAGCACGCGCGCTCGGTGCCGTCGGCGTACTGCCCAAGGAAGTTGAGCCGGTTGAGGTATCCAAGGTTCTTGAGTCCCTGCGTGTCATCGGACAGCGGGCCGTCCGGGAAGTCGTGGCAATGGAATCGGGCCGAGAGCATCCAGCCGGCGAACTTCCAGGCCTCGAAAAATTCGATCACGATCTGCGCGAGCTCATTCAGGACCTGTTCGATCAGCAACGTGCGGTAATTCGACGCGATTTGCTGGACAGCTACGAAGCCATCGCCACACGTGTAGCTGATGAAATTCGTGTGCAACCAAGCGAGCAGGAAAAGGAATCGCAGGATCGGGCAGGGCAAAACGTGCCGACCGCCGTTCGTATCGCTATCGCGCTGATGGCCGTCGTCATCGCCGTCTTTGGCTGGCTCTATTGGCAAAGCGAGCAGAGTTGGCAGCAGGAGCGGCAGCAGACCGCAACCTTGCTGGCCGCGCTTGAACAGCAGCGTACGTTCGAAGCAGACGGGACCATAGAAGTACAGCGACGCCTCAGCAACTACCAGCAGTCGTACAGCTCGACTTTTCT
>CAZSDL010000145.1:0-6174 GCA_964605635.1 uncultured Woeseiaceae bacterium
CGTGGTGATAGTCGATGTCGAGCAGCGCAACGCGCCCGTGTGCGCTCAGGTAATGTGCAGCGATCGCAGATGAATTGAAGTAGCAGAAGCCGCCGAAAGCTTCGTGTTCGGCGTGGTGGCCCGGCGGCCGGACCAGCGCATACGCGGCACGGTTGCCGCCCAGCAGGCAATCAGCGCCGGTCAGGGCGCAGTCGACCGAACCCAGGGCGGCCTTATAGGCATTGGCGTTCAGCGGCGTGAAGGTATCGATGCAGTAATAGCCGGCCCGCAGCGGCAGTTCTTTCGGCGGACGAGCGCGATTCCGCACCGGGAACACGTACGGATAGACCGAACTCCCGTCCGGCACATTGGCGCAGGCTTTTTTCAGAAAGCGCACGAACTCACGCTCGTGAACCTCCTCGATATGGCTGATGCCGAAATGCCGCGGCGACTGCCGCTCGAAAATCTGCGTGCGATCCAGTTCCTTGAGAATTGAACGGATGCGCACCGGCGCCTCGACATAGCCGCGATCGTTGACATGGTGGATCGAATGCTTGTCGTTGACGATCAGGGCGATGGCACGGCGACGCGGCTTGTATTCGGGCAGCGCGGCGGCGTCTTTTATGTAGCGCGGCTCACGCAGTTGCACCGGATCGTCGCGAAAGGATTTGACCACCTTGTCGATGTAGGCGGGCGGACAAACGTCTCCGTACTTGCGCTCCAGAATGGCGCGAACAATTTTCCGGGCCCGGCTGCGACTTAAAAACCTGTCATCCTGACCGAGATTATCGAACACCAGGTACGGCGGATCGACGCTGTTCGGTGTCACCGGGGTCTCGTAAGCGGTATTGGCTATGGGCCGGGCACCATAACGTTCATAAAATTTAAGGCGCGCCGCGTTCTGCTTGCGGACGGCCGGGTCCGGTGACAGCTCCGGGTCGTCCGGCAGGCACTCGAAGAAGACGCCGACCGTCCCGAGCTGCAGCGCTTCTTCCCGGACACGTGAGTAAAGCGCGCCGCCGATGCCGCCACCGGTCTCGCCTCGCCCGGCACAGACGTAATCCAGGTAAGCGAAATCGAGGTCCGCGGCGTGCAGCAGAAGGGCGAAGCCACGAACCGTGTTTGCATCGCCTTCCGCAACAAGGAGTATGGAGCGGAAACTGTACTTGAGCGGATTGGCGAGCTGCGCGGGCAGCTTCGCAATATCTTTTTCGCTGAGCCTGTGGAATTGCACGCGCAGCATCGCCTGGACCTGTGCTACCAGGCGGCGATTAGCCGGCGTCGTTACGTCGTGCAGTTTCTGAATGCGAAACATGTCGCGCTACGGTACCGCATTGTCGCCCCGCGTCAACTGACGCGGCGCAGCACTGGTAATGCCGGACGCATGGCGGCGTGCAGAATCATTTCGATGACCTGCCGATAACGCATACCGGCCTCGGCGGTCGCAGCGATGAAGCCGGCATCGCGGGTCAGGCAGGGGTTGGCATTGACCTCGAGAACCCACGGGGTTCCCTCCGGGTCGAGCCGGACGTCGACCCGCGCAAAGCCGCGCAGACCGAATAGCGACCAGCAGCGCCGCGCGACTTTCTGCAAATTCTGCCGTTCGGTATCCGGCAACTCCGGGAAACGGCGCTCCGTAGCCCGATATTCAGGCGCGTTCTCATCCCATTTCGCGGCATAGCTGACGATCTTCGGCTTGCCCGGCGGATAATCGACAAAGGTCATTTCGGCCAGCGGCAAGACCAGCGGCTGCCCGTTTTGCTCGATCAGTGAAATATTGAATTCCCGGCCGTCGACAAAGCGCTCGGCGAACCACAGACCGCCATGGATTTCCGCGCAGTGTCGCATTCGGCTTTCCATTGCGCTTCGACCGTGTACCACGGAGCCGTCATCGAGGCCGAGCGATGCGTGTTCCCACAGCGATTTGACGATCCAGCTTTCATCGTCCGCGATGCTGTCCCCGGCATCGACCCGCCAGTCGGGTGTCGGGATACCGTCCAGGCGCATGAAGCGCTTCGCCAGCATCTTGTGTGACGTGAGATTGATCGCAATGCTGCCGGAGCCGGTAAAGGGAATCGCTGCACTCTCCAGCAGCATTGGCACGAGACCGATGAGTTCACCGCGGCCGCCCAGCGATTCGACCAGGTTGAACACGCAGCCCGGCTGCCGGTCCCTGAGGGTCTGCAGGCCGCCGGCGAGGTCGAGATCGATTGCCTGGGTTGAAACCTTCCAGTGCAACTTCTCGAGTGCTTCGGTCACCTGGCTGACCTGCAGCAGCGCGTCCGCCTCGTCGGCGCGAGCGTTTTCGCCCAGGTTCTCATGGAGGATGAGAACGCTGTGCGGCGACGGCTTCATTGCCGGACGATCAGGCAGCGATCAGGTCGGCCGGGACGCGAACGCGGCGACGGCAGCGAACCCTGGCGGAACTCATGATGCCACTGATCAGGGTGCGGTAATCCATACCGACCATCGACGCCATGATCGGCAGGTCAGAGTGATGCGGGTGCATGCCTGCGAGCGGATTCACCTCGATGAAGTTCGGGACACCGTCGTCATCGACCCGCACGTCGATGCGGCCGGCATCGCGGCAACCAAGCGCACGCCACGTGCGCAGTGCCAGCGACTCAACCCGGCCGCGTAACTTGCCTTCCTCGAGCAGCTTGTACTCCACCAGCTCCTCGCAGTTTTCCTTGTTGCGATAGGAGTAGACCTCCGCATCCGCATCCGGCAAAAGATTGATCTCCAGCGTAGCAATGGCGCCCGCTTTGCGACCGGTGCCGAGAATACCCACCGTGAACTCGCGGCCCGGCAGGAAGCGTTCCACCAGCACCGGCTGCCGGTGTTCGGCCAGCAACGAACGGCAGACTGCCTGCAGTTCTTCAGCATTGTTGATCTTGGATTCGCTGCTGACGCCCTTGCCGGTACCTTCCGCAACCGGTTTGGCGAACAACGGATAGGGCAACTTGACGTTGCGCACGCTGCCCTGCTCGTGTATCACCACGAAGTCGGGCGTGGCCACGCCGGCAGCACGTACCACGTCTTTCGTCATGCCCTTGTGCAAGGTCAATGCGCAGACCAGCGGGTCCGAAAAAACGTAAGGGACCTGGTACGCATCCAGCAATGCCGGCACCTGGGCCTCGCGGCCCCAGCCGTGCATGCCTTCGCAGATGTTGAATACCAGGTCCCAGCGGTCCCCCGCAACGAGTCGTCGTGCCAGTTGCTGCAGGTGACCGATACGGTCGACCCGGTAACCCAGCGCCGTCAGCGTGTCGGCAATGTGGTCGATGGTGTCGGCTCGATCGAATTCCGCCGTATCCAGTTCGCTGTAGCCGGCTTCCAGCCATGCATCTCGAAGATCGTAGGTGAGGCCGACGCGCAATTTATTACTTCGATTCATGATCAGCACTCCTGCAACTGCGAGAGTTGCGGATCTGTGTCCGGATACCGGTACTGGCCGCCGTCGTAGCTCTGCAGGACCAGGTCGCCGTTCTCATGGCCGACGACGTAGTCGGGAGCGATTGCTGTCTTGCCGCCGCCATTCGGGGCGTCGACGACAAAGGTGGGCACTGCGTAACCGGTTGTGTGGCCGCGCAGCCCGCGAATCAGCTCAATACCCTTGGCGACGGGCGTGCGAAAGTGCGCAGATCCGGAGATTGGATCGCACTGGTACAGGTAGTAAGGTTTGACGCGAATACGCAACAAACCATGCATCAGTTGTTTCATAGTCACCGAATCATCGTTAACACCCTTTAACAACACGGTCTGGCTGCCGAGCGGTATGCCGGCATCGGCCAGGCGAGCGCATGCTTCCGTGACCTCGGGAGTGATCTCATCCACGTGAGTGAAGTGCAGGCTCATCCACAAGGGGTGGTAGCGCTTGAGTATGCGGGTCAAGGTAGGCGTGACGCGCATTGGCTGCACGATCGGCTGTTTGCTGCCGATTCGTACGAACTCCACGTGCGGGATCTTGCGCAGGCGCTTCAGGATGTACTCGAGCCGGTCATCGTCCAGGCTCAATGGATCGCCGCCGGAGATGAGCACGTCGCGCACGACCGGCGTCTGCTCGATGTAGTCGAGTGCTGCCTCGATATCCGATTTCTTCACACTGCGTTCGCCGACCGAGCCGACCATGCGAGCACGCGTGCAGTAGCGACAGTAGACCGAGCAGAAGTTGGTCACGAGCAGCAATACCCGGTCGGGGTAGCGGTGCACCAGTCCCGGTACCGGGCTGTGAGCGTCTTCCCCGAGTGGGTCGTCATTCTCGCCGCGGGAGACAAGATACTCGCCAAGCACGGGCACCACGGTACGGCGAAGTGGTTGCAGCGCGTCTGTTCGATCCAGCAAGCTGGCATAGTAAGGCGTGATGCCGACGGGCAGGGCGCCGGTATGCTGCCGGATCGCCGCGGTCTCGTCCTCGGACAGGTCGATCATCCGCTCCAGGTCGGCTAACGTGCGTACCCGGTGCCGGTTCTGCCAGCGCCAGTCGTTCCAGTCGTCGACGCCGGCTTCCGGATAGTATCGGGCCAGAAACTCCGCCGAGCGTTGCGACACGCAGAAGCGTGCCCGATCTCGTCTGGCGATGGTTGTCTGCAGTTTGGGGGTGGTGGGGAGAGCGCGGCGGGAGCGCGTGGCGGGAGAGGCAAGGGTTTTGCTTCCCCGTTCCGGAGGCTCCTCCGCGGTTTGCGACGCGGTTTTCATCAACAGATCCTGATACGCAGTTGGGCGACCTGCAGACAAAAATCGACCCGGCCCGTCGAGTCGCGCGGAACATGCCCGCCTGATTTTCGCGGTACTATATTTCTGACGTATCAAATGTCAATCTCTTTCTACGAAAACTGCGAGACGGTGACAGACTTGTGTCGGTGGTGTGCGACAGTCGCTGGAATTGCTGCTTCGATTCACCAATGATGACCGCCCCGACTCCCGGCCACATCCAGCCTCCTGCATGAAGACCGAATTCTCCCGCGACCCGCAGACGAACCGCTCGTTGCGGCACTCGTTGAAGGACGCCGTGGCGTTCGCGACCATGACGGGAATCGGTGAGACCTACTTCTCGGCGTTCGCCCTGTTCCTGAAGGCCACCACCCCGCAGATCGGCATGCTCGCCTCGTTGCCACCGCTCCTGGCTTCGTTCGTGCAACTGTTGTCAGCGTGGCTCGGACGCCTGACCGGCAAGCGCAAGTGGCTGATCCTGACCGGCGCCGGGTTGCAGGCCTTCGCCTGGATACCTTTGCTGCTGCTGCCCTTGCTCGTTCCCGACCGAGCGGTACCGCTGCTGATCGCCTGCGTGGTGCTTTACCAGAGCGGCGCGCACCTGGTCACGCCGCAGTGGAGCAGCCTGATGGGCGACATCGTTCCGGCACGACGCCGCGGCCGCTTCTTCGCCCTGCGCACAAGGCTGGTCACGGCATTCACGTTTCTGTCTCTCCTGGTGGGCGGATTCATTCTGCACTTCTTCAATGGCCGCGGCAGCACCCTGACCGGCTTCGTCGTGCTGTTCAGTATTGCTGCCGGTGCAAGGCTCGTCTCGGTCTACCAGCTATCGCGCATGTACGACCCGCCCGGGCACGTTGCCGCCCTCGAGTTTCCGTTCGGTGCGGGCTGGTGGCAGCGGCTCCGGCATTCGAATGTCGTGCGCTTCTCGATCTTCTTTGCCCTGACCCAGTTCGGTGTCGCGATCGCGTCACCGTTCTTCACTGTCTATATGTTGCGCGACCTGCAATTCAGCTACCTGGCATTCACAGTAAACACCGCCGCGGCAATCTTCGCGCAATTCCTGACCTTGTCGCAGTGGGGCCGCATCAGCGATGTTTTCGGCAACCGGCGCATACTTGCCGCAACCGGGATCCTTATCCCGCTGATGCCGCTGCTATGGGTTTTCTCCAGCAACTTCTGGTACCTGATCGCCGTGCAACTGGTCAGCGGCTTCGCGTGGGCGGGGTTCAGCCTGAGCGCCAGCAATTTCATCTACGATCTGATCTCCCCGCATCGCCGCGCCACCTACCTCGCTATCCACAACGTCATCGCCGGCGTCGGCATTTTCAGCGGTGCACTGCTGGGTGGCTATCTGGGCACCGTACTTCCCACCCAGATAAACATTGCCGGTTACCAGCTAAGCTGGCTCAGCCCCCTAATAGGCGTATTCGTCATCTCAACAATCGTACGAGCCGCGGTGGTAATCATCCTGATACCGAA
>CAZSDL010000146.1:0-6168 GCA_964605635.1 uncultured Woeseiaceae bacterium
ATCGGCCATCGCGGTTCAGGCGGCGACTCCGGGGTGATATTCGGCGGCCGTCGATCCGGGGCTCTCACCGGCCCCCGGTCGCTGCAAACGGCGGCGCCCGCCTACTCGTCCCCATCCCAGTCCTGTACCGGAAACTAATGCCGGACCGTCTAAAATACAAGAGCAGTCTTACCAGGAGTTGCCATGCCCATCGCTTTTCCCGAGCCAGTGATGATCGAGACCAACGGCATTTGTATGGCCGTGCATTCTGAGGGCAGCGGGCCGCCGGTAGTGCTGCTGCACGGCTTCCCCGAACTGGCCTATTCGTGGCGCCACCAGTTGCCAGCGCTGGCCGCGGCCGGTTACCGGGCCATTGCGCCGGACCTTCGGGGTTACGGCGGCACAGACAAACCAACAGGAGTAAGCGACTACGCGATCGACACCCTGATCGCCGACGTTACCGGTTTGCTGGATGCGCTGCAGTTGCCTCGCGCATTTTTTATCGGGCATGACTGGGGCGCGCTGTTGCTGTGGCAAATGGCACTGGTGGTTCCGCAACGCATCGCCGGACTCGTCGCCCTCAACATTCCGTTCCTGCCGCGGCCAGCCGTCGATCCGGTCGCACTCATGCGAGATCGGCTCGGGCCCGACTTCTACATTGTCAATTTCCAGGATTCCAGCGAAGCCGACCGGCGATTTGCCGAGGATCCCGCGCGCTTCATCGATCGCATGATGCGTCGCCGGCCCATTACCCGCGAGCGTTTCGACGGCTTGCCGCGCCAGCATAAGACAATGAGCCTGCTGGCGCTTCTGGACCGGCCGCAAGCGGCAGGCGACCCGTTGCTCGATGAAGTGGAGCTGTCGGTCTACGCCGCTGCCTTCGCGAAAGGCGGATTTACCGGGCCCATCAATTGGTACCGCAACTGGAGCCGCAACTGGGCAGCAAGCGAATACGTCGAGCAAAGGATTCGCGTCCCCGCCCTGTTCATCGGGGCCACGGACGATATCGTTGTCAGTCCCGCGCAGATCGAAGCGATGCGGCCGTATGTCGATGACCTGGAAATTCAGACGATCGACAAGTGCGGGCACTGGACGCAGCAGGAAGTGCCGGACGAACTCAATGAACGGATCCTCGACTGGATGCGTCGCCGCTACCCTGCGGGCAAACCGGCAACCGGCGCATCGTCCGGGAAGCCAAGCCGTCAGTGAAAGACTGGAGACACCGATTGCTCGCCTTCTGCACCGAACATCGCGTGATCGAAGACAGTAACGAGACTCTCGGTACTTTGCGCACCGATAACAAAAAGGCGTTTATTTACCAGGAAGTTGGGCACGCCGGTTACCCCGCTCTTCCGTACCTGCGCTTCCTGTGACAGGACGATTTTACGCGAGGTGTCGTCTTCCAGTGTGTTGTTGATCGACTTCGCACTAAGGCCGCCCCGCACGCCGATATCCAGCAAGACATCGCGATCGGACAGGTTGAGTCCTTCCTCGAAGAAACCCTTGAGAAAAGTCTCGGCAAGCCCGGAGGCGCTGGCGCCTTCCGTTTCCGCGAGCCGCATGACGCGGTGTGCATTCAAGGTATTGGGAACCTGCCTCATTCGGTCAAAACGAAAATTGACGCCTTCCGCGCTGCCGGCCCGAGTCAACTCGGCCAGTGCCGGCTGCAGGGCCTGCGGGTCGCCGAAGCGGGACGCGAGATATTCCTCGATTGCCATGCCTTCGGCCGGCATGTTCGGATTGAGCTGGAACGGGTACCAGGTGAGCGTGCTCGGACCATGGACGGCATGCAGGGCATCGTCCAGGCGACGCTTGCCGAGGTAGCACCACGGACAAACGAGGTCGGCAATGATGTCGACCTGCAAGGTCGCGAGCGACGTTGCATCAGCGCTTTGCTGTCGATTTTCGGCATTGCGATTGATCACGGGCATGGTCCGGTTACTGTAAAAATACACAAGACCTGTACAATATGGCCGGACCCGCGTTATTCAAGATTGCGCTCCCGCAAGTACCGTTCTTGCAGACAGTTGGATGCCCGCAGCAGCGGAAAGTTTGCCCCGCGGCAGCGACTTAAAAACTCAATGGAATACGACATTTTTCCCGAATTTAGGTGATTTTATCGGCGTTTTGCGGCATTTTCCTGGCAGATAAGAGCCGTTGTGATTGTCCAGGGAGGTCAGGGCCGGTCGCAGCTGCAATAAAAAGGGATGTTTGGTGGTCAATGAATTGGCAGTGAACGTTACGGGAGAGAGGATTTGTTGATACGCAAGCCGTCTGGCATCCGCCCCTCGGAAATCACGAGTCCGGAAAACTACGTCGATCGCCGGCGATTCCTGGCACACGGCGCGGCCGTTGGCAGCGCACTCGCGGCCGGGCACGCGGCCGGGCCTGCGCTTGGCGCCATCTTGCCGGAACGGCTGGGCGAAAAGCTTGACGACGTGAGTGCCAGTCCGTTCAGCACCGAGGAGGCGCCCAACAGCTTCGAGGACATAACTACCTATAACAATTACTATGAATTCGGCACCGGCAAAGCCGACCCGGCACGAAATTCCCGGCAATTCGAGCCGCGCCCGTGGTCACTGGCCGTTTCCGGGCATGCGGAGCGAACCGGTACGTTCGATTTCGACGATTTCGTCAAGCCGCACAGGCTCGAGGAGCGCATTTATCGCATGCGTTGCGTCGAAGCCTGGTCGATGGTCATTCCCTGGGTCGGGATTCCACTGGCGGATATCATTCGTCAATTCAAACCAACCGCCAGCGCGAAATACGTCAGTTTTAAAACCTTGCATGATCCACAGCGCATGCCCGGCCAGCGATCGCGGGTACTCGAGTGGCCCTACCGCGAAGGCCTGACGATGGCCGAGGCAATGCACCCGCTGACCATACTGGCGCTAGGCCTCTACGGCGAGGTGTTGCCGAACGCGAACGGCGCACCGATCCGGCTGGTCGTGCCATGGAAATACGGATTCAAAGGCATCAAGGGTATCGTCAGCATGGAATTCGTGGAACGGCAACCACGGACCAGCTGGGAGATGGCGGCGGCTAAGGAGTACGGCTTCTACGCCAACGTCAACCCGGAAGTCGATCACCCGCGCTGGAGTCAGGCACGGGAACGTCGTATCGGTGCCGGACTGTTCGCCGCAAAACAACCAACGCTCATGTTCAACGGCTACGCTGAAGAGGTCGCGCACCTTTACCAGGGTCTCGATCTGCGCCGCAATTTCTGAGCGCGGCGCAGTTCGCCTGTTCAGCGCATGAACACGCTCAGCCAGGTTCGCTTCGTCTGGAAGCCGCTGGTATTCCTGCTGAGCCTCTTGCCCGCCGTATTCGTCGTAACGGATGTGACAGGCCTGACCAGCAGCCTGGGCGTCAATGCCGTCGAGGACATACAGGACCGATTCGGCAACTGGGGATTGCGCTTCGTGCTGATCGCACTTGCGGTGACACCGCTGCGGCAGATCACCGGCTGGAACTGGCTGGCACGGTTTCGTCGCATGCTCGGCCTGTTCGCCTTCTTCTATGTACTGATGCACTTTCTGGCCTGGCTCATTCTGGACCAGGGCCTCATGTTGTCAGCAATCCTGGAGGACATCCTGGAGAGACCCTTCATTACCATTGGCTTTGCTGCGTTTCTCCTGTTGCTGGCGATGGCGGTGACTTCGACCAACGGCATGCGCCGTCGGCTTGGCAAACGCTGGCAACAATTGCACTACAGCGTGTACATCGTCGGCATACTTGGCGTGTGGCATTACTGGTGGCAGGTCAAGATTGATACACGGGAACCCGCCATTTATGCGGCGGTGCTGGGAATTCTTCTTGGATATCGACGGCTGCGACTTAGGCGCCGCAAGCGCGATCAGGTTCGCCCGGCACCGTCGACAGAATAGGCTGGAGAGAAACGCAGCGATGGCCTTTTCCTGGTGGAAGCGAGTGGAGAAAACGCCGGGCTACCGGCGTAAAAAGCTGTTCTTGAAGCGCCTTGCAGGCAAGGAACTGCGAATCAAGCCGCAACTCCAGGTATCGATCGTGAAGGCAGGCGGTTGGTGGTTTCACCCGGACACGCTGAACAGTGACAGCATCGTTTACTCGTTCGGCATCGGTGAGGATGTCGGCTTTGACCTGTTCCTGATAGAACGATTCGGTCTCGACGTGCACGCATTCGATCCGACTCCCTCGACAATCGACTGGCTTGCAGCGCGCCAACTGCCTGTGAATTTCCGCTTTTATCCATGGGCTATTGCGGCACAAAACGGCTTTTTACAGCTGTACCCGCGCCTGAATAGAGATGGCAGTCGATCGAAGGTCATGTATACGATGGTTGACGAGGGCGCTTCTGCGGCTGAGGCGATCGACGTTCCGGCTGTCAATTTGCCCTCTATCACGAAGCGCCTGGGACACGAGCGAATAGACCTGCTCAAGATGGATATCGAAGGCGCCGAGTACGAAGTTCTGGATAATTTGCTGCAATCCACTGTCAGACCGAGGCAATTGCTGGTGGAGTTCCATCACCGTTTTAGCGGCATAGGGCCGAAAAGAACGGCGGCAATGATCGCCAGGCTCGGGAAGAACGGGTATCGTCTCATTGCAGTTTCCGAGACAGGCCGTGAACTTTCATTTATGCATTCCTGCGACGAGGAGCAAAGGTCATGACGGTTTTTCGAGCAATTTTCGTAACGATTGTGACAACGACTTTCAGCGCGGCTTTAGTGTCCTGCGCCGCTGGCTATTCGCCCCCGTCGGAACGACGGAATGCGGATCGATGCCCGCTGTCGGAGGTCTGGGTCTGTGAGGACCGCTACCCGAGCCGCATTGAAACCGAGAATGAGGTCGAGCAGTTTTGCCGCTGCGAGGACCCCAGGCGCATACGCTAGGAGCATTCGCCAGGCGCATAGTTCGAGCGATTGCGTCAGGCTTGCGCCGATCGGCGCGACCCGCAAAAAAAAGCCCCGCGATTGCGGGGCTTTTTCGTGTCAATCGCAGATAGAGCGATTGCTTACATCATGCCGCCCATACCACCCATATCAGGCATTGAAGGTGCCGACGACTCGTCCTTCGGCGCTTCCGCAACCATGGCTTCCGTGGTCAGCAACAAACCGGCTACTGACGCAGCATTCTGCAGTGCATAACGCGTGACCTTGGTCGGGTCCAGAATGCCCATCTCGATCATGTCGCCGTATTCGCCGGTCGCCGCGTTGTAGCCGTAGTTGCCCTTACCGGCTACTACCGCGTTCAGCACGACACTGGGTTCACCGCCGGCGTTCCTGACGATCAACCGCAATGGCTCTTCGACCGCCCGGCGCAGGATGTTGATGCCGACCGTCTGGTCGTCATTGTCACCGACCAGCTTCTTGATGGCCGCGACAGCACGAACGAAAGCTACGCCGCCGCCGGGAACCACGCCTTCTTCAACGGCTGCACGGGTTGCGTGCAGAGCGTCTTCGACACGTGCCTTCTTCTCTTTCATCTCGACTTCGGTGGCAGCACCGACCTTGATCACGGCAACACCGCCGGAGAGCTTGGCAACACGCTCCTGCAGTTTTTCCTTGTCGTAGTCGGAGCTGGACTCTTCGATTTCGGCATTGATCTGGTCAACGCGTCCCTTGATGTCCGCAGCACGCCCGGCGCCATCGATGATGGTGGTATTTTCCTTGGTGATCTGGACCTTCTTCGCCTCGCCAAGGTCGTCGAGCGTCGCCTTTTCCAGCGACAGGCCGACTTCCTCGGAAATGACCTGGCCACCGGTCAGGACAGCGATGTCCTGCAGCATGGCTTTGCGGCGATCGCCGAATCCAGGCGCCTTCACGGCAGCGACTTTCACGATGCCGCGAATGTTGTTGACGACCAACGTCGCCAGCGCTTCGCCTTCCACGTCCTCTGCAACGATCAGCAGCGGACGGCCTGCCTTGGCCACGCCTTCCAGTACCGGCAACAGGTCGCGGATATTGGAGACCTTCTTGTCGTACAACAGCACCAGCGGATTCTCGAGCTCTACGCTCTGGCTCTGCTGGTTGTTGATGAAGTACGGTGAGAGATAGCCGCGATCAAACTGCATGCCTTCCACGACATCGAGTTCGTTCTCCAGTCCGGAGCCTTCCTCGACGGTAATGACGCCTTCCTTGCCGACCTTCTTCATGGCTTCCGAAATGATCTTGCCGATTTCGGGATCGGAGTTGGCCGAAATGCTGCCAA
>CAZSDL010000147.1:0-6137 GCA_964605635.1 uncultured Woeseiaceae bacterium
GAAACAATACTCGACAACGAATCGCCGGAATGGAGGAGAAGGCAATGAGCAGTGCTTCGTATCATCGCGACGAAAGCCCGCTGCGCGGTATCTATCGGGATCGCGAAAACGGTTGGATCTTCGGTGTGTGTGCAGGACTCTCCGAATTTGCGAATTTCCGGACTGGAACGGTGCGGATCATTGCGCTGATCAGCCTGGTCGTATTCTTCTGGCCGACCGTACTGGCCTACATCGCAGCCACTCTGCTATTTCGTGTCAAGCCGTTGACGTATGCTGGACGCTGCCATGAATACGAATTCTGGCACCGGCATTCACGACATGATCGCTGGAGCCGTTCATGAGCGACTACGATTCTATTCGCAGACGACGATTCTACCGTAATCGTGATCGAGCAATGATTGCCGGGGTGTGCGCGGGACTGGCCGACTATTTCGGTTTTAACCTTAAGGTTACCCGGATACTGGCTGTTATCGCGTTCTTTATGGCTACGCCCGTGACCTTGCTTGCGTACTTCGGGACTGTATTTCTTGTTCCGTCGGCGTCCCCCAACGACCAGCTGCCCAAGTTTGACCCGGAGTTTCGACGCGCATTGCGTTCTTCGCCGCGCGAGACACTGGGCGACGTGAGGCGCCGATTCCAGGCCCTGGATGGGCGTCTGGCCAAGCTCGAACGTTACGTAACGTCGTCGAGGTTCGATCTGGATCAGGAATTCCGGAAACTCTGACGGTTGCCGGGCACAGATAACACGACATAAAGGAAATCAAATGAATGGCGTTTTTACCTTTGTGCTACTGCTGGTCGCGATTGGCGCGAGCGTGAAAATTTTCCAGAGCTACCTTGACCATAAGCGCGAGAAAGGCGCATCGGACTACGAACTCGAAGGGACCCTGGCGAAAATCGAAGCTCTCGAGGAACGCGTTCGGGTTCTGGAGCGGATCATCACAGAAAATCCCGAGAGCCGATTCGATCTTAGAAAAAAGATCGACAGTCTTTAAACGTCACCGGGTAATTGCGCAGTAGCGAAAAAGAGCCCGTCAGCTGGACGGGCGTCAGATTCATAATGCCCGGGTCACCAGGCCATAGGCCGCAAGTGACTTACCATCTGCTCCGAATTCCCGGAAACCAGGCCGGGGTGAAGTGAGCAGGAACGTTCAATTATTGCGGGCCTTGTAGGCCTGCACTTCATTGTTGAAATTCGCGGCTACTTTTTCCATCTCGTCCACCGCCGCATTGTATTTCTTGGTCAGCATGTCTTCACGCTGCTGCTCTACGTCCGGTGTCAGGTCCTCGATGGCCGCCCGAGCTGCCTTCTCCTCTTCGAGGATGCACTCGAGGTACGCTTCCATCGCCGCCACATACTGCTTGACTTCGCTTTGGCCACCGACCATTTCATCCTGGCTGGCAGTCTTGCCGTTCGGTATGTCCACACGCTGCGGATAGTTACAAGCAAACGATGCCTGTGCTGTGAGGAACAGCGACATGGCGCCAACGAGTGTAAAAGATCTTTTCATGATGTCCGGTACCCTTGATTGTATGAAATCCCTGATTGGGAATAATTAACTGAAAAGCAGTGCATGAACCACATGCATCTCGCAATATTTAATCATGTCAGCTTTGAAGAGTGAAGCGCGGAAAAAACGACAAAAATGTCAGCAACTTATGATCAGGTTTGGTGCGTGAACGCAATTTTTTCGAAGCTGGGCGAGAGCTCTTGAAGCGTCATTCAGGCGAACAATGCTCGATGGGAATCTGTGCCTTCGAGTTGCGCCAGGAGGAGTTCCAGGTAGTTGTCGGCACTCATCGGGTCTCCAAACAAAAGCCCCTGAACGTAAGTGCAATCAAGTGTTTGCAGGAATGCCAGCTGTTCTTCAGTTTCAACGCCTTCAGCAACCACGTCCATTTTTAAACTGCGTCCCATATGGATTATAGTGCCCACAATGGTCGCGTCGCCCGCATTGATTGCTACATCTTTAACAAATGACTTATCGATTTTAAGTGTACTGATGGGAAACTGCTGCAGGGCACTCAATGACGAGTAGCCGGTGCCAAAATCGTCAATCGCCAAATGCAAACCGAGCGCGAACAGTTCGTCGAGCAGCTTGATGGTACGGCCGGGATTCTCCATCAGGGTGGTTTCAGTGATTTCCAGCTCGAGCGAGGTCGGCGACACTTCGAACTTTTTCAGAATGGCATTGATTCGGTTGATGAAGTTCGGTTGCCGGAGCTGCTTCAGGGAAAGATTGACAGAAACCCTGCCGGGGTTGCCGACCGAGCGCTGCCAGTAACGAAAATCTTCGCAAACACGCTCCAGCACCCATTCCCCGATCTCCACAATAAGATTGGTCTCTTCAGCGATCGGGATGAAATCGGACGGCAGGATAATGCCGCGCTCAGGAAGCTCCCAACGGACCAGTGCCTCCGCGCCGTTGACCTCCCCGGTTTCCAGGTTGTATTTCGGCTGATAGTGGACGAGCAGTTCATTGCGCTCGAAGGCCCGTTTGAGCTTGCTCTTGGTCATCAGGCGCTCGACCGCGGCTTCATTCATCTCCGGAACATAGTAGGAGAAAATATTGCCGCCGTTCTTCTTGGCATGATACAGAGCCGCATCGGCGTTGCGGATCAGGTCGATAACGTCGGCAGCATCATCCGGATAGCACGCTATACCCATACTGGCCGTCATGAACACTTCGTGGCCCTGCACATAAAACGGATCTGCGAGCCGGTCCAGCAGGGAACGCGCCAGTTTATCGCGCCGACCCTTGTGATCTTCGTTGGCGTCATCACCGTCCACGATTACCGCGAATTCGTCTCCGGCCAAACGCCCGATAATGGAGTCTTCGGGCAGGACGGCAGTCAGTCGATCGGCAACCGTCTCGAGAGTCGTATCGCCCGCAAGATGGCCGAAGGTGTCATTAATATCCTTGAAGTGGTCGATATCGATGTAGAACAGAAACAGGGTTCTGCGCGTTCTACGCGCTCTCGCAATAGCTCGCTGCAGTAAGTGCTGGAACTGCATGCGATTCGGGACCTTTGTCAGTGCGTCAATGCGCGCCAGGTAGCGAATTCTCTGTTCTGCACGGCGGCGTTCGGTAATGTTCTGGGCCGCAAATATACGATCACCGCTGGATCCGTCACCTTCGACAATTGTCGAGCCGGTATACGATACCGGTACGGATTCTCCGGACCGGGTCAGGAGAAATGCTTCGCGTGGCAGGCCTGCCGGCAGGTCGAACGCAAGTGAGGCGCCCTTCTGGTTGTCGACGAAAAGATCGATTGGCTGTCCGAGCAGATCCCCTTCACCGTAATTCAACATACGTAAAGTGGCTTCGTTAACTCGTGTAATCAGTCCAGTCGGGTCGGTGACAATCACAGCTTCGTTCATGCTCGCCAGTACGCGGTCAACGTAATTCCGAGACAACGTGGTTCGCCGTAATTTCTCACGCATCTCATTGAAAACCCCGGCGAGCTTGCCGAGTTCATCCTGATTGGATACCGGTAACGGCTCGCCGAAATTGGCTTCGCTCATTTTCTCGGCCTGGACCTTCAATTCCTGAATGCGTCGGGTTTGCGAACGGCCTATCGTCCATATAACCGCAATGCAGAGCATGAACGCGAGCAGCACCGCCCCACCAACCCACCAGAGCGAGCCAAGAAAATAGTCCTCTTCGAGCGCAAGCAGCCGCTGTTCAAATGCCTGTGATTCCTCATAGAGCCTGGTCAGTACGAAACTGCTTTTCAGTTGTCCTATCTGCAACTCGTTCTGCATGACCGGATAAGAGAGATACAACCGATCGTCCTTCCATACAGAGGTGCCTTGAATGCTCGAAAGGACCGCTGTCTCCCCTGTTTCGATAACACTGAACTGATCACTCTCATAGCGCAGCCCGGTAAGATTTTCATTGCTGCGTACAGCTCGCCCGAGAATACCAGCGACGACAGCCGCTCCGTTTATCGAATCGGCATCGGTAGCCTGATCACCAATTCGGTCGGCAATCTCGTCCGCAACCCGGTACAATTGGGCGCGCGCGCGACCCTCGAAGCTTGCTGCGAGACTGGCGTCGTGCTGTGCGACGCTGGTGTCCATCATGCCGCGCGCCAGCCATCGATACTGCCCATAGAACATCGACAGCATTATTCCAACGACGATCAGCGACAACGTCGACGCGAGTAGGAGATACCTGGGTAAGATTCTGCCGGTCATCCGCATTCGAGACTCCGACGACCGGTGCAGATACGCGCTGCGTGTGTACCAGAAAGCCTGTCCATTCTTGTTATTATTTTTTCCCCGACACTCGTCATGGATCGCCCAACGCGAAGAAGCAGCATTCCTATTGCGACGCAACACCAGCAGCAGGTCGACCTGTGACTGGTATTGCGTGCCGAGTTAGTCTGCCGCTTCGACAAAAGCGCGTAGAACCCGACCAGTATCGATGAACCCTAGTGTAGCACCACGCGAATTCGTCAAAGCAACGGATTCCTTGCCGGATCGGGCGGCGCATCGCTCTCAGGCAAGCGCTTGCCGCGCGCCGCGTCTCGCTCGATCGGCTGTACTCAGCCATTATCCGAGGACGGCCCTCGGGCGCAAGACGCAAATGGGGGCGTTAAATGAACTTTTAGACCCATATACAGTCAATGTCCCCGAGCCATGCTCTCGAGGAAAGCCCGGTCCGGGAGCCCTTTCCACAGTAGCTGCGCTAAACGTGACCTGATTACGGGTAATATTGTGCGCGCCCTAACAAAGTCGGGGCTTGGCGGCGCACAAGGACCCGGGGTGAGAAAAAGCGCGTTAATCGTCGACGACTCGAAATCGGCACGCGTCGTGCTGAGCCGCATGCTTGAAGTGCACGACCTCGATGTAGCGACCGTCGAGTCCGCTGAATCCGCGCTCGAATATCTGAACGACCACCGTCCTGACGTTATCTTCATGGATCACCTCATGCCGGGGATGGACGGATTCGAGGCCGTGACAGCGATCAAGAACAATCCGGATACCGCCACGATCCCTATCATGATGTATACATCGCAGAAGGGCGAGGTATACGTCGGGCAAGCACGCGCGCTCGGTGCCGTCGGCGTACTGCCCAAGGAAGTTGAGCCGGTTGAGGTATCCAAGGTTCTTGAGTCCCTGCGTGTCATCGGACAGCGGGCCGTCCGGGAAGTCGTGGCAATGGAATCGGGCCGAGAGCATCCAGCCGGCGAACTTCCAGGCCTCGAAAAATTCGATCACGATCTGCGCGAGCTCATTCAGGACCTGTTTGATCAGCAACGTGCCGTGATTCGACGCGACTTGCTGGACAGCTACGAAGCAATCGCCGCACGTGTTGCCGATGAAATCCGAGTGCAACCAAACGAAGAAGAAAAGAAATCGCAAGATCGGGCAGATCAAAACGTGCCGACTGCTGCCCGTATCGCGATCGCGCTAATGGCTGTCGTCATCGCTGTCTTTGGCTGGCTTTACTGGCAAAGCGAACAGAGTTGGCAGCAGGAGCGGCAGCAAAGCGCGACTTTACTGGCTGCGCTCGAACAGCAACGTACGTTCGAAGCAGACGGGACAATAGAAGTACAGCGACGTCTCAGCAACTACCAGCAGTCGTACAGTTCGACTTTTCTGGCGGCGCTGAACGCCATGGAATGGGCAGTCAATCTGGCTGCGCAGTATCCGTTCGGCGAAATACCGTTGGGAGACAGGCGGCTCGCAATGGTCGAAGAACTGAACGAACGCCTGCTTAATATGGGCTACTCGGGACAGGTATTGCTCGAGACCCACGTCGGTGATTTCTGCACGATGGTGAGCAGCGACGACGGCCTCGTGCCCGCGCCGGCTGAGACCGAAGCCAGGAATTGCGAAAGAATCGGATTCGGCAGCGATGATGCGCTGGCCTTCGCCTCGCGGCAATCGGTAGCGTTCGCCAACTTCCTGAACATCATCGAGGAGCAGACCGCCGGACAGATTCGTTATGTTGTCACCGCCCGTGGCAATGCCGCCCCGCGAATCGACTATCCGCCCTTAATAGCGGGAGTTTCGGCCGGCGAATGGAACGAAGTCGCCCTGGCAAACAACCGGGTTGAAATTACTCTCGAGCCGGACGGATTCTGAGACCGGCGAGCTACCGCTGAATCAATGGTCGCCGTGATCG
>CAZSDL010000148.1:0-6133 GCA_964605635.1 uncultured Woeseiaceae bacterium
CAGACGCTTCGGGCTGACACGCGATAACAGACAGTCCGGGCTTGACGGATTTCAGAAAGCTTCCGACACCCGCGATCAGGCCGCCGCCACCCACCGCGACAAATACGGCGTCGATATCAGACAATTGCCTGGCGATTTCGACCCCGCAACTGCCCTGGCCGGCGACAACGTCAGGATCATTGTACGGTGACAGGTAGTGCATCCCATGATCGGCCGCATACTCCCGTGCATGCGTTTCGGTGTCCAGGCCGTCCGTACCGAAAAAGCGCACCTCGGCCCCTGCAGCGCGGATTGCTTCAACCTTGGTCGTCGACGTTTGTTCGGGCACGAAAACGATGCCGTGCGTCCCGAGTTTTGCCATCGCGAATGCCGTGGCAGCACCGTGGTTGCCGCTGGATGCAACTACGCAACCCGCTTCACGTTCACGTTCGCTCATCGACAGCAACTTGTTGAAAGCTCCGCGCAACTTGAATGAACCGGTATATTGCAGGTTCTCCAGTTTCATAAAGACCTGGGCATTGGTCTGCGCACTGAACCAGGGAGAGAAGTCGAGAGGTGTATAGCGAATATACGGCGCTATCCGGTTAGCGGCGAGCACCGCGTTGGCTGGCAGGAGGTCCGTTCGCATTGGCGTACTTTACAGTAGTTACCAGCCGCGCGGCACCTGAGCGCGGCGTTCAGTTTTCGATGGTATAGCTGAGATCGACACCGTCCGAACGGCTCCCGGAGGATGCCTTGATGCCGAAACCGCGCGCGAGGTCGTAACGCACGCTGATGACATTCTCGCGAGCGAACAGACCTATACCGTAACTGAGGTACAGCTTCGGCGCGATATAGGTGCCGACGTCAACGGCTCCTACACCCTGCTCGAAGTTGAAGTCGCTGCCGGTTACCAGCATTGTCAGTGCGCGGCTTTCGTTGGTGGCAGGCGTGGTATAGATCTCGACGTCCGGACGCTTGGCGGTGCCGGTTATGAAGATACCGGCGCTGCGCACCTGCGAATTTCCGAATATTTCCCGTTCCGCACGAATGCGCAGTACGGGATTGTCGGCGGGGACGTTCGGAAAGTTGACGATGCCCTCGGTAATCTGCAGTAGTTGACCGTACGCCTGGATGTTGCCTGCAACCCGGTACTGCCCGTCGGCCATCGGCAGGACAGGACCATTCCATTCGAACGTCGCCTGTCCCTGTACGCTTGCATCGGCAACGTCAAGGTCGATCACGACATCGTTACCGAGTTCAAGGTTGACTCGCCCGTTGATTGCGAAGCCAGATTCCTCGTCGGGCTCATCGCTGACGTCGGCATCCTGGCCGGCAACGATAACGACATCGCTGCTTTCGCGAGCTCCGCCGGCAGCCAGGTTGGCCGGCGACAGCCTCGCTTGCGGTACGACGATTTTTCCATTGATAAGCAAAGTCCCTGCCCGCAGGCCGACTTGCAGATCCGGGTTGGCGACAACCCGCACGTCCGGCACGTCAATAACCGTCAGGTTCTGGCCACTCACGAACATCTGCAGCTCCGTGCGATCACCGGCGAGATAATCACCGCTGGTGCGCAACTCGCCCAGGCCCTCGCCGGCCCGGAAAGTACCCTGCAATTCAATCCGGTTGCGTTCCCGGATGTCGCCGCGTAATTGCAGTTCCGTCAATTCGAGCCCCAGCGGCTCGTAACTGAGCCGGCCGTCCCGGATCGAGCCCTGACCGCTGAATGCCGGTTCTCCAACGGTACCGGTGATGCCAAGGGCCGCTTCAAGGCGTCCGGAAGCCGCGGCGAAAAGGGGCGTGACATTGGCCACGACGCCGATATCGGCAACTTCGACGGTCAGGTTACCCTCGACTCGACTGGCATCGCCCAAACCCACGTCGAGCACGTCGAACGTCCCGTCGATCGTCGACGCCTGGCCGAACGGCATATTGATCGCTCCGGACAGGAGCCTGCCGTTGTCGAGTTGCAGTCGAAGTCGTCCGGGACCTGTCGCTGTTGCGAGACGGGAGTCCGTCTGGTGGCGGATAAACCCCGGAGCCATGTCGACACTGACATCACCGGACAAGCCCCGGCCGGGAGCCAGACTCAGTGACATCGTGCCGTCGAGTGTCTGTGTGAATGTCAGCCCGGTATCGAGCACCGGTTGCAGCGCTTCCAGCGGTATTTCCGCGAAGCTGGCACTGGCTTGCAAGCTCTCGGCACCGGACCGATCCATATGCCCGCAAATCCGCACTGCGGCATTACCGACAATACAGGCGTCATTGATCGTCTGTGAGTCCCGGGAGAAGCGCAGCGGTACGGGCTCTTCCAGTTGCAACTGCACGGCATCTCCGGCGGTCAGGCTCAATGCCTCGAGTTCGCCAATCCAGGCGGTCTCGAGCGGGCGACGCCATTCTTCCAGCGCGCCATCAAGTACCAGGTGCAGAGCGGCATCCTCATGGGTGACCTGAGCTTCCAGGTGCTGATTGTCAGGTCCACCTTCCAGGCGTAGCTCGACAGTCTGTAAGTCCCGGCCATCGATTCTGACGTCGCTACCCTCAATCTTTATGTCCAGCGGTTGCTCCGTGCCCGAGGCGCCACTGGTCAGCGCCAACGTACCGATTCGCATCTCGCGCCATGCGAGATCCTGTCCGTCAAACTGCATACGCAAAATCGGGAAATCGTCCTGCAACTTCAGGTTACCGCTGGCAGTCAGGGCGCCGGTCACGCCACGCTGGAATGTTCCCAAAGCATCGACATCGACACTGAAGTCGATGCCCCCGGCACTCTGCAAATCGCCGTCGAGCTCGAGCCAGGCGGTTTCAGATGCGACGCGAAACTCACTGAAGGTCAGGCTGTCCGGCGCGTACTGCAAGGCGCCTTTGCCTTCGACCGGCATGCCGCGCAACGAACCATCGAAGCGCTCGATATTCAGCTCAACTTGCAGCGGCTGAAACTTCCCCCGGGTGTCGAGCCGGGCATTCAGAATTCCCGGCCACTCTGCAGCCAAAGGCTCCGTATGCAGATTGCTGGCTTCAAGCGATGCAATCCAGTCTCCACCACTGTGCCAGTCATACTCCAATTGACCCGATACTGTGCCGCCCAGCAACGTGCTTTCGTCGATCGTCAGGGCAACTTTTTCGCGATCGCCCCGACCCTGCAATTGGAAGTCCCCTGGCGGATATCCGGGAAATTCGAGCGCCAATCGGCCGTCGACCAGCCAATCGTCCGGGTATCCGTCGAGACGGATGAGGCCGGACTCGCTTTGTACCTGGGGATCGCCTCTTACCGGCCACTGCAGGTTCTGCCAGTCAATGTCGAGGTTGACGATGCCGCGTTCCGTATCGACTGTACCGTTTGCTGCCAGCAACATGGACGAATCGGTGACCTGCAGTCGCAGCGTCGACAGGTCGATACTTCCGCTACGCCATGCCGCCTCGATCTCGCCGATCACGTAGCTGCCTTCCGGCCAGCCCGGCACAAACGTGTGAGGATCGAAACGGGCGACATCGGCATCGACTGCGATTGCGAAAGTATCGGACCAGTCGAGCCGGCCGCTCGTCGATGCTCTCAAGCGCTCGCCGTCAAGCTGCAGATCGCTGACATCGATTCGGCTCGTGTTTCCGCGTGCGTCAATCGCAAGACTCAATTCGCCTATTTGCTGCACGTCGGCGATCGCCGTACCCGCCAGATCGTAGTCAGCAAGACTGCCGACACTTCGCAAATCGATCGACCTGCCACTGATGACGGGTTCGTCCGCGATGAGCGGCCATTGCAAGCTGTCCGACGTCAAACGGAGATCCCAATGCGGCGTCGCGGTAACTTGCCGAATGGTTCCGGTTACGCGCCCTGCCAGCGTCTCGCTCGTCACATCGACGTGTAATTCATCCAGATCACCGAGCAGGTTTGCACTGAAGGATACTGGCTCGGCGGATTCCTGGTCGATACGAACGTGCACGGCACCGTCAATGGCATTTGGCGCAGCAAGCCCAAAACGGCCTGCGGCTTCGAGTCCGATGTCTCCCAGGCGCAAACTTGCGCGGTCGAACGCAACGCTCTCGTGCAATTGACCGGCAAGGCTGACGGCTTCCATGGAGAAAGTCTCTTCTCCTGCAAACGACAACACGCGCAAGCTGTCAAGTGTCAGCGATTCGATACGTACCGGAATCGGCAATTGCAGCATGGACAGGATCGAGCGAAGCGATACGCTGTCCTCGTCTGCCGGCACCGGCGCCGTGCGTTGACGAACAACGATGTCGCCGATTTGCACATTCTCCAGTCGCACGGCCACGGGAAAGATCCGCGGTATCAGCGCCAGTTGTACTGACGAGAGCTCGACTTCAACGCCGTCGTCGCGGTAGCTCACGGCAGTTGCGACAAGCCCGTCGGATAACGCTCCCTCGACGGAACCTGCTGACAGCTCCCCCGGCACCACCGCAGCTACCCGATTCCACAGCCACTGTGTACCGCTGGCCGATCGGGTTATCCACCAGGTCGCTGCTCCCACTGCGAGAAGAAGCGCCAGAAATGCGGCCAGCAAAATTTTTGCGATGCGCCCGATCACAGCAGCGGCGAGCCCATGGTGAAATGAATCCGCCACGGCTGCCCTTCGAAGTCCAGAGCCTGTGCTACATCGATCCGAATCGCCCCAACCAGGCTGTACCAGCGAACGCCCACCCCGATACCGCGTTTCAGGCTCGGCTCCTCTGTGTCATTGAAGGCGTTGCCGATATCGAAGAAAGCGGCAACTGACCACTTTGGCAGAATTTTCATTTCGACTTCGGCACTGGCGGTAATAATGTTGTTGGAACCGACGTCGTTATCATTGAGGTCCTCGAAGCCATATCCGCGGACACTGTTACTGCCACCGGCCTTGAAGCGGTACTGGTTTGGCAGTTCCGTGATCGACAAAGAAAGTGGTTCACCGGCGACATTGACGACCAGTTCGTCGACCGCAGCATCGGAGTAACCGATTTCACCTCGCAACAAGAACTTGAAGCGCTCGCCTTTCAGGTAACTGCGGCGAGTTGACAAATAAACCTGGGTAAAGTCGCGGTCTGACCCCCAGGCGCCGTTGGACGTGAATATCCAGGCGCGCTCGTGGTGACCTTCGGTCTCGAAGCCACTGCCCCTTATCGCGGGCCAGTCCCATTCGATGCCAAGTGAAAGCGTGCGAACCCGGTCGCGAAACAGGTGGCCAAGATTCGGATCATTCGACAGGTCGCGAATTTCCGGGGGAGCATCGGCGCCGGGATCGTAGTCATAGGACTCGCGCAGGGCCTGCGCGAAGATCGTTTCCTGTATCTGCTGGTAGCCAAGTTTACGGTCCCTGAGCCGAAGTTTGCCCAAGCGCAAAAACAGATTGTCGATATTGCCGTTCGCAAGTTTGACGAAACTCTCGTCACTCTCGTCTCGCTTGAATTCGAGATCCTGATTCTCCGTTCGCAAGGTCAGATCGGCGATCCAGAATTCACGCTCCGGCGTAAGGCGCGGGATGCGGTAGTTGCCGCGAACAGATAGCTCATCGTCAAACTCCTGGTAGCCGATACCAAGGTCAAGGCGATGACCGAAAGACGTCAGCAGGCGGCGATGATAAACGGCCTGTGCGCGCAGACCGGTGTCAGTGCCAAAGCCAATGTTTCCCTGATAGGTGTTCCTGGTATCGGTCTCGAGGCTCGCTACGACGTCGACCGTCGGCGGAGACCGGTCGAGCTGCCGTTCCTCCTTTACGTCGATATCCGTGAAATAGCCGGTGGCCCATAAATCAAGCCGCAACTTCTCCATCAGTTCTGCACTGTAGGGGTCACCGCTGTCGAATCGTGGCATGTTGCTGAGCACCGCCGGATCGACAACATTTTGGAGGTACTGGACCTCGCCGAATACAGCCTGGGGGCCGGTATCGAATACGAGCGACAGGGACGCCTCATTGCGGACCAGGTCAATCTCGATCACGTTTTCAACGAAACGAGCCAGCAGGAATCCCTGCGCCTCTGCAATCTCAAGTGCTGCGTTTTTCTGCCGTTGCCAAATTGTCTGATTCAGTATTCTTCCGCGGCCGAGCGGCCAATCTTCCTGCCATTCCAGAAATGCTTTGTGTGCAGCGCCATCTCCCAGCAGGGAAACTTGAGCATTGGCCACGCGCACCACCGGCCCGCGCTTGATGCGCAT
>CAZSDL010000149.1:0-6132 GCA_964605635.1 uncultured Woeseiaceae bacterium
TCCTGACTCCTGCTTGCGCATGGGCGCTTTACTGGTTTGCTATCCGGCCGGAGGAAGCGTATTTGGAGCGCAAGTTCGGCGCTGGGTACCTGGATTACAAGCGGCGCGTACGGCGGTGGCTGTAGGCGTCCGCCGATCGTACGAGTCGCCCGTCATACGGGCTCCTACAAATTGTCGTCAAGCGCTACGCGGGTGAGTTCGTCGATTTTAACTATTACGTTGTCAACAACTCGGTCTGCATCGGCAGACAAAAGGACCCTGTATGCACCCGCATCAACACTGACCCGCGGACCATTCACCGTTCCGGTCGCGACTACCTCACCTTCCGCGTTGATAACGGAGAAAGGCACCTCCACCGATTCACGCAGGCTCGCCGCAAGTTCCGCGCCGTCACTTGCATTGAAATAGCTTCCGTTGCCGAGCCGCGCCCACTCGGCAAACGTTTCCTGCAGCATAAGTTCGTCGATGGCGAAACCTACGATATTGACTCGGACATCTGTGCCGGCGGCGGCCAGCTCCCGAATAACTGCGGCAGGATCGCCGTCGCAGGTTTCCTCGCCGTCGGTAAGAAGAATTATGAGTAACGGACCGCTGTGATTACCGGCATCGGCAACGATTGCCCGGAGCGAATCCGCGATGGGCGTGCGTGCAAGATTCATCGCTTCAATTGACGCGACTTTCCCTGATGCTGCTGCCCGGTTCAGTGGACCGGCGGGAATCTCGAGATCGCTGCGGCAGGAATCGACTTCCTTGTGACCGAACACGCGCAAAGCCAGCGCCACCGAATCGGGCAGGACGTCATCGATGAGTTCCGTTAGCGCAGCTTTGGCGAGATCGATACGCCGCCGGCCGTCCAGGCGCTGCAGCATGCTGCCGGAGGCGTCGAGCACGATTGCGACGGTAGCGCCTTCCAGTTGGGGGCCGGAAGCACTCTCGTCGACGACCTGCAATTCGCCGGGCGCCGGTCGTGGCAATATCGTGATCGGCCGCTTGCCGAGCGTCAGGCGTTTGCCAGCAGTGACGTAGCGCAGTTCGTAGTCACCGGGTTCCGCGGGAGTGGCGATGCGCAGCGTTTCTCCTCGGGTGACCAACGCGTAATTTCCGTTTGCGTGATTGTCACTGTCGACGGGTAACAGCACGACATAGTCCGTCGGGTTACCGGGCCCTTCCCAGGTAACCGTGACTGCATCGCGCGCGGGCGCCGTCGGCGGTGCGTCGAGCGTTGCGGATACCGGTGTCACCGTTAACGTGGCCGATGCAAGCATCGCGTGGGTTTGTCCGGTCAGGTAGCGGAGCTCGTAGTCGCCCGCTTCCTCCGGCGCGTTCAGTACCGCCGGGTTGCCGCGCGACGTGTAGGCGTAGGCGTCATAAGTGCGCGCCGGAGCCCCGTCAGCGACGATGGCGATGAAGTCCTGCACATTGTCCGGTCCTTGCCACGCGATCTCGAAGGAAGCGCCCGCCGCGACGGTTGCCGGAAATTCGAGAACGGCAGCGGTGCCGGTAATGGTGAGCGGCACGTATCCGAGGCTGCGATGGTCCCCGGACCCCATCAGGTAGCGAATCTCGTAGTCACCGGCCGCGTCCGGTACGCGGATTGTTAATGGCGAGCCGCGATTGGTGTAGGTGTATATACCGTAGCGACCTTCGGGCGTGCCGACAGGCACCACGGTGATGAAATCCTGCGGATGGTCCGGGCCATCCCATTCGATGGCGATGTCGGCACCGGCAGCAATGCTGGCCGGTGCTTTGAGTGTCGCGACAGCGTCGGTGACCTCGAGGGTATGGCGCGCCAGGGTCGGGTACGGCGCGGCGGCGGCCAGGTAACGCACTTCGAATTGGCCGGGCAGCGGCGGTACGGTGAGTGTCACCGGTGACTGGCGCGCGTATTGGTAGGCATCGTAGCGCCCTTCAGCGGTGTCGAATGGGACGATCGTAATGAAGTCTTGCGGACTGCCGCCTTTCCAGCGCACTTCGAGCGGCGCGCCGACGACGGTGCTGTCTGGAACCTCCAGGGTTATTTCTTGCGCTGCCGCGGTGGCTGCAAGCAGCAAAAGCGCCGGCATGAGGCTGACGCCGGCAATACCTTGTCGATGGTCCGGTCGCATGCGGGGTCTCCGTTCGTGTTGATCGGCTGGTAGCCATGTTAGGCAGGAAAGGGGGACAGTGACTTTATACTTAGTTTAAGGTCACTGTCCCTGTTTACTTGAAGAGGTCGCCGACGCGTGCGGTGACAACACGTCCGAACTTGGATATGTCGGTAATCCGGGTAGTACTGCTGTTGCCCGATACAGAACAAGATCAAGGCTGTGCAATTGCCCCGCTCGCGGGCGGGGCTTTAGTCCGGCATTTCGTTCGTTCAATCCTTGAAGTTCATTTCCTGCAATACGAACGTGCTGCCGATCGTGCGAATGGACTCCCGATCGATGGCCGCATCCCGCATATTATCGAGCGATCCCATCAACTCCTCCGACATTTCCTCAAAGTACTCGATACCGCGATCGAACGCCGCCCAGTTCTTGTAGGTGACTGTCAGAATCAGGTCAGCTTCGCCTTCTCTCGGTGAAGTATTGTTATAGATCTTGTAATCGATAATGTCACCATCGCTTTTCTGATACTCGTTGGCCTTGCGCCACAGGTTGCCGATATCGTTCATATAGGCATTGAGCATGCCCGGCTTGATGTGCACGTTGGTCACCGCGACCACGTGGCCGTTATCCCAGTTGCGCGTGTGATCCTGCGCGATGGCTGTTGTGCTGAGCGCAAACGCACTGGCAGCTACGGCGAATGCCGCGATAAATTTTCTGCTCATTATTTTTCCTCGTTTTTATTTTTAGTTAGGAACAGCTGTAGTTTACGCCTGGATCCGTGGATTTGCACTCGACGCACGGCTGAGTGAGTCGTAGCCAGAGGCACTCCGGAGGGCAGCCTTGCTCCCCAGTCTGGTCCGGCTCGAAAGTTAGAACTGGCTCTACGCGATTCCATGGTTCGCGGCCAGTGTGTTGGCAGACGTGGTAATTCATGCGCAAAATCGCCTTCGCCGGGCTTTCCTCCCGGAAATGCGGTTCAAGCAGTATTCTGAGAGAATCGACGGAGCACTACATTCCTGCTTAAGCAACCATGAGACATTTCATCAGTGACAATGCATCCGGCGTGCATCCGGAGGTTCTTGCGGCCATAGCGGCGGCCAACGAGGGGCACGCGGTTGCTTACGGGCATGACGGGCACACTGAACGGGCGCAATCCGTATTCCGACGTCACTTCGGCGAACAGGTGGAGATCCTGTTCGCTCTGACCGGCACCGGCGCCAACGTGCTGGCCCTGCAAAGCGTGCTGCATTCCTACCAGGCCATTATCTGCGCGGACTGCTCGCACCTGCATCGCGATGAATGCGGCGCACCGGAGAAATTCATCGGTTCAAAGTTGCTTGTCGCACCCACACACAAGGGAAAACTCACCCCGGAGTTCATTGCACCGTTGTTGGCCGACACCCGCACTGTGCATCGCGCACAACCGCGCGTGGTGACGCTCTCCCAGTGCACGGAATGGGGCACAGTTTATAACGTCGCGGAGCTGACGGCGCTGGCGGAGTTCTGTCACGCCAATAATCTGCTGCTGCACGTAGATGGTGCGCGTTTGTGCAATGCCGCCGTCGCGCTCGACCTGCCGCTGAAGGCCCTGACCGGCGACTGCGGCGTCGACCTGCTGTCCTTCGGTGGGACCAAGAACGGCCTGATCGGCGCCGAGGCCGTCGTCTTTTTTGATCCTGCGCTGGCGCAGTTTGCCGCCTTTTACCGCAAACAGGCCATGCAACTCGCGTCCAAGATGCGGTTCATCGCCGTACAGCTCGAAACGTTGCTCAGCGAGGATCTCTGGCACCGCAACGCCCGTCACGCGAACGCAATGTCAGCACGACTGGCAAAGGCTATCGCCGATATCGATGACGTAAATGTAGTTATGCCGGTCGAAACGAACGTCGTATTCCCTCAATTGCCACCCGACCGCATCGCAAAATTGCAAAGCGTCGCCACCTTTGCTGTCTGGAACACACCGCAGTCGATCGTGCGCTGGATGACGTCATTCGACACAACTGAAGAAGACGTCGACCGGTTTGCCGACCACATCCGCAAAGTGATGTCTGATGCATAGGCACGATTACCACGCCATACTGCAACAACTGATTGCCTTCCCAACCGTCTCGGCCGATTCCAATCTTCCCCTGATCGACTACGTCGAAACGCTACTCGGCGAACACGGATTTCTTACGGAGCGCCGCTTCAACGCCGAGGGCAACAAGGCCAATCTTCTTGCGCGCATCGGCCCGGACCAGCCAGGTGGCCTTGCTCTCGCCGGCCACACTGACGTCGTGCCGGTGAGCGGGCAGGATTGGCAGACCGATCCGTTCCAGCTCGTGGAAAAGAATGGCCACCTGCATGGGCGCGGCACGTCCGATATGAAAGGATTTATTGCGCTGGCGCTTGCGGCAGCAATCAAGGTGGACGCTCAGCGTATGAAAAGGCCGCTGCACCTGATCTTCACCTACGATGAAGAGATCGGTTGTCTCGGTGCGGCAGCATTGCAGGATGAACTCGCGACGCTCCCTAATAAGCCGCGCTTCGTGCTGATAGGCGAGCCGACTGGCATGCAACTCGTAACAAAGCACAAGGGCATCCAGAACATCGTGACGCGGATACGCGGCAAGCCCGCACACTCCAGTCGTCCGGATCTCGGCGCGAGCGCTATCTTGTTTGCGGCTCGATTCGCAACGGGCATTCAACAAGTGCTGCCGCAGGAGTCCGACGCCGGTTTCAATCCGCCAACTGCGACCTTCAATGCCGGGATTATCGAGGGTGGAGCGGCGGTGAATATCATTCCGGAGTGGTGCGAGTTACGCTGGGAGTTTCGCCATCTGCCCGGGCAGGACCCCGCAAGCATACACGCAAAACTGCAACGACTCTCGGAGAGCATACGGGTGGACATGCCCGGCATTACCGTCGATACACACATTGTTGCCGGAGTACCCGGCCTGCAAGCCGGCGCAAACATCGAGATCGTCGCGGAATTGCGTCAGCTCATCCAGCCACCGGAGCCGACTTTTAGCGCCGTGCCGTTCGTCACCGAAGGTGGGCTTTTCCAGGATGCCGGAATTCCCGCGGTAATCTGCGGCCCGGGAGTGCTCGAACAGGCGCATCAGCCGAACGAATATGTTTCTGTGCGGGCAATGAATGACTGCCGCGAGTTCCTGACACGGCTGATTGCAGTCAATACGCAGTAGTAAGGAGTAACAAGTACGATGACACAGGCGAAGCGAGCAACTGAAGCCGAAAGCTATTTGCACCCGGACGGCATGCGTTTTTTTACCGATGACGAATTCAACGAGCGCATAGCGCGAGTGCGTACGAAGATTGCCGGGCAGAATCTCGATGCCGTCATCATCACAAACCCCGAAAACATCTACTACCTTACCGGGTTGAACCACCAGGGCTATTTCGCCTACACATCGCTCATTTTGCCGCTTGACCAGGAGCCGGTTCTGATCATCCGCGCTATGGAAAAGGCGATCACGCGCGATATGGTCGTTCCGCACGTGCGCTTTTACCCGTATTCAGACGGCATCGATCCCCTGCCACAACCGCGCGACCGCGAGACAGATATCACCTTTTCATCGCCAACCGGGGAGCCGGAAGGTGGCGGACTGATGCCGACATCGATGAGTCTCGGCGTTTCGATTCACACCAACGACGAACGAGACCTGGACCTGTCTGCGCCGGTACTCGTTACCTGCCAGGCATTGAAGGATCTCGGACTTTCGTCCGCGCGTGTTGCGTTCGAGAAGAACAGTTCGTTCCTTCCCTACAAGACCGCCGAAGGTTTTGTGACGAAGATGTCGGACGTTAAATGGTCGGATGCCGGCGACCTGATCAATGACTGCCGTATCATCCAGTCACCGGCAGAACTGGAGTGCACGCGACTCGCCGCGGAAATCTCCGATGCGATGGTCATGTCGGGAACCGCAATGGCCGGGCCCGGCGTGCCGAATCGTGATGTAGCTGCCATTATCTATCACACCATGATCCAGCGCGGCGGCACCTACCCGGCGTTCGTGCCACTTATTCGCTCCACGCGCACGCTCGA
>CAZSDL010000150.1:0-6114 GCA_964605635.1 uncultured Woeseiaceae bacterium
GCCGCTGCCTGCCGACTCGGTATGCATTGCGAGCTGGTATTTGAAAAGCGCATCGCGGGCGCGAGTGCCGCCTACCTGCAATCCGGTAACGTGCTGCTTGACCGGCTGTTCGGCGCCCATATTCGCGAGGTTGCAAAAGGCGCCGACATGGATGCGGAACTCGACAAGGTGGCGGACGAAGTCCGGAGGAAGAACCGCAATCCGTACGTCATTCCCGGAGGCGGTTCCAATCCAGTCGGTGCCCTCGGCTACGTCGACTGCGCACAGGAACTCGTTGCACAGGCAAACCGGCAAGGACTAGTTATCGATTGCATCGTGCATGCGACCGGCAGCGCGGGAACCCAGGCCGGGCTGGTGGTCGGCCTGAAAGCGAACAATTGCCGGATTCCGCTTCTTGGCATCGGCGTCAGTGCCGGCAGCGAGGTGCAGGAAGACAAAGTATTCAGGCTGGCCGAGCAAACGGCCGAGTACACGGGTGTTCCGGGCATCATCGAGCGCAGCGATGTCGTCTGCAACAGTGATTATGTGGGAGACGGTTACGGAATTCCCACCGAGGCCATGAATTCGGCGTTGCTGCTGCTGGCGCGGCTGGAGGGCCTGTTGTTCGATCCCGTTTACAGCGGCAAGGCGCTGGCCGGCATGATCGACCTGGTCGGCAAGGGATATTTCGCAGGCGCGCAGAATATCGTATTGATTCATACCGGCGGTGCAGCCGGATTGTTTGCTTACGTCGATCAATTGCGAACCTGAACGGTTTGCAGAGGAAGTGGGCCTATGCGTGTTATCAGCCTTTTCGTAGTTTGTTTCGCTGTCGCGGCGTGCGTGACTCCGGCCGGCGCCGACGATCGACCACGCGCCCGTGATGTTGGCCTGGTTGTCGGTGTATTCCCGACCGGGTCGCTGAATGCCATCACCGATGTCGACGGCGTGAGGGTCGGGCATGCCACCGTCATCGACGGCGATGACTTGCGCACCGGCGTAACCGCGATCATTCCGGCGCCAGGCAATCTTTACACGCATCCGGTTCCTGCCTGGATTCACGTAGGTAATGGCTACGGCAAGCTGATCGGCGAAACCCAGGTGCGTGAATTCGGAGAGATCGAGACGCCGATTCTCCTCACCTGCACCTTGTGCGTGTGGAGCGCGGCCAATGCCCTGAAGGAATGGATGTACGAGCAACCGGGCATGGGCGAGCACACGGTGAACCCGGTGGTCGGCGAGACCAACGACGCACGGGTCAACAACATGTGGGCCGATCCCGTGCAGCGCGAGGAGGTTTTCGCAGCGTTGAACAACGCCGATAGCGGACCGGTTGCCGAAGGCAGCGTCGGCGGTGGCACTGGCACCCAGGCCTTTGCGTGGAAGGGTGGAATCGGGACGAGTTCGCGCGTTCTGCCCGAGTCGCTCGGTGGCTATACCATCGGCGTGCTGGTGCAGACCAATTTCGGCGGTGTCCTGACGATGAACGGCGCCCCGGTCGGGCGCGAACTTGGCAACTATTCGTTCAAGGAAGAGCTGGAATCGGCACCTGGGGAGGGCAACCAGGAAGACGGCTCGATCATGATGGTCGTCGCCACCGATGCGCCGCTGAGCGCGCGCAGCCTCGAGCGTCTTTCCATGCGTGCGATGATGGGGCTTGCCCGAACGGGGTCTTTTGCGAGCAATGGTTCAGGCGACTACGTCATTGCGTTTTCGACAGAGCCTTCCGGTCGCAAGCCGCGCGGCAGTGACAAACCGATCACCGTTCAGACGCTGACGAACGAGGCGATGTCACCCCTCTTCGCCGCGACCGCCGAGGCGACTGAGGAGGCTGTCTACAACGCGATCTTCAAGGCGACGACGGTCGAGAGTTCGCGTGGCACGCTGGATGCGATCCCTCTCGATGCGCTCGTGCGTGTGCTCGAAAAATACAATGTGCTTGGCTGGGACCGGACGTTGGGGCCGTCGAAAAGCACCGAAGAATAGTTGTAGGAGCGCGCCCTGCGCGCGAATGCGGAAGCGATAAATCAACGCTTTTCCCATTCGCGCGCAGGGCGCGCTCCCACAATAACCGCCGCGCGCGATTAGAGCTGCTTGAAAACCTTGCCGCTACGCATGACGAAAGACACCCGTTCCAGCACGCGAATGTCGTCGAGCGGATTGCCGGGAACCGCAACGATATCCGCCATCTTGTCGGCTTCGATACTGCCATGGGTCTCAGAAATACCGAGGAACGCGGCTGCAACGCTCGTTGCTGACTGAATCGCTTCCATCGGCGGCATCCCGCCCTCGACCATCAGTGCGAATTCCTGCGCGTTATCGCCATGCGCGGACACGCCGGAATCGGTGCCGAACACGATCGGCACGCCGGCCTTGTACGCGCGCGCAAAGGTATCCTGGATGAGCGGCCCGATGGCCGCCGCCTTGGGACGCACGAGTTCCGGAAAAAAGCCGTCGATTTCGGCCTGTTTGGCAACCCAGTTGCCGGCCAGAATCGTCGCTACGTAGTACGTGCCGTTTTCCTTCATCAGACGCATGACTTCGTCGTCCATGTAGGTGCCGTGTTCGATGGATGCCACGCCGGCCACGACCGCGCGCTTCATGCCCTCGGTACCGTGCGCATGTGCTGCAACGCGCATGCCGTAATCGCGCGCCGTCTCGACAATGGCGCGCAATTCCTCGTCCGTGAACTGCGGGTTCTGTCCGCTCTTGGCGACGCTCAATACGCCGCCGGTTGAGGTGATCTTGATCCAGTCGGCACCGTCCTTGTAACGCTGGCGTACGGCCTTGCGCGCATCGTCGACACCGTTAACCACGCCTTCCTTCGGGCCCGGGTCACCCATGATGTGGCCGGCCCAGCCGTTGGTCGGATCGCCGTGGCCCCCGGTCGAGCTGAGCCCTTTCGCCGCGGTGATAATCAGCGGTCCCGGGACATCACCGTCGTCGATAGCTTTGCGCAGTGCGACCGAGACATTGAAGCCATCGCCCAGGTTCCTGACGACGGTAAAGCCGGCTTCCAGCGTCCGTTTCGCATACTTTGCGGCATCGAACGCGTAATCCGCTTCGTTCGTGATAAAACCGCGCAACCGGCTGTCCTGTGAATATTCGCCGGTCAGGTGGGTATGCATGTCCATGAGCCCGGGCAACACGGTTTGCTGGCGCAGATCGATAACCGTATCGCCTTCGTCAGCGGTGGCATAGCCCCGCTCAATGGCCACGATCGTGTCACCGTCGATACGCACGGTGACCTCCGACATCGGCCGGTTGGAAATGCCGTCGATCAATCGCCCGGCATGCAGCAGTGTGTCGCCAGCGGCCGGACTTGCTGCAACGAGGCATGCAGTCAGAAAGAGTCCTCTGCTTGTCATATCGTTATTCCTTGATGTTCTGTGTTACAGGAATGGAGGAAAGCGCTGCGCTGTGGAGCACTGAATTATGCCCCAATGCGGTACTGTTACGCAGCACAGTACGGCAATCACCGCCGCTTCATCCCAAAAAGGCGATAAAGTTGTGCGAGAATGCGGCGCAAACGACCCGTGTATCCAGTCCGGGTCCGACATGCAAGGCGTCAGGCGGAGGGGCACATGGCGGGATCGGCACACGCGACCGAACAATGGTCATCGAGGATGGGCTTCATGCTGGCCGCGATCGGATTCGCGGTCGGCATAGGCAACATCTGGCGATTCCCATACGTGACCGGCGAAAACGGCGGCAGTGCCTTTCTCATCGTTTATCTCCTTTGCGCGTTCGGTATCGGCTTGCCGTTACTCATTGCCGAGCTGACGATCGGACGTCGCGGCCGACGCAGCGCGTCCGGCAGTATTCGTGCCGTCGCGGCCGAGGCCGGCACAAGCAGCCGTTGGGGCAACGTCGGCGGAGTTGCCACTATCTGCGTATTCATCATCCTCTCCTACTACACCGTGATTTCCGGATGGACGCTCGACTACTTCATCCGCGCGGTGAACGGGTCATTTGTGGGCATCGACAGAACCGCGTCGGATACGATGTTCGCGCTTCTGCTGGACAACCCATGGCAACTACTGTTCTGGAACACGGTCGTACACGTCCTCGTGTACCTGGTCGTGCGGCAAGGCGTACAGGCGGGAATCGAGCGCGCCGTCAAAGTGCTGATGCCGGCACTGTTCCTGGCACTGGCCTTCATGGTCATTTACAGTGCGTTGGCAGGGGATATGGCGGCGGCCATGGAATTCCTGCTCGAGCCCGACTTCTCCAAAGTGACCTTCCAGACCGTAATGGTCGCCATCGGCCAGGCTTTTTTCTCGATCGGGATTGCCATGGGCGCCCTGATCGTTTTCGGGTCGTACCTGCCTGATGACTACTCGATTCCCGGCTCCGCGACAGTCATCATCCTGGCAGATACCGGTGTTGCGCTGCTGGCCGGGTTTGCCATCTTCCCGTTGGTGTTTGCATTCGGATTGCCACCGTCGAGCGGTACAGGACTTATTTTCCAGACGCTGCCCCTTGCCTTCGGGCAGATGCCCGGCGGCCAGATCGTCGGTGGCATTTTCTTTGTCTTGCTCATCGCTGCGGCGCTGTCTTCGTGCATCGGCTGTGCGGAGGCCGTGGTTTCCTGGGTGGACGAGCACTGGGGCATCACGCGCAGCAAGGGCATCCTGCTGGTAACAGGCGCTGCCTGGCTTCTCGGTATTCTGACAATCCTGTCGCTGGGTACGTGGTCTGACTTTTACCCGTTGAACTTCATACCGGCGTTCGCGGGCAAGACAATTTTCGATTCGCTGGACTTTCTGGCCGCGAATATCCTGCTGCTGCTGGGCGGTCTGCTGACATCCGTGTTCTTCGGCTGGTTCGTACCGAAGCAACTCAAGCTCGAAGAAATCGGCGTCGCTGACGGCCTTTTCTTCGGCTTTTGGCGCATCATGATTCGCTTCGTTATCCCACCGGTGCTTCTCGTTGTCCTCGTCATGGGCATTTCAGAGTGAGCGGCTGACGCTCGCGTGACCACGCTCATCATCGGCGGCGGTTTGCTGGGACTCAGTACCGCTATCGCTTTGCTGGAGCGCGGCGAAAAGGTTCGCGTGCTGGAAGGACGCGCTGATGCGGGTCTCGAAACCAGTTTCGCCAATGGTGGCCTGCTGACACCGTCGATGCCGGAACCGTGGAACGGTCCCGGCGTGCTCGGTCAACTGGTTTCCTCGCTGTTCGACAGCCATGCCGCAATGAAACTGCGATTACGTGCCGTGCCGGCGCTGCTGCCCTGGGGCATACGTTTCCTGCGCAATTCAAGCGCTGAACGATACCTTCAGGCCTGCCGGCAAAACTTTGAGCTCGCTCGATACTCGATGTCGCAGCAGCAGGAGCTGGTTACACGGCTGAAGCTCGACTTCGACGCTGCGAGCTGCGGTGTACTGGCGGTTTTTCGCAGCGAACGGGCAATGCAGGCACGCCTCGCAGTGTCGACGCAACTTGCGGAAGCCGGCATGCGATATTCTGTCCTCGATGCCGATGCGGCCGTGGCGACGGAACCCGCCCTGGCGGGGGCTCGCAAGAACATTGCCGCGGCCATCCATTTTCACGACGATGCATCCGGGGATGCTCACCTCTTTTGCCAGGGATTGAAGAAGGCGCTGCTGCAAAGCGGTGCCGCACTTGACTTCAACCAGTCTGTTTTTGGACTCAAAGTGACAAACCAGCGGATCTGTGCAGTAGAGACAGCGACGGAAATCATACCGGCAGAACGGGTTGTTGTGGCCGCCGGCGTGCGCAGTGCTGCATTGCTGAAATCAGCCGCTGTTTCAGTGTCGGTGCAACCGGTCAAAGGCTACTCTGTGACCCTGCCATTGCCGCAGGGGGTAAGCGGCCCGCGAATACCGATACTCGACGATGCCATGCACGCCGTTGTAACTCCGCTCGGCAAGCGCCTGCGCGCGGTCGGTACTGCCGAGTTCAATGGTTTCGACACGCATATCGACCGCGGGCGGATCGATAACCTGATGCGGGTCCTGAGATCGGTGCTGCCCGATATCCATGCGCATCTCGACCACGCGCTCGCCGTACCGTGGGCGGGCCTGCGCCCGATGAGCAGTGACGGCAAGCCGTATATCGGGCCGACTGCCGTCGACGGGTTGTTCGTCAACACCGGGCACGGGCAGCTCG
>CAZSDL010000151.1:0-6090 GCA_964605635.1 uncultured Woeseiaceae bacterium
GTCAGGCTGATCGAGGCGCGCGGTTGCAGGATCGCGTAGCCTTCGACGATGCGGCCCCTGGCGGCGTTGTAAACCGGACGGTTTAGCGGATGCGCCAGGTTGCCGACCAGGGCGCGCGCTGCGTCGCGCGGCAGCTGGGTGTCGGTGTCCAGGGTGATGACGTATTGCATGAATTCGAGATTTGACGGGTCGCCGACAATGTCAGAGAAAGCCGATTGCGCTTCGCCGCGGAGTCGGGCATTGAACTGCTCCAGCTTGCCGCGCTTGCGCTCGTAGCCCATCCACACGCGCTCGAAGGGATTCCAAAGCCTTGGTCGGTGAAACAGATAGAAGATGCAGGGGCGATCGTCGGAGTACGTTGTGTTGAGTGCATCGACCGCCGCGCGCGCATGCGCGATAAGGGCCTTGTCGCCTGGCATCGTCTCTTCGGGTGCGTCGGCAAAATCCGTCAGCAGCGCAAAGAATAAGTTGGGGTCACGATTGCCGAGATAGCGGATCTCCATCGCATCGAGCAGGTCGTCGACGTCTTGCAGCCTGGTCAGCAGCGTCGGGACGACCACCATCGTGCGGTGACGGTCCGGTATCCCTTGCGAAAAATCCAGGCGCGGCAGGGAGCGCGGGGGCAGGATAAGCGTGAACAGCAGATTCACCAGCGAAACGGCCAGCGAGGAAGCGGCGATGAAGAGTGGCAGCGCCAGGAACCACAACGGTGCGTCGCGCACATCGAATTCGCCGAGCGCGTACAGCACGATTGCAACAACAAGAGCAGAGAGCAGCAGAATGGGACCGAGATAGAAAAACAGGCGGAGATTGCGCTCCGCGCGCCGGATTCGGGATTTCCACGTCAAACGGTGGCCGACTGCGTGCTCCAGCTGCGGGCGACCGCGATCGATCAGGTAATAGCCGACATGGGCGCTGCGTTCGTCGGGTCCGCGCTGCGCAGCCTTTGCGAGTGCGATGGCCTCGCGCGCTACCTCGCATTCGCTCATTGTGCTGCGGCGCGCCACATTCTCGATGCTGTGCCGGTAGCGGTCGCGAGTGGCGAAATCCTGGCTGGCATAACTGCCCTGCGGGTCCTCCCGCAAAGTCTGTTCGACGAGGCTGTGGGATTCGACGAACTGCTTCCAGTCCATTGCGCCAATGAAGCGCAGGCTACCGATGCTGTTGGCGATGGAAATCTGGTTGGTGGCTGCGATGCGGCCTGCCGCTTCGGACAACACAGCTGCGGTCACGCCCTGTTCCAGCAGTTTCTGCTCCACCCAGGTCTGGACGAAGGCCATGGCCGGCCCTTGCGCCTGCAGCCGGTCGTAAAACTCTTCGACGAACGGCGCGGTCAGCGGCACGTCGGCATGCGCAAACTCTGCCAGCAAGTTGATCAGCTGCTTCGGGTCGCTTTCGGCCGCGACGAGCATGCGGTCTGCCCAGGTGATAGCGGAATCGCGCTCTTCGCGCCTCTTAGCGATGCGCGCGCCGACGCGGCGCAGGTTTTCCAGCAGCGCCAACTGCAACATGATCGGGAAGGCCCACAATTCGCCCAGCTTCAGCGGTTCTGCGAACTGATAGGCGGCGATGAACTGGGAGGCGTTATCCCTGTCAACCCGGCCGTCCATGTGCGAGATCAGTTCCAGCGCAAGGTGGTATATGCGGGGGAATCCGGCCACCGGGCCATCGGCCAACCTTGGTAGCTGCCGACTGTAGCCGCGCGGCAAATGTCGGCGCGCCATCCTGATCTGCTGTTCGATCAGGTAGAAGTTGTCGAGCAGCCATGCTTCGGCGGGCACCATGCTCTGCCCCGGCATTGCGGTGGCGGTGACGACGTCGTAGGCCTTGAGCAGGACGCGTTCATTATCCGCCAGGCGGGGCAGCAACTGGTCCGGGCCGGCGCGTGGATCGATCCGGTGCTGGTTCGCCAGGGTAAGCCCATGGCGTTTCAACTGCTCGATGCTGAACAGTTCCGAGCGCAGCAACTCGGTATCGCGGTCACGGCGCAACGCATTCCAGGTGCCTGAGGAAAATCCGAATGCGTTTATGTCGATGAACTGCTCCTTGGAATTTCACATGCCGGGATAGGTCGACACGATTGCCTTGCTGTCTGTTCGGCCGGTCGGGTGGCGGGAAAAGGCTGACGTATCTTCAGTACCTCACATCCGCCCGCAACGATGATTCGAGCGCCTTGCTCGCAGAGATGTCAACCAGGGTCAGCACAACGCCGTCGATCACATTGTCCAGCCTGCGATAGGGAATTATGCGCACCGAAAACCAGCGCTTGTCGGTAGTGTGAATCTCCTTTTCGCAAGTCGCCAGAGTGCGCAGGGTTTCCGCAGCATCGTCCTGCAGGGTCGGGTACTCGAGCATGGTCGTCAGGTCGCTAAGCGGCCGGCCGATGTCGCTTTCCCTCAGGTTGATGATTTTCGCCGCCCGATCGGTGTAGCGCCTGACATTGAGTTCCTGATCCAGGAACAGAATGGCGATGTCGATACTGTTCAAAATGTTGGACAGGTCGCTCTGGGCCAGCGCAAGATCGTCCAGCTTGGTCTGCAATTCGGCATTGATGGTTTGCAGTTCCTCGTTCATCGACTGCATTTCTTCCTTCGAAGTGGACAGTTCTTCGTTGGTAGACTGCAGTTCTTCGTTAGTGGACTGCAGTTCTTCGTTGGTGGACACCAGTTCTTCATTGGCGGACTGCAGTTCTTCCCGGGTGCTATGGTTCTGCTCGCGCAAAGCCTGGATTTCATCGAGGCACTGCTGCAACTCCGCCGCCTGTTCCGCGGATTGCGACTTGCGCCGGACGCGACGGGCCGAAACCGGGGCAACATCCCGGAACACAACAATGAACATGTCTTTCAGTGCAGCATTGTCCTGAAGCGCCTGCACGGTAACGTCGACGGTCTGGGACTCGCCGCCGGGCGTTTTCACCGTCAGGCCGCGTAAATGCACCGCTTCCTTCTGCGTGGCAGCCTGGTGCAGGGCGTCGGAGAGACGCGTGCGCAGACCCTCGCGCACCATGGCGTAAAAGTTCCAGTTCGCTTTGCCGGCTGCGGGCTCCAGGTATTTCCCGGTGTGCCCGCTGATGTAGACGATATCACCCTGGCTGCTGACAACGACGGCGGCTGGCGAATACACCTGCAGCAGCATCTGATCGGCCGCCTGTTGCAAGTTCCTTGGAATCTCGGTGGAGGTGGAAGTGGAGGGCGGCACGTATATCTCCTTGGTTTTTTCAAGCCGCGGACGACGCGGCTGCACCGGGAAGTCCAGGCCGACCGCAGTGGCATTGTCCTGGCGCAGATAAGTTCGCAGCTTCGAGCTGATCGGGGCGAACAGCAGATTGAAGCGCCCCACCGTTTCCGATGTACCCAGCAGCAGCACGCCACCGGGACGCAGGCTGTAGTGAAACAACGGTATCAGCCGGCGTTGAAGCCCGGCATCCAGATAGATCATCAGGTTGCGGCAGGTAATAAAGTCGAGCCTGGTGAAGGGCGGATCGATCAGGACGTCGTGCTGCGCAAACAGCACCATGTCCCGAATGTCCTGGTTGATGCGATAGTAGGATTCGTGGGCACTGAAGAACCGCGCCAGCCGGTCTTCCGATACGTCGTCGCGAATCGACAGCGGATAGTGGCCGCGGCGAGCGACGCTGATAGCATCCGGGCTCAGGTCGGAGGCGAAAATCTGCAGACTGAACTCGTGCTCCGGCGCCAGCCGTTGCATCGCCTCGGTGAATACAATGGCCAGTGAATAAGCCTCCTCCCCGCTGGAGCAGCCGATCGACCAGACGCGCAGCGCTTGCTCCGCACTGCGCCGCGCCAGAAGGTCGGGCAACACTTCCGCTGCCAGATGCTCCCAGACTGCGGCGTCGCGAAAGAAACTGGTCACTCCGATCAGCACTTCCTTAAAAAGCAGGTCGACCTCCTGGTTGCTGTGCTGGAGGAGGTCCGCGTATTCTGTCAGCGTGGGGATCGCATGAATCGCCATGCGCCGTTCGATCCGGCGCCTGAGCGTGGTAGGTTTGTAACTGGAGAAATCATGCCGCGTGCGCTCGCGCAGCGACCGGAGAATTGTTTGCATGGGCGCCAGTTCCGGCGACGATGGCGCCGTTTCGCCGGACTCTGACTCTGTTTGTGTCACCGGCGCCGGCGCGGCCAACTGCGTAATGTAGGCTAGGATGCGTGCTGGCAACTCGGCTGGCGGCGCAACGATGTCAGCGCAACCCGTGGCGATGGCACTCTTGGGCATCGCGTCAAACTGCGTCGTGTCGGGTTGCTGTACTGCTGTCAGCCCACCGACCGCCTTGATTGCTTGCAAGCCCAGTGTGCCGTCTGCCCCCATGCCGGAAAACACCACCGCGACCGACTGTTCCCCCTGGTCGCGGGCCAGGGATGAGAACAGCACGTCGATCGGCAAGCGCAGGCCGCGCGGTGCAGCAGGTGTCTCCAGATGCAGTTTGCCATGGACTACGCTGAGTTCGCAGTTTGGCGGGATCACATAGACACAGTCAGGTACGACGCGCATTTCATGTTCGGCTTCACGCACCGGCATCGCCGTGGCCCGCTGCAGCAATACGGCCAGCAGGGCTTTCTGCGTGGGATCGAGATGCTGCACGACGATGTAGGCCGCGCCGCTGTTTGCCGGGACCTGCCCGAAGAACTGCTCAAGAGGAAGAAGGCCGCCCGCCGAGGCGCCAAGGCCGATGATGCGTGGCGCAACCGGCTCGGAGAGACGCGTGGCGGGATTCAACGAAACCATGGATGCCCTCGGCCGGGGGTGGCGGGCCGGGGGACGGAAATCAGGCGCTCCGGGCCGGCTTGATGGAATCGGCCAGGTCAACGAAGACCATCAGAATGGACGCTTCCCCGGGAACCAAACCGGCCGTGACATGGAAAGCGGCGCCGGCGCTGGTACGTACTTCGCAGGTTTCGTCCAGGCTGCCGTTGCGTACCTGGGCCACCAGCTTTTCCAGAACCGGCCGGCTTGCCGGCGTGAGAAAGTCGTTGATGCGACGGCCGATCACGTCCGCGCGATCCTCACCGCACAACGCCGCCCCGGCGACATTGACCCTGTTGATCTTGCCCTCGGGGCTGACGCTGAAGTAGCTCACCGGCGCAAAATCGTAGAGCCGGGCACAATGAATCAGATCTTCGGTGAGCTCGCGCTCGCTGGCTTCAAGCTGCTCATGTTGAAGATCGAGTTCAACCTGGTGAACCTGCAATTCATGCAACAGCTTCAGTGCATCGCCAGCGCTACCCGGCGAACTGGCCAGTTCGTATAGCAGGCTCAGGGCATCCAGGCTGGTCAGCCAGCCGTGCGTCGGCTGCGCACTGCCGTCCTTGAGCTTGCTCTCGGCGTGCGTGCGCAATACCTGTGGTTTGCGCCGCTGACTGAACTGTGCGGTCATCTGGCTTCCATTAAATGTTTTTCTTAATCATGTTACGAATTATAGCGCGCTGACGTCGATTCGGGTTACGGCAAAAATGAATCCGAACTACCTTCGGCTAGCCGTCTGCGGCTTGGGCTGGAACGGCAAACCGCCGAGTCAGCAGACGATCAGTTTCCCTCTTGACCACGGTATAGCACTCGCATACCTGCTTTTCCAGCGCCGCCCGGTCCAGCACCGTGATTCGACTGCACAGCAGCAGCCTGCATGGCATCCAGCAGCGACTGCTCCATCTTGTTGCTGCCAACCCAATCGATGATGACGCTAACCGGCACGCTCGCGCGGGCGCGTTCTGAAAGTGCTTGAGAGAACTCTTCACCGGTTTCGGATGCCTTGGAGTTCTGCAACAAAATCAGCATCAGGCTGGTGCCCTACACGGTGATTCCGATAACCCAGAACATCGATTTTCGGTTCCTGGTCAATGACATCGCAGAGGGCCTTAAATGGGGTGCGCCCTCCGATGGTGCGAAGTCCGTCGATGCCAGTCAGTGCGGAACCGCACGTAACCTCTAATCCGTTGTGCTAATTAACCCAGTACTCGCTTTCTCTCGCTCCCTGTTGGCTTTGTGCGCAATCGAACAGAGATGCCGGTGGAGATCCTTTAGCCTGCATCCTTTCCAGGTGTCGCACTGAACGCGAAGACCGGGCCGCGCTGCGGC
>CAZSDL010000152.1:0-5990 GCA_964605635.1 uncultured Woeseiaceae bacterium
ACCACACGACATCGTCGTTATCGACATGGTGTCGCAGATGCTTGTAACGAATATCTTCGAAGGTGCCATAGGATGCACCACATATCCACGTCAGCACCCGGCCCAAGTACTGATTGTGCCGTTGTTTGCGGAACACGGTGTTGTGGCCGCACTCGTGGACCATGTAGGCCGCGATGATCATGCCATGTGCGAGGAGCAATGTAGCGCCCGCGTTTACCCACGCATTCGCGTGCAGTATTCCGGCGATGCCAAGGCCGTAGGTTAGCACGCTGTACAAAACGGCGCCGCCATGCCACGCGAGACCTGCGGGTTCCCTGGATAAGTTAGTAAGAGCTGTCACAGTTCAGTACTTTCAAGTCCTGCCTGCCGAAACATTACCGTAAGTCCCCAGGCTTTTCAGCGCCTGGTATCACAATGCGAATCAACCAGCCGATGCTGCCGAGAGTTTCTGCAGGTACGCGGCAAACTCCGGGTCTTCGCCACGCAAAAGCTCCGGCATCGCCTCGCGAAAATCATCTCTTTCACACCACTCCTGCATGAAGTCCTCCCAGGACCGCCAGCGGCGAGCTTGCTTGCCGGAAAGGTTATCTTCATACAACAACAGGTAGGCACGCTCGAACAAGGCGACCAGCAGGCCGAAAATGGCCTGGACGCGTTCCAGTTGCTCTTCCGTCAGGTTCCTCGTGCGTGACCGCGACAGCAGCCGAAGATCGGGGTTCTCAAGCGCCAGCTTCAGGAAATCGTGATAACTGCCGGACAGGAGCTCATAGACCTCCTCCTCTTCGTTGGCACGCTCCTGCCGCTTCTCGTACAGGAACACCCCGATAGCGAGCGGCAAGCCGATCACCGTAACGATATAGCTCAGCAATTCCCAGGTCTCGATCGACATCCCCGCATTATGCCAGCTTCCCGGGTCGGACCTCATTAAGTGCATGATTGGACGCAGTTTTTGCAATTTACAGTGTAGAACCATAGCCCATTTCGCTCAGCCGGTTTGCAAACACCTTATGCTTTAATAAGTTACGATGGTCTGACCTCATCGCAGAGCGGGTTATGAACAAGGCCTTCACCAAAGACGATTCGTCCAACGACCTGGTCATTGTGCCGGAGCGGGCGCCGTTGCCGGCCGGGGTACCTAACTACGTCACCGAGCGCGGCATGCGCTTACTCGAGGAGGAGCGCGAGCAACTTCTTGCGGAGCGCAGCCGGCTGAACGCTATTGAAGCGGATGAGGACACCGACACCGGGGAGCACCGGAAGCTGCTTGGAGTGGTAAACAAGCGTTTGCGCGACCTGGCCGAGCGGATAGCGACAGCGCGAACGGTGACGCCGCCGGAGGGTCACGAGCAGGTAGTACGATTCGGCGCGACGATAACCTATCGGTCGATAATTGAAGGCGCCGCTGGCGAAGAACGGCGCATCAAACTGGTTGGCGTGGACGAGGCCGGCGAAAGTGCCAGCCTGGTCGCATTCTGCGCGCCGATCGCCAAGTTGTTGCTGGGGCAGAGGCCTGGTGACAAGGTCAGCCGTCCGACACAGTCCGGGGACGAGGTATTGGAGATCCTGACCGTCGGGTACGAAACCGCTCCGTAATTTCCTCCGGCAAAACCCCCAGAAACCTGCGTCTAGTAATACATCGGATAGCTGTACTTCGGCACGATGACGTCGTATTGGGGCTGCAGGAAGCTCACGATGTCGATCAGTTCCTGCACGGTCATTACCCCGTTATAGACAGGCATTTTCGATTCGCCGTCCTCCGACACGAGATCGACCGGGTAGCCACTTGCCAGCTTATGCGATGGATTGATTATCGCGGTCACCAGCTGTCCATACGTTTTTACCCGCGTAACAGGCCCGCCCAATTCGACATACGGTGGCTCGGCCTGGTGCGGGTCCTGCCGCAATTCGATGCCTGCAATCGTGTGACACGAATGGCACTGCAAATACACGAATGCCTCCTGCCCGCGCACCGCGTTGCCTTCGGGCAGGCTGAACCCGACTTGAGACATGCGATCGCCACACGCGCTTGTGCCAATGAGGCTCAGCAGAAGAATTGATAGGGCTCGGTTGTATCGGAACACGGGGCACCTCGCTGTTGTTCGGTTGCGTTAATCGGTTGCAACGAAAAGGCTACTTAAGAAAAGGCCACTTATAAAGACCACTTGATACCACGAGCGACCCTCTGGCTGCATAAGGGAAACAACCTACAGCCAAGCGATCACGACGCCTGCCGGTTTTGGCACACTGGCCGCCGACCTGCGCTCAGCGTTTCAGGTCACTGACCTGCACGCCCTCAATGATCGTGCCAATCGCATGACTCGTGTATTCGAAGGGATCGCCGTCGAACAATGCGAGATCGCCATCCTTGCCGACTTCGAGACTGCCGACCCGCTCATCGATATCGAGAATCCTGGCAGCTTCAATGGTCAGCGCAGCGAGTACCTCGCTCGCGGAGAGCCCATGCGCGAGGGTGATTGCTGCTTCAAACAAAACCACGCGAGTTTTCGGCACATAGGATTCATAACCACTCTGAAAAGAAAATGGTATCTCCGCTTCCAGCAGCTTTGCCGGAGTCGTGAACGAGAGATTCTCGCGCTCACCGAATGCCCTCACCATCGTCGCATGCACAAGTACCGGAATATTCGCCGCCTTTATCTCATCGAGCAGCAGGTAGGCTTCGGCCGCGCCATCCAGTACCAGACGGATGTCGAACTCCTCGGCAATCCTGATTGCCGTCATGATGTCCTGGTGGCGGTGTACTGTAACCAGCAACCGTGTGTCGCCGGCGAGCACGGTGGCCAGCGCCTCGTACCGAAGATTGCGCGCGGGAGGGTCTGTGTCGTCGTCTTTCCGGGCTGCGGCGATCTTGTCGCGATAGTTCTGCGCGCTGACGAGTTCGGCTCTCAGCATGGCGGCAGCCTTGCTGCGATTGCCCGGTGACTTGCGCGTGCCGTCATCAGGAACAACAGCGCCTTCACCGAGTGTCGCCGCCACCATGGCCAGTGGCACGATGACAGATTCGGACACTGTGTCGCCGCGGGTTTTTGCGATGAGTGTCTGCCCGGATACGATTTCGCCCGGTGCATGTCCTGTATGGATAGTGGTAATGCCAAAGCTGCGCAGCCACTCCAGAAGAGGCTCGCGCGGGTTATACGCGTCGATGGCGCGCAACTCCGGCTGGATCGCATCCGATCGTTCGATCTGATCCTGGTCGTGCGGCTGATTCAGGAAGCCCGCGAGGCCGGCGACAGAACGCGCATCGATCAACCCGGGCGTGACCACCGGAGCATCGATGACACGAATAGCGCTCGGCAGCGACACGGAAGAAGCGGGCCCGATAGCAGCAATGCGGCCATCGCGGATGAGCACAACACCATCTTCGATCGGTGCTGCCGTCACCGGGTAGACGATGTCACCGCGGACTGCGATATCCTGTGCGGGTAGTGCGATTGGCATTGCCATGACGCACGCCGCGGCCAAATAGCGCAGACGGGAAGCCATCAGTGTCCCTCCCCGTAACCGTGGAACGCCGGCGCGCGGGACGACGGCGTCAATGCACCGTAAGCGCCTTCCGCTACCGCACGGTCGTCTGGATTATCCCGGTCAAACACTTTGCGTCCCTCGACCCAGGTTTCCTGCACGCGTGTGTACACGCTGAACGGGTCACCGGACAGAATGACGAAGTCCGCATCCTTGCCGCGCTCCAGCGAGCCGACGCGCTCTTCGAGGTCGAGCATGCGGGCGCCGGCGAGGGTCAAAGCTTCGAGTGCTTTCTCGCGCGACATGCCCGTTCGGACACCGATTGCGCCCATGCGCAGAAACAGCCGCGAATCGGTAATGTAGTCGTCCGTATGAAACGCGACATCGACGCCGGCGTCTTCCAGTGCGCGGGGCCCTTCAAAATTGAGGTGCATGGCCTCGAGTTTGCCTCCGGGGCTGTCGACCACGATGAGTGAGACCGGTACATTGGCGGCGGCGATCTCACGGGCGACACGATGGGATTCGCTGACATGATGCAATACGACGTTGAAACCGAACTCTTCCTTAAGCCGCAACACCGTCAGTATGTCGTCGTGACGATGCGTATGGTGATGCACGACGCGTTGGCCTTCGAGCACCTCGACTAACGCTTCCAAACCGAGATCCCGGTCCGGCCGCTTCGATGCGTCGTTGCCGGCCCTTGTAATTTTGTCACGATACTCCTGGGCGGCAACAAATTGCTGGCGCACAAGCGCGGCTGATTTTGCGCGAGTACCGGGAAACGGAGGATCCCGGCGTGAGTTGGTGCCATTCGCCATCTTGATGCCGCCGGCGATGGTGTTGCGGTCTGTTCGGTACGCGAGATCTTCGATCGAATTGCCGTCACGTAACTTCACGTAAATTGTCTGGCCGCTCAACAGGAGTCCGGATCCCGCCATCAGGTTTGCGGTCGTGATGCCACCCGACCGGGCGCGCGCGAAGCCCGCGTCGCGAATATCGATAGCGTCCAACGCACGTGCTTCCGGTTGTATCGGTGCCGAACGATCACCCCCGGCAACCTCGCCGATGTGGCTGTGGGTATCGACCAGACCGGGGATGATTATCAAGCCGGAGACATCGATGGTTGCGGCGTTCGCTGGAATCCTCACGGTGGCAGCCGGGCCGACCGCAAGAATGGTAGTGCCCTGCACGACAAGCGTGCCGATCTCGATAGGTGATGAACTGATTGGCAGGATAGTGGCGCCTGTGAATGCGGTGATCTCATCGGCCAGACTTGCAGTGGGACTGCACGCCAGGATTCCGACGGCGACCGCTGCCTGTAAGGCAGCAGGTGAAAGCAACATGTCACACACGCTTTTTTTCATTCTCGTTCCCGGCGTGATTCGAGGTAATTGCAAAACCTTATCGCAACGTTCCGGCACTGGCCACCCTAAGTTTGCCTCGCCATGTGTTTTGCATCCGGCATACAAGAGAATACCTTAATAGAACCCCATTCGGTTCTTACGCGGGATTATCGGGCCTTGGAAGGGGAGATTGCCGTCGGGAACAGTCCGCCAGGCGTTGCTGCGCAACCGGGCGCCGATCGGCAGGTGACGAATGCGCCTGCCTGTCGCAGCAAAAGTGGCGTTAGTGTTCGCGGGCGCCAGTGGTGGCACCGGCGGTTCGCCCAGCCCGGCGGGGTGTCGATTTCAATCAGTCAACGATTGCCGATCGAACCATGCGGTGCATAAGGTCTCTGTAACGAGGCACATCCCAGGGCGCGTACTGCGTGAACAAAATCACGATGAGTTCTTGTTGTGGATCGACCCAGAACAGTGTCGTCACTGCACCGCTCCAGGAGAATTCGCCATTGCTTGAAGGTGCCATTTGCAGCGTGGCGTCCGTGACCACGCCCAGATCGATGCCGAAGCCGACGCCCGGTTCGATGCGGCGCCCGGGTACAGATTCGGGCAGGCGATTGGAGGTCATCAGCTCCACTGTCAACGGGGAGAGCAGGCGTGTGCCGTTAAAAGCGCCGCCGTTCAGCAGCATCTGGGCGAAGCGCCAGAAGTCTTCCGTGGTCGAGATAAGTTGCGCGCCGCCCATAAACAGGCCCGGCGGGCTGTAGTAGTCGCCGGACCAGAAGCCCGTGTCGACAATAAGGTTGCCGCTATCATCGTGTGTGTGAACTTTGGCTAGAAGCGCCCCTTCTCGTTCATCCAGCCAGCCCGTGGTCTCATCCATGCCGAGCGGTTCGAAGATTCGCTCCTGCAGGAAAGGTTCGAGATCCTGCCCGGACAGCTTTTCTACCAGGTAACCCTGGATGTCGACCGACACGCTGTACTGCCAACGAGTGCCGGGCTGATACAGCAAGGGAATGTCGGCGAGCTTGTCGATCATGTCCTGCAATGAACTTTCTGGATCAAGTACTTCGACCCGCCCGTATTCCTTGTCGACGTAGGTGTCGCCGAACCATCCGTAGGTAAAGCCCGCGGTATGCTGCAGAAGGTCATGCATTGTCGGTTGCCTGG
>CAZSDL010000153.1:0-5964 GCA_964605635.1 uncultured Woeseiaceae bacterium
GTGGATCGGCTTCTCAACTGTGCTGCCGATCATGTACGACCTTTAATCCAGTTTCGCACTTCAAAGGTGGCGTACTCTCAAAATGCGAATTGCATTCGCGCGCTTACAAGTTGCTCATCGGGCCGATTTCCTGCCAATGCCCCGCCAGTAAAATCGGTATGCCGGTAGACCAGCGAGGTCTTGAGTCCGGGCCATACGAACCAGTTTATGCCGAGGCCCATGGACCGGGCCTCCGACACCGCAGCAGCAGGGTCGGCAAACGAATCGGCTCCGGCGGCAAACGCTGAGTCGTCGATGGTCAAACATTCAATTCGGGCAACCAGTTGAATGGTGCCAGGCGCGGGAGCGCCGCGATAACCCGTGTGTTCGCCCGTGATATTCCATTCGCCGCTGATCTGCCAGGCGTCGTGCACCAGATCATCCGACCGATCGACGAGTGCGCGGCGAACGGCATGTCCGACACGGGCCCATTCACCGAGAACTCCAAATGGTCCTCGGTACCAGTAAGCCTGCGGCGAAATACGCCAGCGCTCGCCATCAGCGAATGTGGCATCCGTGCCGCCGCGATAAAAGAAAATCGCGTTCTGTCCTGCTGAACGGTAACTGCTAAACAAAGGCGTGGAAGGAGAGCCCGCACGACTTCCGGTACTCGCGCCAACTCCGAAGCCGAACACAGAGTCCCCGGAATTGCGACGCACAAACGGCTCGGCGAAAAGGCGTGCGGCTACTTCCAGCTTGCCATCGTCACCCAAATCACCGCTGCGTCCATCCGCAACTCCGTTAAAGATACCCACAGCCCATGAAATGCGACTTGCGGTTCCGGAAAGCTGAAGTCCGATGTCCCTGGTCGGCACGAGTTCGGTGACCAGCGAGCGTTCGATCATGCGCAGATCGGTGGCGGCCTGCAGGCGCTCAAGACCGACCGGTGGTTTGAACTTACCTGCTCGCAAAGAAACGTTATCGCGGATCTTTGCGTCAATATAGGCGTCGATTACCTGGGTCACGCCGTTGCTGGATTCCGGCCGCAGGAGAACGGCGATTCGCTTGCCGAATTTTCCGTCGAAGCTCAAGCGTGCGCGTCGCAGGAGGAATTCATTGTCGGCCTCCGGCGCGCCGTCTCCTGGAAAATATCGGCCATCAACATGCAGCAAACCGCGAATCTGCAACTGATACTGACCGTCGCCTGACTGCAGCGAGAAGCCGCTGGTTCCTGAGGCCGCTACGGCAGCGTTTTCTGTACTCCACACTGTGCCTGCGCTCGTAACAAACAAAAGGAACAAACAAAAGGTCGGTTTTCGTGCCAAGGGTAAAGATCTATAAAAATAAAGAAACTCCTGATGTCAAGAATTATAGGTAACTCTGACAATAACTACCACGTCAGCACTAAAGTTCCAGCTTGAAGGTGACGCCGAAGGTTCGGGCATCGCCGAGCACCGCGCCGTAGTGCCCGGCACCGTTGCCGCCCGGAGCCGCCAGCAGCTGTTCGAAGTATTCTTCATCAAGCGCGTTACGCGACCACAGCTGCACCGACCAGTTGTCGTTGGAGCGGAAGCCGACGCGCAGGTTGAGCAAAGCGTAGCCGTCAACGTTGAGGTAGCGCGAAGGCGTCGGACTGGAGGAAAAGTCGTCCCGATAGTAAAGGTCCAGGCCGGTAAACAACTCACCGGGCTTTCCGAGAAGGCTGAGCTGCGTGCGGTACTCGCCACCCAGGGACCCCGCCCATTTTGATAGCCCTGGCAGCCGGCCGCCCGTTGCGTCGACTACCGGGGGGCCACCGGTGCCCTCAAGCGGCGGCGGTGCGTTCTCGAACGAGATGTATTTGCCGTCTGCATAGACGAGTGAACCGCGCAAAGCGAACGCATCGCCGATACTGGCGTTGCCGTCGAACTCGAAGCCGCGCACGCGTACTTCCTCGGCATTCGCCAGGTACCCCCGCGGGTTGGCAAAGGCATTGCCGAAGACGACTGTCTGGAAGTCCTCGATGCTCGTTTGAAACAGCGTGAAATTCGCGGTAGACGTGCGTGTCGGGCTGATTTTCACACCAAGCTCGATGTGGCGGACATCTTCCGGCCGCACCCTGGCAATCTGCTGCACGAGCACGGGATCCTGAAGCTCGGCAGCGGTCAATGGCAGGCCGCCGAGGTTGACGCCGACGGACTTAAAGCCGGTCGAGTACGTCGCAAAAGCATTGACCGAGTCCGTCGCGTGATACGCGAGAGTGAGCTGACCGGACACGTTAGTGTCGTCGACATCGACGGTGAACTCGCTTTCACCATAAGCACCGGGCGGGCGCGGGTCCGGGACATTTATTGCGCGCTGGACATAGTCAACATCCTTCTGGTCGTAATTTAGTCGGAGTCCGGGCAACAGGTGCAGTTTGTCGGTGATTGCCCAGTCAAGCTGGCCGAATAGTGCGGCACTGACGGTGTTGAGCTCGGAGGTGATTTCTCGCCGCTGCCCGTCATAGGCTTCCGGCGTCGCACCCTCGGGGGTATTCGGGGCGGTCCATAGGAAGCGGTAGAGCGCTGCGCCGGTCGCCTCTGTATGAACAGGGTTGCTATTGAGCTTTTGACCAAACCCGTACAAGCCGACCACGCCGTTAACGTTCGATGTGATGTCACCAACCCAGCGGATCTCCTGCGTCCACTGGTCATGCTTCGACGGAGCCTGCGACAATGTCGTAACCGGTAGCGCCAGGAAATCCCGGTCGTTCGACGGGTCCCAGTCCCAGAAGCGCCAGGCCGTCGTCGACGTCAACGTGCCGGGGCCGACGTCGGTATCGACGTTGACCGCGACGCCGCCGATGTCGTTGCCCGACTTCCACGGTGTGTCGTGATCGATCACCCGATCAAACGGATTGCGACTGACCGGCTCGTAGCCGAAGTGATCGATGATCGCCTCGAACTGCCGGTACTCCGAGCGCTGCGTCGGCACGACGCCGGCGAACGTCTGTGCGAAGCCGTCCGGGCGTTGCCTGGTGTAGTCGGCGGAGATCGTAATGTCCGTACTGTCGGTCGGCCGGATCAATAACTGGCCACGCAGACCGGCATTATCGATGTTGTTGACATGTTGGCCCGTAGTGACGTTGTAGACATCGCCGTCACGCCGTGTGCCCGAGAAGGACAGGCGCCCCGCGACTTTGCCGCTGTCGCCGAGTGGACCCGTGACAGAGGCTTTCGCCTGCTGGAAGTTGTTGTCGCCGTAGCCGATCTCGAAGTTTAACGCCGGAGTGAAGCTCGGCTTGCGCGTCGTCACGAGAATCGCACCTGCGGTTGTATTCTTCCCGAACAGGGTGCCTTGTGGGCCACGCAATACCTCGATGCGCTCAACGTCGATAAAGTCGAGCGTCGTTGCCGCTGGACGCGCGTAGAGGACGCCATCCACATAAAAGCCAACTCCGGGCTCAATGCCGTCGTTGGTCAGGCCGAATGGCGAGCCAATGCCGCGTATGTTGACCCCGGTGTTGCGCGGGTTCGACGAATAGAACTGTACGGTCGGCAACAATTCTTTCACGCGGTTGACATTAAAGGCGCCGACGTCCGTGATGAGCTGGCCGTCGACGATCGAGATCGGAATCGGGACATCCTGCGCCTCTTCCTCGCGTCGGCGCGCGCCGGTTACGGCCACCACGATCTCATCGATTGTAGTGACTTCCGGCTCGCTTGCTTCCTGCGCGGAACCGGGTAGGGGCATGGCAAACACCGCTGCACTGCCGAGCGCTATTGAAATACGACGTTTCATCACTTTCTCCAAAGTCTGAGGTAACTGGTCTCACATCTGGGCAGCATCCTATTGGACGACAGGTCACTATGTCGGTCTCCGCGCGGTTAGATTGAGATGACATCGGAAGGGTGTCCGAAACGCTTAAGTCCCTAGTGCTTGCGAATGAAAGCAGGAACCGAGAGCAAATTACGTGTTCTCGATGCACAGACTTTATATACGCAGATCGCCCGGTTACTGTATGGAACGGCGAGGGCTGGAGCCCTGTCGATTCCGACAGAACTCGAGCGACTATTTCCAAACAGCGGAGCTATTGATGGCGCAGCCCGAACCTAACGTGCGAGAGACCGTCGACGCACTGTATCGCCGCGAATCGCGCCGCGTGCTCGCGACACTGATTCGCCTCCTTGGCGACTTTGACCTTGCCGAAGAAGCGTTACACGATGCTTTTCGCGCTGCGGTCGAGCAGTGGCCGAAAGAGGGTATTCCGGGAAGTCCCCGCGCGTGGCTGGTGTCGGCCGGGCGTTTCAAGGCCATCGACAGCCTGCGACGACGTGCCCGTTTCAATGCGTCCCAGGCCGAGATAGCCGAGCGCCTGCACGCCGAGGTAGCGGATCCGGCGACGCTCGCTGAAGACGAACTGGAAGACGATCGCCTGCGCCTCATGTTTACCTGTTGCCATCCGGCGCTTCCTGCCGATGCCCAGGTCGCGATGACCCTGCGAGAAGTGTGCGGCCTGACAACGGAGGAGATTGCACGCGCATTCCTGATCGCTCCAGCCACATTGGCGCAGCGCATCGTCCGCGCCAAGAACAAGATACGCATGGCGGGCATTCCGTACGAGGTACCGCCGCGTGATGCGTTACCGGAGCGGCTGGACAGCGTTCTGCACGTCATCTACCTGGTATTTAACGAGGGCTACGCCGCGTCGTCAGGGGAATCGCTTACGCGGCATGACCTGTCTGCCGAGGCCATCAGGCTGGGACGCCTGCTGGTCGAACTGCTGCCCGAAGCAGAAGCGATGGGTTTGATGGCTTTAATGCTGCTGCACGAATCACGGCGCGCGGCGCGCACGACGCCTGCCGGAGAGCTTGTGTTGCTGGACGTACAGGATCGTTCGCGCTGGGATCGGCAGATGATCGCGGAAGGTTCTGCTTTGGTTAGAAGTGCACTGACCTCGCGGAGCTTCGGACCTTATACCCTGCAGGCCGCTATCGCTGCGGTCCATGCCGAGGCGCCGGACGCTGCGTCGACCGACTGGCCAGAGATCGTCGGTTTGTACGATGTGCTGCTGATGGCAGAGCCATCGCCGGTGATCGAACTCAATCGCGCTGTTGCCGTCGCGTTGCGGGACGGGCCTGAGGCCGGACTCAAGCTCATTGATGCCCTTCTTGCGCGCGGCGAGCTGACGGAATATCACCTGGCTCATTCGGCCAGGGCCGATCTGAACCGGCGCCTCGGTCGCAACAGCGAAGCAAGAAGCGCCTACACACGAGCGCTGGAATTGACGCAACTCGAGCCGGAGCGCCGGTTTCTGGAAAAGCGGCTGGATGAGCTGGCTGATTAACCTGTTCACCTCTTTTATCACCCTCGGGAGCAAACCATGAAATACCTGTGCCTTGTGTACTACAACGAAGACATCGCGGATGCGATGACGGCAAGCGAATGGAAATCGCTTGTTGGGGAATGCCTGGCATGCGGCGAAAGTCTGCGCAGCAGCGGCCACATGATCTCTGGCGAAGCGCTGCTGCCTGTTGAAACGGCAACCACCGTTCGAGTTCGCGAGGGCAAGGTATCCTCGACTGATGGACCCTTTGCCGAAACCAAGGAACAACTGGCCGGCTTCTATCTCATGGAGGCACGCGACCTGAACGATGCCATGCGTGCGGCGGCAAAGATTCCGCCGGCTCGATTTGGTAGCATAGAAATTCGTCCGCTTCGCGACCTGCAAGCGGAAATCGCATGAGAAGGAACCGCCGATGCGGAATGAAAAAACTATTGCCGTCGTGGGCGCCACCGGCGCGCAGGGCGGTGGCCTTGTCCGAGCGATCCTGAATGACGGTCACTCGCCATTTACCGTGCGTGCAATTACTCGCAATGCAAAGTCCCCCAAAGCAGTCAAACTCGGCAAGGCCGGTGCGCAGGTTATTGAAGCGGATCTCGACGACGTCACAAGCCTGAAGAAGGCTTTCGCCGGCGCGTACGGCGCATTCTGTGTCACCAATTTCTGGGAACACTTTTCGC
>CAZSDL010000154.1:0-5914 GCA_964605635.1 uncultured Woeseiaceae bacterium
GTATACCGGCCAGGCACTGTCACTCTTCGGCAGGGTTCACCTGAATATGCCACCACTCCTCCAGGGTTTGGCACAGCCCTTCCGGCGTAAACTCCAGGACAAAAATCCCGTCGAGGACGATGCCTGAGCCGGTGGATTTTTGCGTGAATTCCGAACGCCAGTGAGCGATGCCGGTATTCCCCGATGCGGAAAGCACTTCGAAGTTGAAATCGACATCCTGCTGATCGCTGGTGACCGTCGTCCAGTATTGGTGGATTCCCTCGCGGCCCTGATAGGGATCGGCGTAGGGGTTGTCCCGGTAAGTAGCGTCTTCGGTGAACAGTGCGGCGGCCTTGCTGGCGTCAAGGGTTTCCCAGGCTTCCTCATAACCTTCGAGCCAGGTGGCAACCTGATCGCGGGTCACGCCCGGACCGTCTTCCGCCAGCGTGCTGCCTGCAAGAAATACTGACGTTGCCCCGATGACAACAGCCACTTTCCTGATAGCGTTCTTCATGATTAGCAACTCGATGGAGTGAACGAACGAAAGTTGTCCTTGCGATTGCAATACCTGCATTGTAGTTGCAGGTCGAGCACACAGCTATTCTACAGCTGTTTTATAGACCAACCGGCGATACCTCTTCTGAATCGAGGGGTCAGGAACCGCGCGAGTTTGGCAGCTCAAGATAAGCCAATTCCGCGTAGGCGTCGACGCAACTCGAATAAAGGCTGCAGGGCTCGTCTTGCCATGGGTCAGAAAATGTCGGATGCGCTTCCAATGCAGGAGCCGCTTTCTCTGGTATCCGGTCGGATCCCGGCAATAACCACACGCCGATCCCGACTGCAAGTAACGCTACTGCCGCGACGCGCATCCGCAGGGGTCCCGCGGCTGACGCGGACTCCCGTCGGAGTGCGGCAGCCTGAAGCGCAAGTTTTACAGTATTCTTCGGCGCCCTGATACTGCTCTCGTCAGCCCGCCACTGTGTAGCGATTCGCTGCCAACGACGATCTTCTTCCGCCTCATCAACATACATCGGGTACATACCTCGGGTGGCCTTGATTCTCCATCGATTCTAAAATCTGTCGAAGTCGGATTTTGCCGTGATAGACCCTGTTCTTAACCGAACTCTCGGAGATACCGAGAATAACGGCTGTTTCGGCGCAGGAACAGCCTAGAATTTCGCGAAGATATAATGCTTCTCGCTGCCCTTGTGCAAGCGCACGAAACGCAGTCTGTATCGCTTTCTCACGGCCACCCGATTCGACTTCTTTGTCGATGTGATTCTCGTTGCGAAGTCCGCACAGAACCTGATGCTGTCGGTCGCTCACCGTCTTTCTGCGTAAGCTCTGGCGATAGATATTGGTCGCTATCCCGAACATCCATGTGCGGAATCGCGATTCACCACGGAATTCGCTGATCGCTTCCAATGCAGCTATGCAGGTTTCCTGGAGCAAGTCGGCTGTCAAATCGTAATCGGCTCCTGTCATGCGGAACAGAAAGCGGTATACGTCATCCTGACACTGCCTGATGAGTCTCTCGAACGCGCGGCCATTGCCCGCGACGGCCTGTGCGACCAGTTTCCGTTCATCAAGCACGGGCCAAGGGCCGGCGAATTACCTAGAAACTGAGGTTCACAGGTTCATCCGGTAGGGAATGGTTGAGCGTCGTCGGAGTGGAATCCGGTACAACCTCAAGCGCAAACTCATCCGCATACATGATCCCCGTGCCTGTCAGCAGGGCGCCGAAAACGATGCGAATTGCGTCCTGATCGACACGCAAAACGGCTTCGTACTGCTGCCAATCTGTTGTCCCCGTTACGCCACGGGCGCTCATGTTGTCCAGTTGATGCACGCCATTTTCCTTATCAACACGGAACCACAAGCCTGCATAACCATCCGCTACCTCACTCGTTTTGAGATATCCGGTAAGCCGGACGGTTTTTCCAACGTATTTTGCGGCGCTGATCGACTGGCCTACGCCGCCGAAGTTGCCGGTGACGTCGCCCTTCGATTCGACCTTGAGCCCGGCACCGCTGTACCCGCCGTTCGGTTGAACCTCAACCGTGTACCGCTGTACGGACTGATTGCCGATCGGATACCAGCCGGTAGGAAGGTTCGCCGCCTGAACCAAAGGCGCACTGGCAATCGTTAACACCAGGAGTAGCTTCTTCATGCTGTCATCCCTCCACTCTTGTTTCTATTTGTGTAGGTTCGGCGAAAAAGGGTTAGATGGGCGGAACCAGGAGTGATTGGGAAACGTCGGCGACACTCGTGCAATTATGGATCGGCATTCAACGCCCCGGTGCGTTCCTCTGTCGGAGCGAGACGATACCGCAGAGCTTTGATCGGTTGGTTCCAGGCCTCGTAGAGCCTGACCAGCCGCTCTGACGCCTGCACGTAGTCGAGGCGATCGGTTCCGGCATTCGCCTGCGATATGTCGTAGTTGGCCAGCAGAAGGTTCTCGGCTTCGGCAAACTGTCCCAGTCGCACAAGCGATTCGCCGAGCAGACCCCGCGCTTCCACGACGTTGGGATAATCGTCAGGCCGGCCGTCTGCGTATGCCGCAAGGCCGGCCCGATACGCGGCTTCTGCATCCGCGTGCCGTCCCATGCTCGTCCACACCGCACCCTGCGTGAGCCAGGCGCCCGCGGTCAGGGTGTGGTTGCGGGCCAGGGACTTCTCGCATATCTCCAGTGCACGGGCAATCGCGTCCGCCGCCGCCGGCAGCTCGCCGGCGCTCAAGTGGGTATCAGCCAGCAGTTTGAGCGAGGTTGCAACCAGTGGATGATCCGGCCCGTAGTGGGTCTCTCTTACGCTGATCGCTTCCGCGTGCAGCTCGCGTGCCTGTTCGAACTCCCCCACCTTTGTGTGGAGTTCGGCAAGGAACCCGAGCGGATAGGCGATGTGCGGGTGCCCGCTGCTCTTGTAGATGGCAGCCGCTCTCTCATTAAGGATGCGGGCTTCCTCGTCACGGTCCATGTCTTTCAGGAAGAGCCCATACTCTATATGCCCGGCAGCAAGCTCGATACTGCCCGGCACTTTATCTTCCAGGATGGTGCCGATGCGCCGATAAAGAGCCTCGAGGCCGTTTGTATCTCCGCTCATGCGCCGCAACTCTGCAATATTTGCCAGGCCCATGGCGACGCGCAGGTGATCCGCCCCCAGGGCTTTCTCGTATATCTGTACGGAACGTTCGAACAAGCGCTTCGCCCGCTCGGGTTCACTCAAGCGGATCAACAGCGCGAAATTGTTGACCTGGGTCGCCACAGTAGCGTCTTCGGGCCCGTGCCCCTGCTCCGCGAGCCGCAGGCTGCGCTCGAACAGCCGCTCGGCCGTCTCCAGGTCGTTCTGCCGGCCGTGCAGCATGAACAGCCGTCCCAGCAAACTGACCAGTTCGACGTGCTCGGCTCCCAGAAGCTTTTCCTTGGTTGCCAGTGCCTGCTCCAGCAGCGGTCGTGCGGCCGCGTCGTCGCCACGGTAATAGTAGAGAAAACCCAGGAGCTGCCGGGCATGGGCAGTGTCCAGATGATCGGCGCCGAACAGGGCAAGGTTCTTTTCCACCGCGGACACCAGCAGAGCTTCGGCTTCTTCATACAAACCCAGTGCGGTATAGACACGCCCGATGGTCTGCATCAGGTGAGCTTGCACGTCCTCCTGGTCGACGAGCTCCGTCCTGATCCTCGCGGCACCCTGGTCGAGCAGCTCACGGGCAGTGAGTTGTTCACGCACGATCTGCCGCGGATCGGCCGCCTCGAACAGATCGACCATGAAATCGGACACCTGGTTGGCTTTCAGCGCCGCCGCCCGCGCGTTGTTGCGCTCGTCAACCAGGCGGAACGCGAACACCGCCGAAGCGACAACGAGCAGCGCCGCTGCCGACACGGCAACTCGATTGCGTCGGGTAAATTTCGCAAGGCGATAGCGGACGGTATCGGGACGCGCAACGACCGGCTGGTGGCTCAGAAACCGGACAAGGTCCTCCGCAAGCTGATTTGCCGAAGCATAGCGGCGCTCGGGTTGTTTGCGCAGCGCCATCAGCACGATATTGTCGAGGTCTCCCCGAAGCTGGCGCCTGAGACGGCCGACGGTGGTCGCTCTCGTGGCTGCCGCGGCCTCCTGGTCCACCCCTGGCATGTCATCGGCCTGACGGGAGATGCCGAAACTGGGCCGCGCGGGTTCTTCGTCGCAAATGGCGCGTGCCATCGCCGGTGCGCTGCGCGGATCCACGCTGTACGGCTGGTTTCCGGTCAACAGTTCATAAAGCAGGAAACCGAGCTGGTATATGTCCGATGCCACGCTCAGCACTTCGCCTCGAATCTGCTCGGGCGAAGCGTACTTCGGCGTCATGGGGTGAAGTTCCGCGCGGGTCAGGGCCGCACCATCCTGCAGACTTGCTGCGTCGAGGAGCTTCGCGATTCCGAAGTCGAGCAGTTTCAGCTTTCCATCGGCCGAAACCAGGATGTTGGAGGGCTTCAGATCCCGATGCACGATGAGCCTCTGGTGGGCATGTTGCACGGCGCGAGCGACCTGGATGAAAAGTTTCAACCGTTCATCGATCGACAGTCGGAGGCGATCGCAGTACAGGTCGATGGGCTCACCATGGACCACCTCCATCGCGAACCATGGCTGTCCCGTGCGAGTCGCACCGCCGTCTATGAGCCGTGCGATGTTCGGATGCTCGAGGCGTGCGAGGATCCGGCGCTCCTGCGCGAAGCGCTCAGCGAGCGCATCGTGGTTATGCGACATGTCGAGCACCTTGAGCGCGACGGCTTGCTCGAAATGGCCGTCCGCACGTTCCGCCAGATAAACCGTCGCCATGCCACCACGCCCGAGTCTGCGCACGACCCGGTAAGGACCCACACGCTCGCCTGGCTCGAAAGCAAACGCCGCTGGCGTGTAGTCGCGAGCCAGCGCCTCCCAGAGCGGCCCGGAAGCGCCGCCACCCGGCTGCAGCGAAAGGTCATCGGCCTCGCAGTCCTCGAGCATGCGCTCGACAGCCTGGCGCAAGTCCGAACCGGGGTCGCAGGTATCATCGAGGAATTCCTGACGCTCGCCAGCGGAAAGCTCAAGCGCGCGCCTGAGCACCGAATCCAGTTCAGTCCGGGCGAACTCCGCCATGGATCCTCCGCAATACTCCCTGCCCATAACGTATATCGCGAACGAGGCCGCGTTTACGTCGTGGGGTTACGCATTTCCTCTTTAAGCCAGGCTTTCGCGCGCTTCCAGTCGCGTTGCACGGTGCTGAGGGAAATCTTTAGCGCTTCGGCCGTCTCCTCCTCGGTCATTCCGGTGAAGAACCGGCACTCGACGATGCGCACCAGGCGTTCGTCCAGCCGGGTCAGCGCCTGCAACGCATCGTCCAGCGCGAGCAACTGCTGCACCTGGTCGTCGACGGCTATTTCGTTGTCGTCCAGCTGGACATGTTGCGCTGACCCGCCGCGTTTCGCGGCGCCGCGTTGGCGTGCATAGTCAATAATGATGTATCGCATGGCGCGGGCGGCGAGTGCCAGAAAGTGAGCCCGGTCCGTTGGCGCCGCCTGTTTGCCGTCCACAAGCCGCAGGTATGCCTCGTTGACGAGGCTGGTCGTATTAAGCGTCGGTGACGAGCCGCGCCTCAACTGGGCACTGGCCGCACGCCGGAGGTCGTCATAAACAAACGAAAATGCCTGGTCCAGCGCCTGGCCGTCCCCAGCCCGGTGCGCAGCCAACAACTGGGTAACGGGCGCGCTTTCCATCGGTGGGTCTTCCCGTCAGGCCGGGAGCGGTGCGCATTACAGGATTCGTCCGCTCTTCTGTCGTTCGAGTATAGCCGCGCGCAGCTGCGCCGGGAATGATTCCTCATGCCCGGGTTTCGGAGGTTGTTTCCCGCCTGCTGAAGTTTTTTCCGCTCCGTTTTCGATTCTCACTATGGGAGTCCTACGACTGGAGCAGAACAATG
>CAZSDL010000155.1:0-5911 GCA_964605635.1 uncultured Woeseiaceae bacterium
CGCGTTCGACGATATGTCCGGCGTCCATCACCAGGATCTGGTCGGCATTCATAACCGTCGAGAGGCGATGCGCAATAATCAGCGTCGTTCGCCCAACCTGGATGCGGTCGAGCTCCGCCTGGATCGATTTCTCTGACTGCGAATCAAGCGCGGATGTCGCCTCGTCGAAGATCAGAATGGCCGGGTTCTTCAGTAATGCGCGCGCGATCGCTACGCGTTGCTTCTCGCCGCCGGACAGCTTCAGCCCCCGTTCGCCGACTTCCGTCTCGTATCCGTCCGGCATCGCCGTGACGAAGTCGTGGATATGTGCTGCACGGGCGGCTCGCTCGACTTCCTCGCGATCCGCGCTCGTTCGTCCATAACGAATGTTGTAATAGATGGTGTCGTTAAACAGCACCGTATCCTGCGGCACAATGGCGATGGCAGACCGCAGCGAGGACTGTGTGTAGTCGCGAATATCGCGACCGTCGATCGTGACCTGACCGTCATCGACATCGTAAAAACGGTACAGCAGGCGGGTGAGTGTCGATTTTCCGGAGCCGGAGTGCCCGACAACCGCAACGGTTCCACCGGCGGGAATTTCGAAGTCGACGCCGTGCAGAATCTTGCGTCGTTCGTCGTAACCGAAGTGCACATTCTCAAAGCGCACCGTCGGGCGAGTAACGTCAAGCTCCACAGACGCGCCACGGTCCTGCACGTCCTGTTGTACATCGAGGAGGCCGAACAGTCGCTCCATGTTAGTGAGTGCCTGTTTTACTTCGCGATACACCATACCTAGCAGGAACAGCGGTGCGGACAACTGCAACAGGTACGCGTTGACCAGCACGAGGTCACCAATCGTGAGTGTCCCCGCCGTGACGCCGGCCGCCGCGCGCCACATCATCGCTGTGACGCCGAGTGCGATGAAGATGGTCTGGCCGAGATTTAAAACAGCAAGTGACGTTTGTGACTTTACGGTCGCGTTCTCGAGATGCCGCAGGTTCTCGTCGTAGCGAGTTGCCTCGTGCGCCTCGTTGTTGAAGTACTTGACCGTTTCGTAATTGAGTAGCGAATCCACCGCGCGTTCATTTGCGCGCGTATCGGCTTCTACCGCGGCACGATAGAAACGCGTACGCCATTCAGTGACGGAAAATGTCCAGATGGTGTAGCCCGCCAGCGTGGCGAGCGTGATAAATGCGAAACCCCAGTCATAAGCCCACACCAGCACGATGGTGACAAGCAGCACTTCGAGTGCAGTGGGGAAAATCGTGTAGAGCGTCCAGTCAAGCAACTCTGAAATCGCGCTGCCGCCGCGTTCGACATCGCGCGCGACGCCTCCAGTGCGACGTCCCAGGTGAAATCGCAAACTCAGCCCGTGCAGGTGCCGGAAAACCTTGAGCGTGATTTCGCGCGATGCTCGCGCCATTACGCGCGCGAAAACAACTTGCCGCAACTCGGTGAACAGCGTGACACTGATGCGAGCCGCACCGTAGGCCAGCAACAACGCCACCGGCAACACCAGCAGACTCGGTTCGACGTTGAGTTGATCGACGATGGCCTTCAACACGAAGGGTACCACCAGGTTGGCGAGCTTGGCGGCGACGATAAGGAGCAGGGCGAGCGTAATTCGGCCGATATACGGTCGCAGGTAGGGGATTAGCTCCCGAACGACGGTAAAATCGCCGCGCGCATCGGGTGCGCGCTCGAGTGGAACTACGGAGTCGTCGTTGACGTCAGGCCGTTCATCGTCAGTGGTGGGGCTGTGGCGCGTCAAACGGCAAGATCCAGTCGTTCAGGCGGATGGGAATTACGAGGATTGGGGTTTGCAGGAAATAAATCAAGTGTCGCCTGTCGGGTACTTGCTGTGCGGATGAGGCACTATCATCGGTCTGCTCATTCGATGAATGCGGCGACTGGCAAGGACCGACAACTGAAATGAAAATCTGGGTAGACGCCGACGCCTGTCCTGTCGTGATCAAGGAAATTCTTTATCGCGCCGCGAAACGTACCGGCACATCGCTCACGCTTGTTGCGAACCAGCCTGTCCAGGTACCGGTGTCGGAGTTTATTCGCACGATCCAGGTCGCGTCCGGCTTTGATGTTGCAGACAACGAAATCGTCAAACGGCTTACGCCCGGTGATCTCGTTATCACGGCCGATATCCCGCTGGCGGACGAAGTGATCGAGAAAGGCGGCCACGCGCTCAATCCCCGCGGTGAGCTTTATTCCAAAGACAACATTAAAGCGCGACTGAACATGCGCGATTTCATGGACACCATGCGTGCCAGCGGCGTCAACACCGGTGGCCCGCCGGCGATCAGCCAACGCGATCGCCAGGAGTTCGCAAACAGCCTGGACCGGTTCCTCGCTCGCTCCTGAAATCAGGGCTCCAAAAATAGGGACGGTGATCTTGGACTGGGTACACTCGAGCTCCTCGCCGACCTCGACTTCGACATTCTCGTGCCGGGGCACGGCGCGGTGCAAAAAGATGCGGCTTACCTTCGCCGATTGCAGGCATTGCTTACCGAGGTACGACGGCAGCTAGGCGAATCGGTTGCCAACGGCCTCGACGCCTCGCGCGCGCCCGATCACGGCATCGGCGTCATCGACGTGCAGGTGGATCGTGCCCGTCGTGTGTCCAATTGTGCCCGATCCGTGGATATCGAACTCGCGGTAGTCACGCTGGACATGCGATTGGGCCGCAAGGAGGAAGTCGTGGTCGTCGATTACTCAGGTATCGAGCGTTTTGGGCCACAATGCGTCGCGGCGCCATCACCGGGCCGAAGACTGTTGCGTATAATCGCGATGTGTTTCGTCCAATAGCTGAAACCCCGGTGCACAAGCCCTCCCTGCTGGCCAACGACGGCGACGAACTGCACTTTTGCAGCACCTGCGCGTTTTCCGCCGCCTGCCTGGAGCGCGGTTACGACAAATCGCGGTTGCGCGATCTGCACGTCCTGGTGGAACACACGCCGCCGTTCCAGGAAGGCGAGCACATGTTCCGCGAGGGCGATGAGTTCAACGCGATTGCCGCCATTCGTGCCGGCACGGTAAAGACTTACGTCACCGACCTCGAGGGTCGCGAGCAGGTACTGGGATTTTTCCTTCCCGGCGAGGTCATCGGCCTCAATGCGATTTCCAGTTCAAAGTATCCGTGCAACGCAGTCGCGCTGGAGACTGTGCTGCTCTGCCGGTTTTCATTTCCGAAAATGGCGACACTGGCGACCCGCATGCCCGGGCTTCAGCAGCACCTCTTCCGGTTGCTGAGCGAAGACATCGGCAAAGCGCACTTCCTGGCCGGCGATTTCACGGCCGAGGAACGCCTCGCCGCATTCCTGATCGTGCTGTCTCGCCGTTACGCGGCACGGGGTTTATCGGCTACCCGGTTCCGCCTGACTATGGCGCGTACCGACATCGCCAACTACCTGCGGCTCGCTGCCGAGACCGTGAGCCGCATCCTGAAGCGCTTCCAGGACGATGGCCTTATTCGTGTCGATCGCAGGGAGATCGCGCTTCTTGACAAGGCGCAGCTCGAAGACATCGCGCGCAATATGCTCAGAATCTGACCCCCGCTTGACCTGGATCAGGACGCCTGCGCCGGCGGTCCCGCAACATCTCCAGGAGTGTTCGAGGAGTTGTCCATGTCAAGCGCTGCTGGTCGAGCGTTGATCAGGCTTTACACCCAGGCCAGGGTGCTGCGTTCCAGCTCCCTGGCGCTGTTCGACTACGGTTTCCGGCCGTTCTTCCTGCTCGCAGGTTGGTATGCGTTGCTCAGCATCCCGTTGTGGCTTTGGATTTACCGGAGCGGCGCGTCACCGCTTGCGGGCATGCCGCCGCAACTCTGGCACGGTCACGAGATGTTGTTCGGCTTTGTTGCTGCCGCGATCGCGGGCTTCATGCTGACGGCCGTCCCGAGCTGGACCGGCAGTCGCGGGTTCGCCGGGCTGCCGCTGATCGTGCTGACTGTGATCTGGCTCGCCGGGCGGCTCGCGTTCGCCATGGCCGGCCACATTCCAGCGGCGCTCCTTATTGTCGTTGAACTGGCATTTATTCCGGGGCTGCTGGTGCTCATCGCCCCGCCCATACTGCGTTCACTCAATCGCAACCTGCCGCTACTGCTCGTCCTCACGACCCTCTGGTGTCTCGATGCGGCATTCCTCTGGGCGATCCTCAGTGCAGATGCGGTACTCGCGCGCCAGGCACTGCTCGCGACGCTCGGTGTCGTGCTGCTGCTCATCACTGTCATCGGCGGGCGCATCGTGCCGGCGTTCACCGCCAATGCGCTCCGGGCGCGCGGCATCGACGCCGCGCCGCGCACATGGCCGATCGTCGACCGGCTGGTAATCGCCGCCATGGCCGCGCTGGTGCTGGCCGACCTGTTCCGGTTGCCCGCGAGCGTCGCCGGTTCGCTAGCCGCGTTCGCAGCGATCGCTCACTCGCTGCGAATGGCCGGCTGGAAAACCTCATACACACTCAAGGACCCCATCGTCTGGGTCCTGCATGCGGCGTATTTCTGGATTCCGGTAGGCCTTGCATTGCGGTCGCTGCATGCGCTCGGCGGTTTTGGTTTTGCCGCGCACTGGATGCACGCGCTCGGCGGCGGCGCCGCCGCGACGATGGTGCTTGCCGTGATGACGCGAGCGGCGCTCGGCCACACCGGGCGCCCCCTGCAGATCGCCCCGGCTATCGCCTGGGCCTATGGCTTGCTGATCGCAGCCGGCATCCTTCGCGTCTTCGGCCCGTCGCTCCTGCCGATCAACTACACGACAATCGTTACGCTTTCCTCGATCGCGTGGAGCGCCGCGTTCCTGTTGTTCGTGATTGTTTACACGCCCATTCTTTTGCAGCCGCGAGCGGACGGGAGGCCGGGTTAGAGGCGTTTCAAAACAGTTTCATCGCACCGAGTGTGATTTGTGCGCGCTCGTAAGAGAACGTTGCGTCCGTCGAGTCGTTGTCGGATTGACGCAGCTCTAACAATAACAGCAAGTCGCTTCGCAACGCGTAAGTCAGCGCGGCACTCAGAGTCAGCAGGTCTTCCTCGCGCGGAACGGCAAGTTTGTCGCATCTTCGGCGCCAACCAGTACGCAATGCTCTCGCGGCCCGAGTTGCTGCCCACCGTGCTGCTCGACTGGATGCGCCGGCTGCTGGCCGCACGGCATGGCTGACACGCCGCAGTCGGGTCGCTCTGTGTACTCCCGTCCGAACGCGTCCTTCAGGGCGTCGCGTTATCGAATTGCTCGAGCGCCTCACCCAGGTAATCGGCTAGCAAGGGCGTGCCAATCAGGTAATCGGCCGTATGGTCGGTCCAGTTTTCCTCGGCGAGTTCGAGGGCTTCGTCCCATTCGTCGACTGTGAAGTCGCCGCGGCCGACCCACATCAGCGCGACCACCGTCATTTGCTGATCCGGGTCCAGGTCCTCGATCACGCCCTTGAGCTGCTGGTAGACGACGTCGGTACCGTACTTCGTAGTCATCAATTCGCTGAAGTCCCCGTCGCCGATGTCCGGTTCTTCCTCGTCTTCGAGCGGGGTCACGTCGGACTGCTCGTTGAACTCATGAGCCTTGTCGATGATGCCGGCGATGATTTCGCGATTCAGGTCGAGTTCCAATGCAACCTCCAGCGTTTTGCAAACGGCCGGCGGTGCCTGTATCACGCGCCCGGCCTGGTGAGGGGATACTTTAATACGTGGCCGGCGGCCCGGCAAAGCTGGCGAACCAGTGTTCTGCAACGAGGTTGTGTACTATCGCAAGCCTTTGCAACAGCGATTCAGCACGGCCATGATGCTCACTCCCATCAATAACCGCTACCAGCCCGCCGTCGCACGCGCCGGGGTTCTTGCGCTCACAGCCAGCCTGTTGCCCAGCCTGTTGCTTGGCGCCTGCCAGACTACCGTGGAGCGGCCCGATGCTGCAGCGACGATCGAGCCCTTCGC
>CAZSDL010000156.1:0-5903 GCA_964605635.1 uncultured Woeseiaceae bacterium
ACCGATATACTCGCTATCCGACCGAGGGAGAAATCGCTATGAACCCGCCTTACGCAAAGTTGCGAGCAAGGGTGACTGCCACAGTCGCCGCATCCCTGCTGTCCCTCGTCCTTGCGCCCACCGCAATCGCAGAAACCGACATCGCCACCGTCCAGGCAGCAATCGACACCTGGCGCTCCGATCGCGAAGCCGCCATCCTCGAGGACTTCGTCGACCTGCTCTCAATCCCCAACGTTGCCTCCAACCTCCCGGACATGGAGCGCAACGCCGATCACATCATCGGCATGCTCGAACAACGCGGCTTCACCACACAGCGATTGAGCGCCGGCGGCGCACCCTACGTCTACGCCGACCTGTCCGTGCCGGGTGCTACCGAGACCATACTTATATATGCGCACTTCGACGGCCAACCCGTGCAGGAGGAGGACTGGGCGTATCCGCCGTTTTCGCCCACCTTGCTGGACGCACCGCTCCCGGACGGCGGCAAGCCCGTCGACCTAGCCAAAGTCGACGGGCCCTTCGATCCCGAGTGGCGCCTGTACGCGCGCTCCGCCGGCGACGACAAGATGCCGATCGTCGCACTGGTGCACACACTGGACGCACTCGCCGCGAACGACATCGAACTATCGGTGAACGTGAAGCTCCTGTTCGACGGCGAGGAAGAGCGGGGCTCACCGACGGTCGGTAAGATCATCGACGAACACAAGGACCTGTTCGATGCCGATCTCCTGCTGATCTGCGACGGGCCGATGCATTCCTCCCGCCGCGCGCAGCTCGTCTTCGGCGTGCGCGGCGACATCACCGTCGACGTCACGACCTACGGCGCCACGCGGCCGCTGCATTCCGGGCACTACGGCAACTGGGCGCCGAACCCGATCATGCAGCTCGCCCAACTACTCGTCAGCCTGCGCGACGAGACCGGCCGCATCCTGATCGACAACTACTACGACGATGTCGTGCCGCTTGGCGAACTGGAGCGGGACGCCATCGCGAACATGCCCGACACCACCGAAGCGCTGAAGGACGAGCTTTCGGTGCATACCCCGGAGGGCGACGGCGAGCGGATAGAGGCGCTGATCTCGGAGCCTGCGGTCAACGTTCGCGGCATCAGCGCCGGCGGTGTCGGCGAGAAGGGCCGTAACATCATCGTCTCGTCCGCGACGGCGTCGCTCGACCTCCGGCTCGTCCCGGACCAGACGCTCGCGCGGGTACGCGAGCTGCTGGAATCGCACCTGGCCGGGGAGGGCTTCCATGTCGTTCATGAAGAACCATCGGCGGCTACGCTCCGCGCGCATGAACGGGTGGCAATGCTCGACTGGGGATCCGGCTACCCGGCATTGCGCACGCCGCTCGACGATCCGATGGCTGCAAGGCTCACCGAGCTCATGCGCCGCATTGCACCGGACCTCATCGTGACGCCGTCGATGGGCGGCAGTCTCCCGCTGCACGAATTCGGCAGCCGGCTGTCCGCACCGATCGTCATCCTGCCGCTCGCGAACCACGACAACAACCAGCATGCGGAGAATGAGAATATTCGCCTGCAGAATCTTTGGGATGCGATGCGGGTTTATGGGGCGGTGTTGGTGGGGTTTGGGGAGGGGTAGGGTGGTTGGGGACGAAGGACGGCTTGCAACTCCGACCGAGACTTTCGACATGGTTTGTCGATCGAAATAGCGGTACTTTTTGTCGAGTCCATCGAGCTGGGGAGACAGGCTTGGCCACCAACTACGTACTGATCGACTTCGAGAATGTCCAGCCAAAGAACCTGGAAATCCTGTCGAAGCATCCCTTCAAAGTGTTCATCTTTTGTGGCGCCAACCAAACCAAATTACCGTATGACATGGTCGCTGCCACGCAGCTTCTCGGTGAAGGCGCCCGCTACATCAAGATTTCAGGCAATGGCCGCAACGCACTGGACTTCCACATTGCCTGCTATGTTGGCGAGCTGGCGTCCAAAGATCCCGATGGGCACTTCCACATCATTAGCAAGGACACCGGCTTCGACACGCTGATCCAGCACCTGAGAGGCCGGAATATAAACGTTCAGCGGGAGAAAGATCTGGCTGAGATTCCATTGCTAAGGATGACGAAGGGTGTAAGTGAGGACGACAAGATCGCGGCCATCGTCAAGAATCTGGAGGGTCGTGGACAATCGCGACCGCGCAAGCTCAAGACGCTTATCAATACGATCAACACACTTTTTACCAAGAAGCTCGAGGAATCGGAGCTGGCTTCGCTGATCGAGCAATTGAAGAAGCTGCAGTACATTACGGTGCAGGAGGGGAGGGTGAGTTATAAGCTATCGAGGTAGAGGCCATGGGCACCCGCGGTGCCGTCGTTGCCACTCGAAGCCGCTATTGTGGCGTCGAACGGATAAACCTGATGGAATGACGTGTTGACCCACAAAGGATCGGCGTCAGTGCCAATCTGCGTACCCTCTCAAAGCGAAATCGATAGGAACGTTCATCGAACTCTCTAATCGGTTGATTGCAGAAAGTTGAATTCGAAGGTCAACAAGGCAAGCAGCGACTGACATGGCTTCTAGCGATGCACGATGGAACATTTTTCGGAAGATCGCGCCGTTCTTCGGAAGAACTGTTTCGGCAAGATTCGTTCAGCGGACACATGAATCGATATCAGGCGTCGACCGAATTCACAATCTGATCGAAGGCATATATAAGCCCGCGGAAGCGACTCATGCGCTAACAATCGCAAGTATGCTCGCGAATCCGTACGCCGATCGTATCGAGTACAACACTGATCGAACGTGGTCGTTCTATTACTCCCCGAAATCCGGTTCGCTTGAAAGTGCAGTAAATCGATCGTTATTCAATTGTATGAAAGATGGTGAGCCTGTTCTCGTCATAAAGCAGATTTCCGATAAAACTCACTCCAAAGGCGCGCGCTACAAACTTCTAGGGCTTGGGGTTATTGAAGAATTTGATGCAGTAAATCGCTTGTTCAAGATTCACGAAGTTACTATCGAAGTTTTTCAACGACGAATCGGTTCAGAGGAAATTCTCAGTGATGAACTCATCGAGACCGCTCTTCAGTTAGAGGCGCTTGAAGACTGGTCACCATTTATGGCGGAGGATAGGGCGGTTTACAAAGTGTCAAGGATCAAGCGTGATGCTGCATTTAGAAAGATTGTGCTTGAAACCTACGAAAATACCTGCGCAGTCACGCAATCTAAATTTGCATCCGGCAAAGTAATTGAGGCGCAAGCGGCACATATCATTTCTAAGGAAGCAAATGGCACGGATGACCCTAGAAATGGCATTGCCATGAGCCGAACGACGCACTGGGCTTTTGATATGGGAATCTTCACGATCTCTGATCAATTTGAAATTATAGTGCATCGTGATGCCATTGCACTGGCGAACAAGAAATTCGGTCTAATTGACATGAAAGGCCAACGAATCATGCTTCCCGAGGACGAGTCGCGATATCCTCATCGGGACGCGCTTCTTTGGCACAAAGAGGAAGTATTCGGCTTGTTTCGTAAGGGCTTGCCACCTAATCAATTGTAGTAACAACGTGCTATCGGGGAAACGTCTGTTGGGAAGCGTCGGCTGCTTTCGACGTTGTGCTGATGACAAGTTACTGTGAACCAAATCCGGATCTTTTGCGCCAAGCCAAGTAGCATGTGCCTCGCTCACGCACAGTTGTGCAACGCCAAGGTCTCCAGATGGCTGAACTTATCCCGCCGCTGACTAGCTGCTTATCCCGAATGACGGCTGGAGAAAAACGGTTTGCGCGCCGGCTCGGCAGCCATCTCGAGGACGATTACTTGTGTTGGTACGAGACAGGCGTCGGCCTAAGGCCAAGTTACACAGATTTCGTAATTCTCCATCCGATGCGCGGCCTGTTGCTGCTTGAAGTGAAAGACTGGCGCCTGGATTCGATTCGAAATGTCAATCCGGACTCCTTCGAGCTGCTGACGCCCTCGGGCCTCAAGAACGTCGCGAATCCTCTAAAGCAGGCGAGGCTCTGTGCATACAAGCTGAAGGAGCAGTTGGAGCGGGATCCTCAACTGATTCAGCCAAGCGGTGAGCATAAAGGCAAGCTCATCATGCCGTATAGCTTTGGTGTGGTTCTCACGAACATCACCCGCATTCAATTTCAGAACGCCGGCCTGGATAATGTGATTCCGGAGACTCAGACGGTCTGCAAAGACGAGATGACGGAATCCACAGATATAGAGGAGTTCCAGAAGCGCCTGTGGGACATGTTTCAATACTGCTTCCAAAAGACGCTGACGCAGCCTCAGATCGATCGCATTCGTTGGCACCTGTTTCCTGAAATCAGGATGCAGCCGCAACCTGAGCTCGCATTGCCGGAATCGTTGGAAAGCGCCACCGTTGAGATTCCGGACATCATTAAGGTGATGGATCTCGCGCAGGAAAAGCTGGCTCGAGGTTTAGGCGCGGGTCACCGTGTTATCCACGGTGTTGCCGGATCCGGCAAGACCATGATTCTTGGCTACCGATGCCTGCATCTTGCAAAGTTCTTACACAAACCAATTCTCGTGCTTTGTTACAACGTCGTGCTAGCCGCACGGTTGCGGAGCCTGATCGAAGGTCACGGCTTGAATGGCAAGGTTAACGTGTACAGCATTCACAGCTGGGCTAGAACGGTCCTGAAATCGTACAACTTCAAGGCGCCTGTTGTGGGTAACGGCGACTTCGACGCCACTATCGAGCTGTTGATTGAACAGATAGGAAGGGGCCAGATACCGCGCGGCCAGTATGGTGCGATCCTTATCGATGAGGGGCACGACTTTAAGCAAGAATGGCTTCGGTTGATCGTCGACATGTTAGACCCGACAACGGATTCATTGCTGTTGCTCTACGACGATACGCAATCCATCTATAAGCGATCTGCGGGCCTTGGCTTTTCCCTGAAGGACGTCGGGATTGAAGCGCAGGGCAGATCAACGATCCTGAGACTCAATTATCGCAACACAGAAGAGATTGTCAGGTTCGCATTCGATTTCATCGACGACTATGTGCAGCTAACGGATGATAGCGACGGCAAAGTGCCAATAGTCGAGCCTGACTCGGCCGGCCGCAAGGGATCACTTCCTGCTGTCAGGAGTTTCGAATCGTTTGCAGACGAAGCACGATACATTGCATCTGTGTTTAACAGACTTCATGCCGAAAGAGACATGCCATGGTCGGAGATGTGCGTACTTTATTGTCACAATTGGATGGGTAAAGCCGTGTCTGATGCTCTGTCGGCTGCGGCGATTCCTTTCACATGGCTAAAGGACTCGACAAGCAAGCGCCAGTTCAATAACGCCGAAGACTCAGTGAAAGTCATCACGATGCACAGTAGCAAAGGACTTGAGTTTGCAACCGTCGCGACTTGCGGAATTGGCTCCCTTGGTGTCGATAGCGAACGAGTCGAGGAAGACGCAAAGCTGCTTTACGTAGCGATGACCCGAGCCACGGAGAATCTCTTGGTAACAAGTTCGAAGGCGTCGCCCTTTGCGGTAAAGCTACAGGAGATGATCGCGAGGCAAACAAGTGGCGTAGCTGCTTGACGACACGAATCGTTGGTTACTTTGCGGACCAGTGGCACGGGCGACTCGGCAACGCAGGTGGTATCAATGACAACGCGGCGATCGAGTCACGCCGACTCCTGACGGTGCGTTAGTCCGCGAAATATAGGGATTTCCTGTTTGTTCCGCCGCTATTAACTGGATATAATAACAGCCCTGTACAAAAACCCAGTCAGGTGTCGTCATGCTTGCCCACGCCTCCGTCGCCCCAACCGCCGTCACCGCCAATACCGCCCCTTCCATCGACGACCTCGACCGCGCCATCACCACCCTCGCCGCACAACTCAACGCAGTAACTCACGACTTCCTCATCCTGGTCCGCCGCTTCGACGAGCGCGCC
>CAZSDL010000157.1:0-5865 GCA_964605635.1 uncultured Woeseiaceae bacterium
CTGCGCGAGTTGCCGGGCACATCGCCCGACAAATCGCTGGGCCCGGAACACGGGCGTCGTGCCGGGCAGGACTGAGCGCGCGAATCCGGGCTGTAACACGGCAACAGGCCAGGCTTCGCCGCCTTGCGGTGATTCGGGTCAGGCCGTAACATTCCGCCTCTTTTTAGATCCCCGGATTGCAACATGCGCAGCCACTATTGTGGACAGGTCGACGAGAGTCTCATTGGACAGCAGGTCGCTGTAGCGGGCTGGGTGCACCGCCGCCGCGATCACGGCGGCGTGATTTTTGTCGATCTGCGCGACCGCGAAGGTCTCCTGCAGATCGTTTTCGATCCGGATCGCGCAGCCATTTTCGCGGATGCAGAACGGCTCCGCAGCGAATACGTGCTGGCCGTCAAGGGACGTGTACGGGAACGGCCGGAAGGCACGATCAACCCCAGTATGGCTACTGGCCAGGTGGAGTTGCTGGCCGAGGAGCTGACTGTCCTGAATCCTTCGGTCACCCCTCCGTTCCATCATGATGAGATGGCCAACGAGGAGTTGCGGCTCAAATATCGGTACCTCGACCTGCGCCGCGAATCGATGCTTGGCAACCTGCGGTTGCGACATCGTGTCACCCAGGCTCTGCGCAGCTTTCTGGATACCAGTGGCTTCGTTGACGTTGAAACACCGATGCTGACCCGCGCGACGCCGGAAGGCGCGCGCGACTACATCGTACCGAGCCGTACACATCCCGGAAAATTCTTTGCATTGCCGCAGTCGCCGCAAATCTTCAAGCAGTTACTGATGATGTCCGGCCTCGATCGCTACTACCAGATCGTGCGTTGCTTTCGCGACGAAGACCTGCGCGCCGATCGGCAGCCGGAGTTCACGCAGCTCGACATCGAAATGAGCTTTGTCGACGAGTCAGTCGTCATGGAGACGATGGAAGAACTCATTCGCACGCTGTTCAAGAGCGTGATGGATATCGATTTGCCGAAGCCGTTTCCGCGCATGCGCTATGGCGAGGCGATGCAGCGCTTTGGCTCCGACAAGCCGGACCTGCGCATTGCGCTGGAGCTCGTTGAGATTTCGGACCTGCTTGAGACAGTTGAATTCAAGGTGTTTGCGGGCCCGGCGGCTGATCCCGAAGGCCGAGTGGCAGCTCTCAGGCTCCCGGGAGGCGCTACCCTGAGCCGCAAGGAGATCGACGACTACACGGCATTCGTCGGGCGCTATGGCGCGAAAGGACTCGCGTACATCAAGGTGAATGATGCAGACGCCGGCCGCGACGGCCTGCAATCGCCCATTCTGAAATTCCTGCCGGATGCTGCAGTCGACGGCATCATGCAACGCACGGGTGCTGCCAGCGGTGATGTCATTTTTTTCGGCGCCGATAAATCCACGGTGGTCAATGATGCCCTCGGCGCTTTGCGCATAAAGCTCGGAGAGGATCGTGGCCTCGTCGCAGACGGCTGGCAGCCGCTCTGGGTAATAGAGTTCCCGATGTTCGAACGTGACCGGCAGACCAAGCGCTGGAACTCGCTGCATCACCCGTTTACCGCGCCAAGTACTGACGACCCCGCGGAACTGAGGGAGTCGCCCGGCGACATAGCGTCTCGCGCCTACGATATGGTTTTGAACGGTTCGGAGATTGGCGGCGGATCGATACGTATTCACGATCAGGCCATGCAATCGGCCGTTTTCGATCTGCTGGAAATCAGCAGCGAGGAAGCACAGGAAAAGTTCGGCTTTCTGCTGCGCGCACTGGAATTCGGGTGCCCGCCGCATGGCGGGATCGCCTTTGGCCTGGACCGTCTCGTCATGCTGATGGCGGGGGCAGACAGCATTCGGGATGTCATTGCGTTTCCGAAAACGCAGTCGGCGAGTTGCCCGCTAACCAATGCACCAGGCGAGGTTTCGGCGGAGCAGCTGCGCGAGGCCGGTATACGCGTACGCGCTCCGGCATAGCGGCAGGGTGCGGTCCTGCGTTGCCTGAAGTCCGACGACCGCTGTCCGTTCTCGTGATCGTCTATTCGTCACAGGGTGACGTCCTTTTGCTGAAGCGCGCGCTTCCGTTCGAATTCTGGCAGTCGATTACCGGCAGCCTGTGCCACAGAGAAACCCACTTTGATGCGGCCGTTCGCGAGTTGCATGAAGAAACGGGGCTGGGGCCGGATGACTGCGATTTGACCTTTAGCGGTAACGAGCGCGTATTTACCATCGATCCGCGCTGGCGTGATCGCTATGCACCCGGCGTGGTCGAAAACCTCGAGTATGAATGGCGCTGCCGGCTGGATCGATCGCGTCCTGTCCGACTGGACCGAGAGGAACACTCGGAATACAGCTGGCTGCCGATTGCACAGGCGATCGAGGCTGTCTGGTCATGGACCAATCGAGACGCCCTGATCGAATTGCGGGACAGCCTGTGACAGCGGCGGCGATCATATTCATCCCGGGTATCTGGCTGCCGGCGGCGGAAATGACGTTCCTGAGGCGACAACTCGCGAAGAAGTACGCGTTGCAGGGGTCTTGTTTCGGCTATCGTTCGGTGCGCGACAACTTGCAGGACAACTCGACGCGGCTCGCGGAATACATTGCCGCGAGCGACGCAGAAACAGTACACCTCGTTGGTCACAGTCTCGGCGGCGTGCTCGCATTGCACGCGCTGTCGATACACGAGAACCTGCCGGTCGGCCGCGTGGTCTGCCTCGGATCGCCGCTCTGCGGATCGCGCGTGGCGCTGGCGTTGGCCGGGCGAGCCTGGGGTCGCACGGTTCTCGGCAATACGTTGCGCAGCTGCGTGGTTGAGCACAGCGCGATGGATTGGGCCGCGACTGTGACGTCAGCGCGCGAGGTCGGCGTAATCGCCGGCACGAGCGCATTCGGCTTCGGGCGCCTTATCGCAAAGTTCGACGATGCGAGTGACGGCACGGTTGCAGTCGCCGAAACGCGCCTGCCGGGGATCAAAGATCACGTGTTGCTGCCGGTGACGCATACGGCGATGGTGTTTTCGGCGGCGGTAGCAGGCCAGACGGCGCAGTTTTTGCAGCACGGACAGTTCGACCACGGCCCCGATCCCTCAGAAATCTGATCGCCCAAACGCGACCTTGTAAAACTGACCGCCCGAACGAAACCCTGAAAAACGGACCGCGCGATCGAAACCCTGAAAAACGGACCGCCCGAACGAAACCCTGAAAAACGGACCGTGCGATCGAAACCCCGTAGGAGCGCGCCTGCGCGCGAATGGATCGCGTTCAAGCTTTGCCCATTCGCGCGCAGGCGCGCTCCTACGGAATATTTGCATAAGGCGGTTCAGTGCTCGAAATCCAGATTTTTTAGCCGATACAGTAATTCCAGAGCGTCGCGCGGCGTCAGATCATCGGGATCGATGTCCTGCAGTGCCTCGCGCAACCGGTCCGGATGCTCTTTGGCAGGCGCCGCAAGCGGTAACTGTCCCTGCGGACCGACGTCATACGCCGTGCGCATCGATTCCAGCACCGCCAGATAGTCACGAGCCCGGCGGATCACCGCTGGAGGTACGCCCGCCAGCGCCGCTACCTGCAGCCCGTAACTCTGGTTGGCCGGACCGGGTTTGACAGCATGCCGGAAAACCAAACGACCTTTGTGCTCCGTCGCATCCAGATGCACATTGCGGCATCCGGGCAGCTCGGCTGCCAGCGCGGTCAGTTCAAAGTAATGCGTGGCAAACAAAGTGAACGCGCGCTGCTTCTCGCCCATGTGGTGGGCAACAGCCCAGGCCAGTGAAAGCCCGTCGAACGTGCTGGTGCCCCGGCCAATCTCGTCCATCAGCACCAGGCTCATCGCTGTCGCGTTGTGCAAAATCGACGCCGTTTCCGTCATCTCGACCATGAACGTCGAGCGCCCGCCGGCGAGATCGTCGGCAGCACCGATGCGCGTAAAAATGCGGTCGATCGGCCCGATTCGCGCCCGCTCGGCGGGTACCCAGGCGCCGATATGCGCCAGGATTACGATCAGCGCGACTTGCCGCATGTATGTCGACTTGCCGCCCATGTTCGGCCCTGTGATAACCAGCAAGCGGGTGTCGTCGGCAAATGCCAGATCGTTCGGCACGAACGGCTCATCGATGACCTGCTCGACGACCAGGTGGCGGCCCGCTCCAATCTCTATGCACGGTGTGGCGACCAACTCCGGACAACTGAGTTTGAGCGCGACGGCGCGCTCCGCGAAGCACGCGAGCACATCGAGTTCGGCGAGCGCCTGGGCGCAGCATTGCAGGGACGCAAGGACGTCGATCAGCCGCTCCAGAAGTTCCTCGTAAAGGTGTTTTTCACGGGCGAGAGCGCGTTCGTTGGCGCTCAGTACCTTGTCTTCGAAGGTCTTCAGTTCCGGCGTGATGTAGCGCTCTGCGCCTTTCAGCGTCTGCCGCCGGGTGTAATCCGTTGGCGCCTTGTGTGCCTGGCCTTTGCTGATCTCGATGTAATAGCCGTGCACGCGGTTGTAGCCCAGCTTCAAGGTCGGGATGCCGGTGCGAGCGCGCTCGCGAGTTTCGAGATCGAGCAGGAACTTGTCTGCGTTGGCGGCCAGTGCACGCAGTTCGTCCAACTCGTCGTCAAACCCGGCGGCGATAACGCCGCCGTCGCGTATCAGCATCGGCGGGTTGTCGACCAGCGCCCTGGCCAGCAGGTCGCGCTCACGCGAATGCGGCTCCATCCGGCGCTCGAGAGTCTGCAAGAGCGGGGAGTCGACGCCGCCAACGGCCTGGCGAAGATCCGGAATTCTTGCAAGGGCGTTCTGCAATTGCCGCAGGTCCCGCGGCCGTGCCGTGCGCAACGCCACGCGCGACAATATGCGTTCGATGTCACCGACGCCCCGCAATGCGTCCTGCAGTTCTGGGGTGAGACGAGTATCGATCAGCGAGCCTACTGCCTGGTAGCGCGCACGCAATAGCTCCGTGTCGCGCAAGGGTCGCTGAATCCAGCGGCGCAACAGGCGGCTGCCCATCGGGCTGCGGCAACGGTCGAGCACTCCGGCCAGCGTCCGGTCCCGATGTCCCGAGAGACTGTCTTCGAGTTCCAGATTGCGGCGGGTCGCGGCATCCATAATGACTGCATCGCTCGTGCGTTCGACCGCAATCGCCTGAATGTGCGGCAACGCGGCTTTTTGCGTATCGCTAACATATTGCAGCAGCGCGCCGGCGGCAGTGATGCCCAGCGGCAGCGCTTCGCAGTCGAAGCCGGCCAGGTCCCGCGTGCCGAATTGAGCGCAGAGAAGTCGTGTCGCGCTGTCGCGGTCGAAATGCCAGGGCGGTCGCCCGGTAGCGCGCACACTGTCACGCAGGAAAGCAGGTCGCGGGCGTTCTTCGTCGACGATGATCTCGGCCGGCCGCAAGCGTTCCAGTTCGCCGACCAGTTCATCTTCGCTGTCAACCTCGGTTAAACGGAAACGGCCGGCCGAAAGATCGAGCCACGCGAGGCCCGTGCGCTCACCGCCGCCGCAGATCGCCGCGACGAGATTGTCCCGTGTCTCGTTCAGCAAGGCTTCGTCAGTGAGTGTTCCCGGCGTGACGATGCGCGTTACGCGTCGCTCAACCGGCCCCTTGCTGGCGGCCGGGTCACCGATCTGCTCGCAAATCGCCACCGACTCGCCCTTGCGCACCAGCTTTGCCAGGTAGGGTTCCGCGGCATGAAACGGCACGCCGGCCATGGGAATATTGTCACCGCCGGATTTGCCCCGCGAGGTAAGTGTAATATCCAGCAACGAAGCGGCCCGCCGTGCGTCATCGAAAAAGAGCTCGTAGAAATCGCCCATGCGATAAAAGACGAGCATGTCGGGATATTCGCTCTTGATGCGCAGGTACTGCTGCATCATCGGCGTGTGCACAGGCGTGACGTTGGCACTCAT
>CAZSDL010000158.1:0-5852 GCA_964605635.1 uncultured Woeseiaceae bacterium
CAGATTACGCCAATACGAGTGATGCCACGGCGGGCGCCAAGGCGCCAGGCCGGGACGCAAAGGTGACCGAGAACGTCGCCCAGGCGGCCCATCAGGCAGTCGATCGAGCGGCCGGCGGCGCGGCTAAAGCTGAGGACAAGGTGCGGCGCATGGCTGCCACCGGTGAGGAGCAACTCCGTGAGAAGACCGCCGAGGCGCGCCAATCCGCGGAGCAGTCGCTGGAGCAGTTTCGCCAGTACACCCGCGACAACCCGTTGATGTCCGCAGGTATCGCATTTGCAGCGGGCCTTGTGGTGTCACGCCTCCTGAGCCGGTAGACCTTGGCTGCGGAATCGTCAGCTATGCGCAGTAAAGCCGCCGCGGCCGGACCGTCGAATTCCAATGACAGGGCCGGCGCCGGTCGCGGCGAGACTCCGCAGAATGCGGCTAACGACCAGGTCGCTGCAGGCACGGAATCCCTGTTGGGAGAAATTCAGGCTGCCCGCGATGCAGCGGTCGCCCATCTGAGCAAGGTCGCGGCGACGGCCTCCGGCGAAGTGCAGATAAGCATCGCTTCCGCGGTGGCGATGGCGTTGGCGACCCTGTTGAGCGTTGCCTTTCTCATCGTCGCCTGGGTCTGTTTCGTGGGGCTCGGAGTCTGGATCGCTGTATCCGCCGGCTGGTCCATGACCTTAGCACTCGGAGCCGCGGCCGCCATGAATATTCTCGCAGCCCTGGCCTGTCGATTCTGGTATGCGCGCCTTGGAAAAAATATCGGCTTTTCGCGGACTCGCAAGCTGCTTTTCGGTTGACCGGGACAGGCCGCTTCCAAAAGCATTCGCATGAGCATTCGCAAACAAAAAGAACAGGCGGACCAGCTGCTTCGCGAGGCCGAGGTACAACGTCAGTCGAGGAACCGGCACGCGGCCCGAGCGTTGGACATTGCACGCCAGCGTATCGGTTCGCCGGTCGGCCTGGCGACTTGCTTCGGTGCGGGCGCCCTGACCGGTTACGGAGTGCGTCGCAAGGCGCAATCCTATGACCATTCGTCTGAGCAAGACGACGATCCCAACCGCGACGGTTGGTTCCGCCGAACGATGGAAGGGCCTGTGGGCGACATCGCCGTGCGCCTTGCGACTGCCTCGCTGGTCAATGCGTTGATGAATTCTCTCGGGCCGGACGAAGGAAGTACGGACCCGGCGGCGGAGTGGGACGCGGCTTAAGCGGGGTGGTTGTCAACGGCATCCGGCAAACAAAAGGTATGCAGGCTATAGCAGACAAGATCCTCGCTAGCCTGTCTGCCCCATTTCGCTTGCCCATTGAGCGCTGCCGGAACTAGCGCGCAAACGCGGTACCTGCCGTATAATGACAGCAGTGACGCTGAGCCGATGTCCACACCAACAAGATAGGGCGATCGCTGCTCCAAACACTAACGACAGGCGTATTCGGCTGCATTGCCGCGCACAGGACATTGAGTCCGGCGGCGGATCTTAAATTGACCTTTGAGTAACGACTCTACTGATGGCACGGCTACTTTTTGTTGATGATGACCCGGACTTCACGGCGGCAACCCAGGTGCTTCTCAAGGCCGAGATGCACGATGTGCAGGTTGCCGGTTCTCTGAAGGAAGCCAGGGACGCATTGGATAATGCGACCTTCGACATGCTGTTCGTTGATCTTTCCCTGCCGGACGGCAGCGGACTCGAACTGGTCAGCGACGATGGGCCGAAAGCAATCATCATTACCGGTCACCCATCAATCGAATCGGCGATTCGTGCCGTGCGTGGCAAGGTGGTCGACTACCTCGTCAAACCGCTGGACAAGTCGCAGCTGATCAAAAGTATCGAGGCTGCTTATACGAATGAGGGCGGCAAGTCATCCCCGCGCTCCCGCACAAGCCGTCGTTCGGAGGGCGACAGCAGCATTATTGGTGAATCACCGGCTATTCTTACTTTGCTGGTGAACATCGGCGACTATGCTTCAACCGACGTTACGGTACTGGTCACCGGAGAGAGTGGTACGGGCAAGGAGCTGGTGGCGCAGGCGCTGCATAACGCGCGTGATTCCAATGAACCGTTCGTGGCGCTGAACTGCGGAGCCATCCCCCAGGACCTGATTTCAAGCGAATTGTTCGGACACGAAAAAGGTAGTTTCACCGGAGCGGCGGCGCAGCGAAAAGGACTGTTTGAGCGGGCAGGCAAGGGTACGGTTTTTCTCGACGAAATCGGGGAATTGCCATTGCAGCAACAGGTAGCATTGCTGCGGGTTATTGAGACCCACACCGTGCAGCGTGTTGGCGGGGAAAAAGAGATTCCGGTGTCGCCGCGGATCGTAGCGGCCACCAATAAAGATCTTGAAAAGGAAGTCAGTGACGGCGAGTTCCGGGAGGACCTTTTCTATCGGCTCAACGTCTTGACTCTCAATGTACCCCCACTTCGCGATCGGGAAGGTGATGTCGAATTGCTGGCACGCCACTTTCTCGGCCAATACGCAGCTGAACATGGCACGCCCGCGGAGTTCTCTCCTGAAGCGTTGGAGAAACTCGCACGATATCAGTGGCCGGGAAATGTTCGCGAGCTGAAACACACGGTCCTGCGGGCCGCTATCCTTAATCGAGGCAGGGACCGGGTTGAAGTCTTGCCGGAGAATTTCGATCGGCCACCGAAATGGGCGTCCGGCGCCGACAATTTACGGGCCGGCATGTCAATCCGGGATGTCGAAAAAAACCTGATCGAAAAAACGCTCGAGCATTATGACGGAAACAAGAAGATGACGGCCGAGGCACTCGGCGTCAGTCTCAAGACGCTTTATAACAGGCTCCGGGAATACGACGATTCGTCGACCGATACCGATTAACCAGTACCGATCGACGAAGTCGGGAGAGAGAGATCAGCAATCGGTATCTTCCGCACCAACGCCTTCCCTGATTTCTTCACACGCATCTTCTACGGCGTTGCCCGCATCCCTGCCGGCTTCGCGCAGTTCTTCGCCAGCGTCGTCGAGGCGTTCCCCGGTCCGCTCGGCAGGCCCAGCATCGTTATCGCATCCCGCAATGCCGAAGGAACCTACCATAAGCAAAAGAACTAGTTTTGCGATATTCATTTGTTTATCTCCCTCATAATTGCTTTTGGAGGGCCGTCCTTACGGAAGGCCCTCGACCACTCTGCTGATGGACCGTCAAACACCCGATCGGCGACCGAAAGCAAACGTAACCACTGCCAGTATCAGCCCGACTACAAACAGTATCCAGGCGATGTTGGCCGCGGTACCAGCGACTCCGCTGAGTCCCAGGACGCCGGCAATCAATGCGACAATTAAAAATGTTACGGCTAATCCAATCATGATACTTCTCCCGACAATTAAAAATTTGGTTGTCGAAATCGACAACACACTCACCAGCAATGATGCAAAGGCCATGCCAACGGCGCGGACTCAGCGGCTACGCTGTAAAAGCGGGCAGGAGCGCGTCATTTACGCGGCGCTTCTTACAATTCTGCGTAAATAATTCCCTACTTGCAGATGACCGACTTTGCGCTTGCCCGTTCAGGAACATCGAAGATTTTCATATTGCTCGACGAGAAACCATGCTGCAATCGCTAACATTGCCCGGGGATTTGGCTGATCGAGTTGGAGTCGCCAGGTAGAAAAAAGGCCACCCTTGCAGGACTCCGGGTTGACTGGGTCGCTTGGGGGAGCTTGGGACAGCCAGGGATCCGGCGAATTCACAAGGGTAGCCTGTAGATCATTCTCACCAGTCAGAGAAGCAATTGCCGTGCCAACTTGGCAACGTGACTGCATCAGGCCTGCGCAAGTACTTCACCGGGACACGCTGGTAAAGCTTACCGGCAGTTTGAAATATTTAGATGCGGTAGCGTTGTCAGCCTTCAGCGCTGCGTGTGCGCGCGATATTGCCCGAAAGGATAACATCCTCCAGGTTGGCTCCCGTTTCCAGGCAGAGTCGCTCTGCGGTAAGCGCGCCGTGCAAGCGAGCAGTCTTCTTGACGATAACGGTCCTGCTGCCACGGACATCGCCGTCAACATTGCCGGCGATGATTGCTGAACCCGTTTGGATGTTCGCGCGCACGCGCGCGTGGACGCCAATCGACAATCGCTGATCGCCCTGGCTAATGCTGCCATCGAACGACCCTTCGATAATCAGGTCCTCTGCAAGTGACAAATCGCCCTTCAAAACCATCGTCGCGCCGAAAATCGACGCCCCGGGCCGAGCGCCATGCATATCCGAAACGCCACCGGGTGACGAGTCCCCGTCATCGTAAATATCAGGCTCCAATCTTGTGCGCTCTGGACGCGTCCTCGGCAACTGACAACTTTGCGGGTTTTCCCATATTGATACTGCCATTGAACTGCGCGCCATCCGCCATTTTGATACGAGGACTGAAGATATTGCCGTTTACGACAGCGCTCTTTGCCAGCTCGACGTAGTCATCACCATGGATGTCGCCGTCAACCTGACCTTCAATGACGACTGCCGCCGCGTTGATATCTGCCTTGACTCTGCCTTCCTTGCCCACTGTCAGGTTTTTCTTGTGATGCGCGATAGTCCCTTCGATGGTGCCCTGAATGACCAGGTCCTCATCCGCCGAAAGCTCGCCCTTGAAGACAAGTGTCGGTCCGATCACCGAGACGCTGCGGGTACGAACTGCACTTTGTTCGCCAACTGTCGGCGGCTTCGATACCTGCGGCGCTTCTTCCTCCTGGGGCTTCCTGAACATAGATTTCTCTCCTTAAGTTATCGGGTTGTCGCGATCCTGTGCATGCAACCCGTGACTCCGTCGAATTGTGGAACGAACTAGAATACTCCAGAGTTCGCTGTGTAGCACGTCGGGCCGCGCGAAAGTTCGGGAGTGGCGTGAATCGAGTACACTTTTTAACTCCATATACTTAACGAGATCGAGCCAAATGCGCGACGAGACAGACACGGGATCGAACGGATTAACACGCGTGGTAATCGTCGGTGTCGGCTTCGGCGGGCTTGCAGCCGCTGCGGCGCTGTCACGATAATCGACCGCAAAAATCACCATCTGTTCCAGATCTTGAGGTGCCCGGACGTGAAGGCGTCATTGGCGACGCAGCCCTGTGCAAGAAGCGCAGTCGCTTGATCATTACCATTCATTGGTTGTGGTCGTACCTGGACTTCGATCGCGGTGCGCGCCTCATTACCTGACACGCGGTAGCGCACGCTCAGCTTGCAGCGATTTGCCTTTGCGCGTTCTTCTGTCGCCACGCATCGGCCACGGCCAGGGCACTCATGTTGAATATCCCTTTGGCGGTTACGGAGGGTGTGACGATGTGGACAGGCCGTGCGGTGCCCGAAAGCACCGGGCCAATGAGCAGAGCGTCATTAACCGAGCGGAGCAACTCAAGCGCGATGTTGGCAGTATCCAGATTCGGCATTATCAGGAGGTTAGCAGCCCCGGATAAGGTCGAATACGGATTAATCGTGTTACGTATCGATTCGTTCATGGCGGCTATTGCATGCATCTCGCCATCGACCTCCAGATGCGGCGCCAGGTCATGCAACATGAGTACGGCGTCGCGCATTTTTCTCGCGCCTGGAGCACGCGACGAACCGAAATTGGAATGCGAAAGCAACGCCACCTTCGGTTTGATGCCGAAGTCTGTTATACGCTCTGCGCATGCAAGCGCGGTATGCGCGATCTGGGCTGCCGTAGGATCGATCTCGATATGCGCATCCGCGATAAAGAGCGGTCCTTGCGGCATGATAAGAACGCTCATCGACGAGATTTTCTGGTCGTCGGATTTCGGCCCGATGATCTCGATAATATGCTGCAGGTGGTGATCGAATCGCCCGACGGTGCCGCATATCATGGCGTCAGCATCGTTTTTGGCAA
>CAZSDL010000159.1:0-5838 GCA_964605635.1 uncultured Woeseiaceae bacterium
AGGGGCGCCACATCCGTCGGTTGTTGCAGTGCAATGCCGCGTGGCAGTGCGCGCAGCGTCAGCGCGGCAACGCCGGCCAGTCCGGCGGCCATCCAGAACAGGGCTCGCACGCCGAATTCCGCGGCGATGACAGGACCCGCGATCAATGCCAGCAGAAAGGCCATGCCGACGCCGATGCCGAGTACAGCCATTGATCGGGTACGCACTTCGGACCGGGTTGCGTCTGCGAGCAGCGCCGACAAGGTCGCCGATACTGCACCGGTGCCCTGCAGCAGCCGACCCGCGATGACTCCGTAGATTGAGGCGCTGAGCGCCGCAATCACGCTGCCGGCCGCGAACAACAACAGGCCACCCATGATCACTCGCACCCTGCCGACCCGATCGGATAACGCACCGAACGGTATCTGCAGTAGCGCCTGGGTCAGACCGTAGCCGCCCACCGCGAGACCCACCAGCGTCGGCGTTGCGCCTTCAAGACCCCCTGCAAACAACGACATAACCGGCAGAAGAGCGAAAAGCCCGAACATGCGCAGCATCGCGACGGATGCGACGACCATTGTCGCGCGGCGCTCAACAGGCAGCAGACCGGCGACCGATTCTGTGGGTTGTGTGCTCATCAAGCTGAATTTATTGCGATATGCCACATGACGGCATGCCGGCTTTTTCGGAGCCGCCTTTGCGCTGATGTGACGCGGCGGCGTATATTAGCAGGTTGTTCCGCGAAGACTGCACCAGCCTATAAATGAAATCTTTTCATGAAATCCGCTAAGTGAAAACCATAGACATCCGTGGCGCGCGTACGCATAACCTCAGAAACATCGATCTGAGCTTGCCGCGGGACCAACTCATTGTGTTTACCGGTCTGTCTGGATCCGGCAAATCGTCGTTGGCGTTCGATACCATTTACGCGGAAGGCCAGCGACGCTATGTCGAGTCACTGTCGGCCTATGCACGCCAGTTTCTTTCGATGATGGAGAAGCCCGATGTCGACCATATCGACGGGCTGTCGCCGGCAATTTCCATCGAACAAAAATCGACCTCGCACAATCCCCGGTCGACCGTCGGCACTGTGACGGAAATACACGATTACCTCCGACTCCTTTATGCACGAGCAGGGACGCCCCGTTGCCCCGATCACGGTATCACCCTGGAGGCACAGACGGTTAGCCAGATGGTGGACCAGGTTCTGGAACTCGATGAAGACACGCGGCTCATATTACTAGCGCCCGTGGTGCAGGAACGCAAGGGAGAGTACGTACAGTTAATGCAGGATCTGCAGGCCCAGGGATTCATTCGCGCCCGTATTGACGGTGAAGTGTATGAACTCGATGATCCGCCGAAACTCGACCTGCGCCGCAAACATTCCATCGATGCCGTGGTCGATCGATTCAAGGTGAAAGAAGACATCCGGTTGCGGCTTGCAGAGTCTTTTGAAACCGCATTGCGCCTCGCCGACGGTGTCGCCCGCATTGCGTTCATGGATGACAGTGGCAAGGAAGAATTGCTTTTCTCAGATCGTTTCGCCTGCAATATCTGCGGTTACAGCCTGACGGAACTCGAACCGCGGCTGTTTTCGTTCAACAATCCAAGCGGAGCCTGTCCCGGTTGCGACGGCCTGGGAGTAAAACAGTTTTTCGATCCGTCACGCGTCGTGGTCAATCCGGACCTGTCACTGGCAGGCGGCGCGATCCGCGGATGGGATCGCAAGACCACGTACTATTTCCAGATGATCCAGAGCCTTGCGGATCACTACAAGTTCGACATCGAAACGCCGTTCAACGAATTGCCGGAGACGATTCGCAATACCATCCTGACCGGCAGTGGCAAGGAGAAGATCGAGTTTCATTACGCGAATGCCCGCGGGCTGGAGATCCGCCAGCGGCATCGTTTCGAGGGTGTCATTCCCAACCTGGAACGTCGATTTCGCGAAACCGAATCGAGTGCTGTACGCGAGGAGCTGACACGGTTCCTGAACAGCCAGCCTTGCCCGGAGTGCAACGGCACGCGACTTAATCGTTCCGCACGCAACGTGTTCGTCGCCGACCTGTCGCTGCCGGAGATCAGCGACATGTCAGTGGGTCATGCCCGGGCATTTTTCCGGCAACTCAAACTGAGCGGCTGGCGTGGGACGATTGCCGACAAGATTGTCAAGGAAATCGGTGACCGGCTGGGCTTTCTCAGTGACGTTGGGCTCGACTACCTGTCGCTCAATCGCAGTGCCGAAACCTTGTCCGGCGGTGAAGCGCAGCGCATCCGGCTCGCGAGCCAGATTGGCTCCGGTCTTGTGGGTGTCATGTACATACTCGACGAGCCATCCATCGGCCTGCACCAGCGCGACAACAAGCGCCTGCTCGGTACCTTGCTGCATCTCCGCGATATCGGCAATACGGTCATCGTCGTCGAGCACGACGAGGAGGCCATCATGGCGGCCGACTATGTCGTCGACCTGGGCCCGGGCGCAGGCGTGCACGGCGGACGCGTGGTTGCTACCGGCACACCGGAAGAAATCAAACAGAATGCGCAATCGCTCACTGGTCAGTATCTTTCAGGTCGCCGTTCCATCGCGCTGCCGGACAAACGTGTACGCGCGGATAAAAAACGCCAACTGACCATCACTGGCGCGCGCGGTAACAACCTGAAGTCCGTAAATGTAGCGATACCACTTGGCCTGATGACCTGCGTCACCGGCGTCTCGGGGTCCGGCAAGTCGACGCTCGTCAATGACACCCTCTACAAAGCCGTAGCCGAAACACTCAATCGCGCCAGTCGGAATCCGGCGCCTTACGGGCAAATCTCGGGACTCGAGCAGATTGATCGCGTCATCGACATCAGCCAGAGCCCGATTGGTCGCACGCCGCGCTCCAATCCGGCTACCTACAGTGGCCTGTTCACGCCTATTCGCGAGTTGTTCGCGGGTACACAGGAAGCTCGCTCACGCGGGTACATGCCGGGTCGCTTCAGCTTCAATGTCAAAGGCGGTCGCTGCGAAGCCTGCCAGGGTGACGGCGTGATCAAGGTGGAAATGCACTTCCTGCCGGACATCTACGTCCCGTGTGATGTGTGCCGCGGCATGCGTTACAACCGAGAAACGCTGGAGGTCCGCTACAAGGGCAAAAATGTGCACGAAGTGCTGGAGATGACGGTCGAAGATGCGCTCGAGTATTTTCGTAATGTACCGGTGGTGTCGAAAAAGCTGCAGACATTGCTGGACGTCGGACTGTCGTACATCCGCCTCGGACAAAACGCGACGACACTGTCGGGCGGTGAAGCGCAGCGCGTCAAGCTTGCGCGCGAACTTTCGAAGCGCGACACCGGCAGCACACTCTATATTCTCGACGAACCGACAACCGGGCTGCACTTTCACGATATCGAGCAACTTCTGCTCGTGCTGCATCGCCTTCGCGACAAAGGCAATACGGTCGTTGTCATCGAGCATAATCTCGACGTCATAAAGACCGCGGACTGGGTCATTGACCTGGGGCCGGAGGGCGGTGATGGCGGCGGGCGTATCATCGCCACCGGGACACCCGAGGACGTCGCTGCTAACGAAGACTCATTTACGGGTGAATATCTGCGACCGTTGTTGCGCCGGGTAGCGAAAGGAAAGCGCGCCGCTCGCTGAGAGCATGGACTGCTGCCACGATCAGGCCGTGGATCGCACGCTATGCCGCAGTTCGTCTTCCGGCAGATTCTTTACGAGACGGCCGGTGATGACCCCCGCTGTCATGGCACCATTCACATTCAGTGCCGTACGCGCCATATCAATCAGCGGCTCGATCGAGATCAACAGCGCGGCAAGGGTAACCGGAAAACCCATGGCCGGCAGGACTACCAGTGCTGCAAAAGTCGCGCCGCCGCCCACACCGGCAACACCAAATGAGCTGATCGCCACGATGCCGACCAGGACTGCAATGAAAGATGGAGCCAGCGGGTCGATGCCCATGGTCGGCGCGATCATGGCGGCAAGCATCGCCGGATAGATGCCCGCGCAGCCGTTCTGCCCGATGGTCGACCCGAAAGTCGCCGACAGGTTGGCAACGGGTGTCGGCACTTTCAGCTGTTCGACCTGCGTTTCAACGTTCAGCGGGATCGTCGCCGCCGAACTGCGGGACGAGAATGCAAACGTAAGAACCGGCCACACCTTGCGGAAATAATCGGCGACATTTACGCCATTCAGCAGAAGCAAGGCAGCGTGTACGACAAACATGATGGCGATTGCGATATAGGATGCGAGTACGAATGTGAACAGGTTCAGGATATCGCCGGCATTTGATCCCGCCACCACCTTGGTCATCAGGGCAAGTATTCCGTAAGGTGTCAGCGCCATAATGATGCGCACGAGCTTCATTATGATTTCCTGCATGGTCATTACGAACCGGCTGATGGCCTCACCACGCACGGCGTCATCCTTGCCAACCTGAAGTGCGGCGATACCGAACAAAATACCGAAAATGACGACCGCGATAATCGACGTGGGGCGTGCACCGGTCAGGTCGAGAAACACATTGGAGGGAATGAAGCGGACCAGCATGTCTGCCAGGGTCAGGCTGGCGATGCTCTCCTGCCGCGCTACCAGCGCTTCGGCGCGCTCAAGCTCCCTGGCCCCTTCAGTCAGGCCTTCTGCTGTAAGGCCGAACACATTGACGATGCCGATGCCGACCAGTGCTGCAATCATCGTAGTTCCGACCAGTATGCCGATCACGAGACCGCCAATCTTGCCCAGCGCCGCAACCTCCCGCATGCGCACGACTGCTGCGATCATCATCACCAGTACCAGCGGCATGATCACCATCTGCAGCAAGCTCACGTAGCCGCTGCCGACTACATTCGTCCACTTCAGGGTTCCCTGTATGGCATCGGGATTGCCCGAATAAAAGAACTGTAAAGCGAGACCGTAAACAACACCGGCAATCAGCCCGGCCAGAATTCTCTGCGCCAGCGAAAAGCGTGGACCTTTGAGCCTGGTCAGCAATGCGATGCAGGCGAAAAAAACCAGCAGGTTAACGATTACCAGGATTGTCATTTTTCATTCCACCCATTGCGTGATCGGCAACAGCAGCATGCAACAAATCGAGTTACACAGCAAAAAATTCACGTTGCAGACGATACGTATTGGTCAAATGCGGCTGCAAACCTTTCCGGGGCATCGGCATGCACGCGCAGGTACATCGAGGGCTCGATCAACTCGAGCTCCATGAGCAGGAACCGTCCGTCGGGGCCGCGGACGAGGTCGCAGCGCGCGTAAACCGGCATTGGCGTTACCAGCGCAAGCACGCGATCAGCAGTTTCGATCAGTTCGGGCTCCGGCAAGACAGCAGTGATCTCGGCGCCATGCTCTTCCTGAACGCGGAAATCACGGGCTTTGGGCACTTTGCGAATCGCATGGCTGAACCGCTTATTAAAATAGAACAGTGAATACTCGCCGTCCGTCTTTATGTTGGCAATAAATGGCTGGACGACGAAAGCACGATTGTGAAACGTTTGCAGCAGGGCGGTCTCCTGACGAGAAGCGGCGTCCCGGTCAAGCAAAAAGGTATCTGTCGCATTGGTGCTGACAACGGGCTTGATGATGAGCGTCTCTCCCGCAATTCGATCGAAAAACGCAGCCAAATCGCCTTTCGCCAGGTGCATCTGCCAGTGACTTGGGACAATGTCTGCCCCCCTTTCCTCGAGGTCACGAAGATAGGTCTTGGGCAAACTCCAGTGCACGAGCGCCAGGTCGTTGACCAGGACGGCGCGTGAGCGATTGATGCGTTCCAGCACGTCGAGGAAACGGGTGACGTCCTGCGGGTAGTCCCAGGGCGTGCCGATGTAGACCGCGTCAAAGACATTCCAGTC
>CAZSDL010000160.1:0-5807 GCA_964605635.1 uncultured Woeseiaceae bacterium
AGAGCCCCCACTTGGTGACCATGTTGCGCGCGATATCCGTAGCGCGCTCGATGTCGTTGGATGCACCTGTCGTGACACGCTCAGGACCGAGCGTCATTTCTTCTGCCAGGCGCCCGCCGAACAGCGTTGATATGGTGCTTTCCAGCCGTTGCTTGGAGATGCTGTAGCGGTCTTCCTCGGGCAGGTACATGGTCACACCAAGCGCCCTGCCACGCGGAATAATGGTGACCTTATAGACCGGATCGTGATCGGGAACACTGTAGCCGACGATTGCGTGACCGGCTTCGTGATAGGCAGTATTCAGCTTTTCCTGCTCGCTCATGACCATGGAGCGTCGCTCGGTGCCCATCATGATCTTGTCTTTGGCCTGTTCGAACTCGTCCATACCGACCACGCGCTTGTTGGCGCGGGCGGCGAAGAGCGCTGCTTCATTCACCAGGTTGGCGAGATCGGCGCCGGAAAAGCCCGGCGTTCCGCGCGCAATGACGCCCGGCTTTACATCGTCATCCAGCGGCACCTTGCGCATGTGCACCTTGAGAATCATCTCGCGGCCGCGAATGTCAGGCAGCGGTACAACGACCTGCCGGTCGAAGCGACCCGGCCGCAACAGCGCGGGATCAAGAACATCCGGCCGGTTCGTCGCGGCAATAACGATGATGCCTTCATTGCCTTCGAAGCCGTCCATTTCGACCAGCATCTGGTTGAGTGTCTGTTCACGCTCATCGTGACCGCCGCCCAGACCAGCACCGCGATGCCTGCCGACGGCGTCAAGCTCATCGATGAATATGATGCACGGCGCCTGCTTCTTGGCCTGCTCGAACATGTCGCGGACGCGCGATGCACCGACGCCGACGAACATCTCGACGAAATCCGATCCGGAAATCGTGAAAAACGGGACTTTGGCTTCGCCGGCGATTGCCTTCGCCAGCAACGTCTTGCCGGTACCCGGCGGGCCGACCATCAGCACGCCGCGCGGAATTCTGCCGCCGAGGCGCTGAAACTTGCTGGGGTCGCGAAGGAAGTCGACAATTTCGGCGACTTCGGCTTTGGCTTCATCGACGCCGGCGACGTCACTGAAAGTCACGCCGACCTGGTCTTCTCCCAGCAGGCGCGCCTTGCTCTTGCCGAAAGTCATGGCACCGCGACCACCACCGCCGCCCTGCATCTGACGCATGAAATAAATCCAGACGCCGATCAGCAGCAGAATCGGGAACGAACTGATGAGCAATTGCCCGATCAGGCTCTGCGACTCCGGTTCCTGGGCGGTAAACCGGACGTTATTCTCTTCAAGAATACCGATCAGCGTGTTGTTGTCTGTTTCGGGGCTGATGGTGTAGCTACCGAGGGGGGAGCGGTTGCCGAAATTGATGCGCTTGCCGTCAAACTCGACGCGCTGGACGTTGCCGGATTTAACCTGTTTCAGAAATTCCGAATAATCCGTCTTTTCCGGTGGCGGGCCGTTGACGCCACTGAGCCCCTGCACGACGGACAGCAGCACCACAATAATGACGACGAATACAAGAATATTCTTGGTTAAATCATTCACGATGCACTTACCGCTCCGGCAATTGAATTAAAGTCCACTGGCATATCTTGGTTTGCGTACCCTGGGCTGCGGGGATGCCGCTGTGAGGCGGGTTTTCGCAGCCGTCACTTAGACTGCGTCTAAGCGTTAGACAGTACTACAGTTGATAGTTTCTCGCTACCAGATAGACCTCATGGCTACCCGGTCGCGAGGCTTTGGGCTTCATGATCCGGACCTTCTCGAAGTGCTTTCTGGCGTCTGCCACGAAGGCGTCCGAGCCCTCTCCCTGGAACAGCTTGCACACCATATTACCGTTGCGTCCCAATAGCTTGCGCGCAGCTTCCAGTGCAAGCTCCGCGAGATGCATCGATCGAGGCTGGTCCACAGCCCGGTTACCACTGATATTGGGTGCCATATCGCTCATTACAAGGTCGACCCGGGAATCGCCCAGTTCCGCCAGCAACGCTGCAAAGACGTCGTCGTCTCTGATGTCGCCCTGGATGAATTGCACGCCGGGCAAGGCATCCATCGGCAGCAGATCCAGCGCGACAATTCGCACATTGCCTTTCAACCGTGCGCTCACGAACTGGCTCCAGCCTCCGGGCGCTGCTCCGAGATCGACGCAAGTCATTCCCGGACGCAGAATTTTCTCCCGCTCGGCAATCTGCTCGAGTTTGTAAACCGACCGTGAACGCCAGCCGTCGCGTCGCGCCTGTTTCACATACGGATCGCGTTCCTGCCGAGCACGCCATGTTCCACTACTGCGGCGGGGGCCACTCATTTCGCGAAACCGCCTGTCGTACAGAAGCCGGTGACGCAATCTCGCGACACGGGGTGCCTGTTACAATGGCTTGACATGAAAATTTCCGAACCGCAGAAAAAATTCTTGCGCGGCATTGGCCACAAGCTGAAGCCGGTCATACTCGTTGGTGATGCCGGCGTATCCGACGCGTTATTCAAGGAGTTCGACTCAACCATCGATCACCACGAATTGATCAAAGTCCGCGTGCGTGCCGCGGATCGACAGAATCGTGACAGGATGCTGGACGAGTTATGCCAACGGGGCTCGGCGATACTGATCTCCCGGATCGGCAACACCGCCCTGCTGTACCGACGAAACGACAGCAATCCTCGTATTCAGCTTCCAGCCATTCGTTGACTCGAGCGGCAGCTGAAGCTTTATTCGTAGCGAACTGCGATTACCTCGTAGTGCTTTTCACCGCCCGGTGCGGAAAAATGCACTTCGTCGCCTTCATTTTTCCCGATAAGGGCCCGGGCAATCGGCGACGTGTATGAGATGAGGCCCTGCTTGAGATCGGCTTCGTCCTCGCCAACGATCCTGTAGACAATCTCCTGGCCTGTCTGCTCGTCGAGCAGCTCGACGGTCGAACCGAAAATGATTTTTCCCCTGGCATCCACCGCAGTGACGTCAATAACCTGGATGTTCGACAGTTTCGCTTCGATTTCCTTGATGCGGCCCTCGATGAAACCTTGTTGCTCCTTCGCTGCATGATATTCCGCATTTTCTTTCAAATCGCCGTGAGCGCGGGCTTCGGCGATCGCCTTGATGACCTGCGGCCGGTCTTCGGACTTCAGCTTTTTCAACTCTTCGCGCAACAATTCGGCGCCGCGCACGGTCATCGGGAACTTGTTCATGTCGCCACCTCCTTGTGCAGATCCTGCAAGCGATTAACTTCCACGTCGTCCAGGTGCTCCAGCGCCTCGCAGGTAGCGATAGCCGCTCCGAGCGTCGTGTAATAGGTCACGTTTCGGCGGACCGCCTCGGCCCGGATCGAACGCGATTCAAAAATTGCCTGTTTGCCTTCGGTCGTATTCACGATCAGTGCTATCTCACCGTTCTTTATCATGTCGACGATATGCGGCCGCCCCTCCCGCACCTTGTTGGCACGACGGCATGCGACACCGGCCTTCGCCAACTCGTTGGCAGTACCGTGCGTTGCGAGAATGTCAAAACCGCGTGCCAGCAGAATTTGCGCCAGCTCGACAGCGCCTTCCTTATCCCGGTCCCTGACACTGATGAACGCAACACCACTGCGTGGCAGAACCACACCAGATGCAAGTTGCGCTTTCGCATAAGCCTCGCCGAATGAGCGGCCAACACCCATGACTTCCCCGGTTGACTTCATTTCCGGCCCCAGGATCGGATCGGCACCGGCAAAGCGTATAAACGGGAACACGGATTCCTTGACCGAGTAGTACGGCGGTATCCGCTGATTGACGAAACCTTGTTGTTCGAGAGACTCACCCACCATAACACGCGCGGCAATTTTCGCCAGCGGAATGCCGATCGCTTTGGACACGAACGGCACGGTCCGCGCGGCCCGTGGATTTACCTCGAGCAGGTAGACAATGTCATTCTGCACGGCAAACTGGGTATTCATGAGTCCCACTACCTTCAGCCCCTTGGCCAGCTGGGTCACCTGCTCCATCAACGTATGTTGCAATTCGTCGGTCAGGCTGACGGGCGGTAACGAACAGCTCGAATCGCCTGAATGCACACCAGCCTGTTCGATGTGTTCCATGATGCCGCCGATCAACACGCGGTCGCCATCACAGATGGCGTCGACGTCGATCTCAATGGCCAGATCGAGAAATCGATCCAACAGGACCGGGCTGTCATTTGAAACACCGATGGCCGCGTCCATGTAAGTCGACAGTTCGTCTTCGCCATGTACGATTTCCATGGCACGTCCACCCAGGACGTAGGACGGCCGGACGACCAACGGATAGCCGACATCGGCCGCCATAGCCAGGGCTTCGCGGTGACTTCGTGCAGCGCGGTTGGGCGGTTGTTTAAGACCCAGCTTGTCGACGATCTTCTGGAACCGCTCGCGGTCCTCCGCGAGGTCGATCGAGTCAGGAGAGGTGCCGATGATCGGTGCGCCCGCCGCTTCCAGTTCGCGAGCAAGCTTCAGCGGCGTCTGGCCACCGTACTGCACGATAACGCCTTTCGGCTTTTCCTTGTCAATGATTTCCATGACATCTTCGAACGTCAGCGGTTCGAAATACAGGCGGTCGGACGTATCGTAGTCGGTGGAAACCGTCTCGGGATTACAATTAACCATGATGGTTTCGTAGCCCGCTTCCTTCAATGCGAACGACGCATGCACGCAACAATAGTCGAACTCGATTCCCTGCCCGATTCGATTGGGGCCGCCGCCGAGAATGATTATCTTCGGACGTTCGGTCGGCTCCGCCTCGCACTCCTCCTCGTACGTGGAATACAGGTACGCCGTTGCCGTCGCAAATTCCGCCGCGCAGGTATCGACGCGTTTGTAAACCGGACGTATGCCTTGCTTGATGCGGCGTTGACGGACAGCACTTTCTTTCTGGCCAATCAGTTGGGCGATACGGGCATCCGAAAACCCCTTGCGCTTCAGGGCCCGCAGACGTGCCGAATCCAGGCTTGCCAATCCGGCGATCTGCAGGGTTTTTTCCTCCGCCACCAGGTCGGCTATTTGCGCGAGAAACCATGGATCGATGCCGCTCAGCGAAGCGACTTCCGACAACTCGAAGCCGTGCCTGAATGCGTCGCCGACGAACAGGATTCGCTCCGGGCCGGGATGGCGCAGCTCCTGTCGCAGGTTGTCCCGATCAGATTCCGCGTTCAGTTCCCGACATCGTTCATCGAGTCCCACGATACCGGTTTCCAGGCTGCGCAGGGCTTTCTGCAGCGATTCCTGGAAGGTCCTGCCGATGGACATCGCCTCACCAACCGACTTCATCTGCGTTGTCAAACGCGTCGTTGCGCCGGGAAACTTCTCGAAGGTAAAGCGCGGGATCTTGGTAACAACGTAGTCGATGGACGGTTCGAATGATGCAGGGGTTGCGCCACCGGTGATCTCGTTTTTCAATTCATCGAGCGTGTAGCCGACCGCAAGCTTCGCGGCGATCTTTGCGATCGGAAATCCGGTGGCCTTCGATGCAAGCGCCGACGATCGGGACACCCGCGGGTTCATTTCGATCACAACCATCCGTCCGTCCTGCGGATTTACCGCAAACTGAACGTTCGAGCCGCCGGTTTCCACACCGATCTTGCGCAGCACGGCGATTGAGGCATCGCGCATGACCTGATATTCCTTATCGGTCAGGGTCTGCGCGGGAGCTACCGTTATAGAGTCGCCGGTGTGCACACCCATCGCATCGATATTCTCGATCGAGCATACAATGATGCAGTTGTCGTTGCGGTCGCGAACGACCTCCATCTCGAACTCTTTCCAGCCGATCACGGATTCCTCGAGCAGCACCTCGTTGGTCGGCG
>CAZSDL010000161.1:0-5740 GCA_964605635.1 uncultured Woeseiaceae bacterium
TTCCCTACGGCGCCTGGGTACGCTTCGTCGTGCCCCTGTTGCTGAAGCTGTTCGCACTGGCAATCCTGTTCCTGATCCTGACCGTGCACCTGGGCGACGCGCTCGGCCTCAATCCCTAACCCGTAGTTAGCGTAGTTAGTGCCGGGGTCCAATGTTCGTAGCTAATATTCGCAGGTAGTGCCGGGGTCGTACGTGCGATACCTACGAGAAAACAACCCCGGCACTAACTACGCGTGCGATACCTACGAGAAAACAACCCCGGCACTAACTACGGATTGATGACTCGGGATTCGCCGCGATTGCGGGGGTCGGAGGCGGGAATCGGGCGGTCATGGTCGCGCCAGATGAGCTGCAGGTCACCGAACTCCCAGCGATGCGGTTCTGCTCGGTAGCCTCGGTCGCCCAGTGTGGAGATTGTTGCTTCAGGGAGAGGGCGTCCCGGACTGAAAGTAACCAGGTCCGGCGGCAGGAGCTGGTGGTGAAACCGTGTTGCGGCGACGGCTTCTTCCGGCGTCATGCCGAAATCCACGATGTTGACGATCGCCTGGAAAACCGAGGTGAAGATGGTAGTACCGCCCGGGGTACCTACTATCATCGCTACCTGCCCGTCTTTTAGCATCATCGTTGGCGACATGGACGACAACATGCGTTTCCCGGGCTGGATCTCATTGGCCTTGCTGCCCGTAACACCGTAGGTGTTCGGGAAGCCCGGTTTTATGCTGAAGTCATCCATTTCGTCGTTCAATAAAAACCCGGCACCTTCGACCACGACGCCGCTACCGAAGCCGATGTTAAGCGTGTAAGTGTTGGCAACGGCATTGCCCCACTGATCGAGAATTGAATAGTGTGTAGTTTCCGGCGATTCCTCTGCCACAGGTCCTGCAGTGACGTCCATGGAAATGTTCTCGGGATCGACCTCAGCCGCGCGCTGCGACATGTACTCTTCGCTCATTAACTGGTCGATGCGCGTCGTCACGTAATCGGGATCGCCAAGATATTCGGCGCGATCGGCAAACACGCGCTTTTCGATTTCAGCGACGAGGTGTATGTACTGTGGCGAGTTATGCTCCAGTCCTTCGAAATGGTGGTTAAGATAATCCTTGATCTTGAGAAGCTGTATGACCGCGAATCCACCAGAGCTCGGCAGCGGTGCGGACACGACTTCGTAGCCGCGCCAGTCAGCGCGCAATGGCTCACGCCACAGAGCCTTGTACGTACGCAGGTCCTCGTGAGTGATCAGGCCGTCGCCGCGCTCCATTTCCGCGACAATGAGGTCGGCGGTTTCTCCGCTATAGAATCCGTCCGGGCCGGCATTGGCGATGCGCCGCAGAGTATCCGCCAGTTCCGGCTGCTTAAAAGTCTCGCCGACTTTCATAGCGCCGAAATAGTTCTCGAAGTTGGTTTTGCCGCCGTACCACTCAATCATCATCTGCATGCCGCCACCGAGTGATTCGGGAACGACAAAACCTTCCTCGGCAAGTGCCACAGCCGGCATGACCAGGTCGTTCCAGGGCAAAACACCGTAACGTTGGTGGGCCTCCCAGAATCCGGCAACGGTACCCGGTACGCCGACAGACTTGTGGCCGACCAGGCTCAGTCCCTCGATGACATTGCCTTCTTCGTCCAGATACATGTCGCGGTGTGCGGCCAGCGGTGCTGTTTCGCGGTAATCGACGAATGTGGTCTCGTCATTTATGCGGATGAGCATGAATCCACCCCCGCCAATGTTGCCCGCTTCGGGATAGGTTACCGCCAGCGAAAAACCGGCTGCAACTGCAGCGTCGACCGCGTTGCCACCGGCGCGCAGGATATTTTCGCTGACTTCCGCGGCAAAACCGTCCGGCATCGCTACGGCTGCCGGCTGGACGTTGCGTGCCTCCGAAAGCTCGGGCGTCGTCGTCTCGACTGGTTCAGTCGAGGGGGAGCAGGCGGTGACAAAAAGCAGGAACGAAACATGAAGAGACAGCAGTAGTCGGCGATGCAGCATGATTAACGAGCTCGGAAGTTGGAATACGAAAGCATTCTCCCACAGATCAATTGGGTGGTGGAAACCGGCAAGATCGAAAGGGTAAGGCTTGTCGCAGCCGCATTCGCCCGCTAGGCGGGCTCCTACAGAGTCACAGCGTGGCTAATTGGAGCTCAATGGAAAGCGGAGTCAGGTTCCGCTTCCGTCGTTGGCGGCAGACTGGTACCACTTAATCCCGGACGGGTCCGTCTGTACAGTCAAGCGGCCCTGGTCCCTGAGGTAGTTGAGATGTGCAATCGACTCGCCGGTTGCCATGATCAGGTTGCTGTCGCTGATCGGGCTCCTGAACAGTGCCGGAAACACGTCGACCGCGCGCTTCGGTTCCCGGCACACCGCTTCAAGCTCAACGAGGCACTGGCGGTGTTCATCGATCAGTGCCTGCAGTCTCTCGTGCGCGCCGCGAAACGGTTTGCCGTGGGCTGGCAATACCAGCACATCGGCCGGCAACTGTTTCTTCAAAGACTCGAGCGACTCGAGCCAGTCGGCCAAAGGATTGGACTCTGGTTCGGTCGGATACACGCTTACGTTTGAGGAAATGGTCGGCAACAACTGGTCGCCGGAGATCAAAATGTTGTCCGCGCGGCAATAGAGACAGGCGTGCTCCGGCGAGTGTCCCCGACCTACAACGACTTGCCAGTCACGTTGACCAATCCGCACGCGGTCGCCGTCCCGCAGGCGGCGATAGGATTCCGGCAGTGGGGCCACGTACTTGCCGAACATCCCGAACATTTTCTGGTAATGATCCATCGATTCCGGGGCAAACCCGGCCGCCTTGTAAAAGCGTATGCCGGCCTCCGGTGTCGGGCGCCCGGTATCCGCCACCAGGATCCGGCACAGCAGATACTCCTCTCGCGGCATCCACAACTCGACGCCGAAGCGCTGGCTAAGCCAGCCGGCGCATCCCGCGTGGTCCGGATGCAGATGAGTGGCGAAGACGCGCGTGACGCGTTGGTTTTGCATCGTACCGGTGAAGGTCCGCTCCCAGACGTCGCGCGATACGTCGGTAAATACACCGGTGTCGACGATCGCCCAGCCGTCATCGTCCTCCAGCAACCAGAGATTGATGTGGCCGAGCGCGAACGGCAGCGGCATGCGCAACCATACAATGCCCGGTGCGATCGCCATGGTATCGCCGGCCTCAGGCCGGTCCGCATACTCATAGCGGACGTCTTCGCTAATTCTGTTTGCAACCATGTAGGGCGCCAGGTCGAGCGCAGTTTCCTTCTGCCGGAGGCACTATTGTCGCAGACTAAGCCGCCTGGTGCGTGACATTGACAAAATCACGCAGGCCCTGTTCGATCCTTGGTTTCACCTCGGCAACAGCCTGGTCCTTGACCGGCCCGTAGCCGCGAATTTCGAGGAACAGCTGCACGATGCCGATTGCGGCTGCAATGTTGTCGGGCCGCAGGTTTTGCAACAGCGTTTCCATCGCGGTCTCGAACTCTTCGATGAGCTGACGCTCCATGCGCCGCTCCCGCGACCGTCCGAACAGGTCGAATTTCGTGCCACGCAGTTTGCGCATACCGGCAAGCAGGCGAAACAGCGGGATCATCCAGGCACCGAATTCCCGTTTTAGCGGGCGGCCACGCGCATCGACGCCCCGGCTCAATAGCGGCGGCGCCAGGTGAAAGCGGATCCTGGCAGTACTGCCGTATTCTTTCTTCAGGCGCTCGACAAACCCCGTGTCGGCATGCAGTCGCGCGACTTCGTACTCATCCTTATACGCAAGGGTTTTGAAATACGCGCGAGCTACGGAGCGGGTGAGTGGCAAGTCCTTGTCGCCGCCGAGCGCTTGTTCCGATTCGCGCGTGCGCAGTACGAGTTTGCGGTAGCGATCAGCAAGTGCGGTGTCCTGGTAGTTGATCAGGAACTCAGCACGGCGAGTGACCATGTCGTCGAGTGATTCGCCTGAAGCCTCGCTTTGCAGCGGCTGGTCAATCAACCTGACGACCGCAGCAAAGTCGCCAGCAGCCAGTCGGCCCCAGTCGAAAGCTGCCAGATTGGTATCGACTTCCACGCCGTTCAGTTCAATAGCACGTCGCACGGCTGCCTCCGATACCGGGACAAGTCCACTCTGCCAGGCGTAACCGAGCATGAGCACGTTTGCGTAGATCGAATTTCCCAGCAATTTTTCTGCGAGCTGGTTGGCGGCTACTGTGGACAGGTTTTGCGCCCCGATCGTGTGGCCGATTGCCGCGATACGTTCGTCCGCCTTCAGACTGGCGTCACGGTGCCTGACAAAGTCCGCAGTGGACATTTCCGTCGTATTGATGACGGCGCGGGTCTTGCCGGACCGATAGGTCATCGATGCCTTGGGTGACGAACTCACGACCAGGTCGCAACCGATCAGTGCGTCCGCTTGCCCTTTCTCGATGCGCACCTGGTTCAGCAGCGAAGGATCATCGGCCAGACGTATATAGCTGAGCACCGGGCCGAATTTCTGTGCGAAGCCCATGAAGTCGAGCACGCTCGCGCCTTTACCTTCGAGATGCGCCGCCATGGTGATCAATGCGCCGACCGTGATCACGCCCGTGCCACCAACGCCTGTAACCAGCAAATCGTAGCCACCTGACAGGTCCGCCAATGTTGGCAAACCGAGCGACTCCAGCGCTTGTTGCGGCAACCCGGGTCTCTGTGAAGCGACCACGCTAGGTGCCTCGTCGGTCTCGACCGTGACGAAGCTCGGGCAAAAACCGTTCAGGCAGGAGAAGTCCTTGTTGCAACTGTTCTGGTCGATCTGCCGTTTGCGGCCGAACGGCGTTTCCTTTGGCACGACCGACAGGCAATTCGATTCGACAGAGCAATCGCCACAACCCTCGCACACCAGATCATTGATTACGGCGAAGCGCTGCGGATCGGCGAGCGTACCGCGTTTCCGCCGCCGCCGCTTTTCGGTGGCGCAAGTCTGCGCATAAATGAGCACTGTCACGCCCGGGATTTCGCGCAGCTCACGTTGCACCGCATCCATATCCCGGCGATGCGATATCGTCATGCCCGCCGGAAAGTCGCCCGCATTGAATTGTTCCGGTTCATCGGAAACGAGTGCGATGCGCTGCACGCCTTCGGCCCGCACGGCGTGTGCAATCGCGTCGACGGTCAGCGGCCCGTCTACCGGCTGACCACCAGTCATGGCGACAGCATCATTGAACAGAATCTTGTAGGTGATGTTGACCTTGGCGGCGAACGCCTGCCGAATGGCGAGCGAACCCGAATGGTAATAAGTGCCATCGCCGAGATTCTGGAAAATGTGCTTGCCGCCGTTGAAGCGGGACCGCGGAATCCAGTTGATGCCTTCACCGCCCATCTGGATCAGCCCGTCTGTGTCGCGGTCCATCCAATTGGCCATGAAGTGACAACCGATGCCGGCCAGTGCTTTGGAGCCCTCCGGCAGCCGCGTAGACGTGTTGTGTGGGCAGCCCGAGCAGAAATACGGAGTCCGGTTTGCGCCGCCAATGCGAATGACGTTTGTACCCGCCGCCGCCAATTGAGCTGCTCTCGCGCTCAAGTTCAATCCGGGAATCGCGGCATCGAGCCGTTTTGCCACGATGCCTGCGAGTTGAATCGGTGACAGCTCGCCGACCCAGGGCACGAGCCGATTGCCGTGCTCGTCTTCCTTGCCAATCATTCGTTGGGGCTTGCGGCCGGGGTAATCGTAAAAATATTCCTTGAACTGGCTCTCGATAATGCCGCGCTTCTCTTCAACGACCAGCACTT
>CAZSDL010000162.1:0-5698 GCA_964605635.1 uncultured Woeseiaceae bacterium
TCTATCGGGCTCCTGTTTCTGATGGTGGGGGTATCGTCCTGGCTGAACGGCGCGGGGGCGGGCTTCTGGATCATGATGGCCGGTGCTGCGGTCGTCATCTACATGCTTGCCGGGTGGTTTGGTAACGTCATTGCGGAGAGTCGGGCCGGCAAGTACAACTCCCAGGTAGACGTGTCCTTCCGCATGGGCATGTTCTGGTTTATTTTTTCCGAGGTTATGTTCTTCGCGGCGTTCTTCGGAGCCCTCTTTTACGCACGCAACATGTCGATTCCATGGCTGGGTGGTGACAGCAACAATTTCTTTACCAACCTGTTGCTATGGAGCGGTTTCGAGAACACCTGGCCGACCAACGGCCCAGCGAACGTCGGCGGCGACTACGAGGTCATGGGGCCGTTTGGTCTGCCGCTTATCAACACCGCTATCCTGCTGACCAGCAGCGTGACGATTACCATTGCGCATCACGCGTTGCAGCACAATCGTCGGCTGATGCTGAACGTGTTCCTCGCCGCGACATTCCTCCTGGGTTATTTCTTCGTCTATATGCAGGCTGTCGAGTATGTGCATGCATACGAGGATTTGAATCTGAAACTCACAACGGGGATATACGGGTCGACCTTCTATATGTTGACCGGATTCCACGGTATGCACGTCACTATCGGCGCAATCATGCTGACCGTAATCTGGTTTCGCACGATGAAAGGCCATTTCACCCCGGACAATCATTTCGGTTTCGAGGGCGTAGCGTGGTACTGGCACTTCGTGGACGTTGTATGGCTGGCGCTTTACGTGTTTGTTTACTGGATGTAACACCGCGTGGCGGCCACCGCGTGGTGGCCACCGCGTGGCGGCGGACGAGAAGAAAATCAGTTGGTCGGCGCTATCCAGCCGAACTGATACGACAGCACCAGGAACAGAATCAACAGAACGGACAATGCCACGCGGATTTTCAGCGCATTGAGCATACGCGGCGATCCCGGACGATCCCTGGCAAGAAAGAAAAGCGCCGATCCGAGACTTGCAATAACCGCGGCAAGCAGGATCAGCACAACGAGTTTCATTATTTAATTCCTGGCTCAGTGTTTGCAGGTCCAAAGTATATCGTGAACAGTTCCCACGCTCGCTGGAAATCTCCGTCAGTGCTGTTGCCGCCGCTGGCAGGATTGGTGTTGCTGGGCCTTTTTGTCACTCTTGGATTGTGGCAGCTCGATCGCGCCGCGGAAAAACGTGGAATCAGCGACTCGTTCAATTCCGGCGGGGACTATATTGAACTCTCGGCAGACGCGACCTATGCACTTTATCAGCCTTTACAAGTAGCCGGACGTTACCTGGCCGATCGACAATTTCTGCTCGAGAATATCGTGCAGGACAGTCGCCTTGGCTATTACGTGATCACGCCGTTCGAATATGCTGTCGACAAGCCGCTGCTCCTGGTCAATCGCGGCTGGATCGCCCGAGAGCCCGGGCAGGACCGATTGCCCGACATCAGTGTCAGTCATGACGAAGGACAGGTCGTGCGCGGCCGGGCGGGCAGCCTGCCACGAGTCGGTATCCGTCCGGGACCACCTTTCGACAACACATCGTCGTGGCCGATTCTGGCAGTGTGGCCTACAGTCGATGATCTCGCGTCTGCGCTGCAGCGCGACGTCCTGTCGTTCGTCTTGCTTGCCGACCCGGACGCGGACACTGCACTCGTTCGTCGCTGGGAGCCACAGCAGATGGGGCCCATGCGCCATCTCGGTTACGCTTTCCAGTGGTTCGCACTCGCCCTGACGGTCCTCGTAGTTGCTTTCGTGCTGTATCGCCGCAAGAGCAAGTTGCGTGAGTGAGCGCCCGGATAGTAGGGGCAGGCGGAAGTTGGCGCTTGTTGCGGCGGTTTTCGCCGTGCCGCTCGTATTTGCGATATTCCTTTATTTCGGTGGCGAATCGTTACAACCCACCGCCCGCAGCAACCACGGCGCGCTTCTCGAGCCGATCGTCAACGTGCACGAGTCACTGAATAGTTCGGTGCGGAGCAGCGCATTCAGTGACGCGGCCAAGGATCGTTGGGTTTTGATCTATTCGAACGAACAAGTCTGCGAAGAAGACTGTCGCGATGCCCTGTACACGTTGCGCCAGTCCCGCCTCATGCTGGGCAACGACATGAGTCGGCTGGTCCGCGTCTTCTTGCACGGTGAATCACCCCCGGATACAGTGTTCATCGGGCAGGAGCATGCGGGGCTCATCACCCTGCAGGACCGGGAGCTCAGCCGGTTTCTGGCAACGCGGCGGCCGTCGCAGCTCGCGCCCGGCGGCTACTTTCTTGTCGATCCACTGGGCAACCTGGTGATGTATTTTCCAGCCGACATTGTGCCCGGCCGCATGGTAGACGACATCGAGCACCTCCTGGAACTGTCCCGCATCGGCTGAACGAGCGGTAGCATTCGAACATGGATACACAAACAGAAAGCCTGCGGCAGACTGCCGACTGGCACGACTATTACGAGCTGACGAAGCCGCGCGTCGTACTGTTGATCGTATTCACCGCCATCGTCGGCATGTTTCTCGCGGTGCCCGGCTGGCCAGGCACAGTGGCGATTGTTTTCGGCACGCTGGGCATCGGGCTCGCCGCCTCGTCAGCCGCGGTCGTGAATCACGTTCTCGATGCCCGCATCGATCGGCAGATGACACGCACACGCGGCCGCCCACTGCCGCAGGGCAAACTTTCTGAAGGGCGCGCCCTTGGATTTGCGCTCCTGCTTTGCGTGGTATCGATGCTGGTATTGTGGTTCCTGGTCAACCCGCTCACTGCGGCGCTGACGTTCCTGTCACTGATCGGTTATGCCGTCGTGTACACGGTCTATCTCAAGCGGGCCACCCCGCAGAACATCGTTATCGGTGGCGCCGCGGGTGCCGCACCACCGGTGCTCGGCTGGGTTGCTGTAACCGGTGACGTACATGCCAATGCGTTGTTGCTGTTCCTGATTATCTTTGTCTGGACACCACCGCATTTCTGGGCATTGGCCATCGCGCGGCGGGCGGACTACGAGAAAGTCGGAATACCGATGTTGCCGGTGACTCACGGCGACGAATTTACCCGGCAGTTCATTCTTCTCTACACGGTCCTCCTGTTGCTGGTGACCGTGCTGCCGTACCTCTCGGGATTAAGCGGCCTTATTTACCTCATTACGGCGCTTGCACTCGGCGGTCGTTTTCTTTATCTGGTAATCCGCATGAAGCTGGATGTCCGCAGCGACCTGCCCATGCGCGTTTTTCGTTATTCGATCAACTATCTCATGATCCTTTTCGCGGCGTTGCTGATCGATCACTATTTCCTGATACGTTTTGGCCTGTAACCGTCCATTCTCCGGGCAGACTCGCTGATGGACGTCACACCGATACTCGAGTCGCTGAACGACGCCCAGCGCGAGGCAGTGACCGCCGAACCCGTGCCGCTTCTGGTCATTGCCGGTGCCGGCAGCGGCAAGACCCGCGTACTGACCCACCGTGCCGCGTGGCTGATCGACGTGCTGGGGTTCTCACCGCAGAGCCTGCTCGCCGTCACTTTCACCAACAAGGCAGCCGCCGAAATGCGCGGCCGTATCGAGTCGCTGTTGCACATGCCGGTCAATCACCTGTGGATAGGCACGTTTCACGGGCTTGCCCATCGCCTGCTGCGCCGGCACTGGGCAGAAGCGAAGCTGCCGCAGAACTTCCAGATCATTGACTCCGACGACCAGTTGCGACTGATCAAACGACTGCTGCGAAGCCTCGAACTGGACGACAGTCGTTGGGTACCGAGGGAAATCCAGTACTTCATCAACGCACAAAAGGACGAGGGCTTGCGGCCGCAGCACCTGGCCGACGAGAAGGATCCGCATCGTCGCCAGCTCGTGTCGCTCTACCAGAGTTACCAGGATATCTGCGATCGTGGCGGACTCGTGGATTTTGCCGAACTGCTTCTTCGTGCCCACGAGCTGTGGCGGGACAATGCGGAGTTACTGGCGCACTACCAACGGCGCTTCCAGCATCTGCTTGTCGATGAGTTCCAGGACACAAATGCGATCCAGTATGCGTGGCTGCGCCTCGTCGCGGGCAAAAGCGGTATTCCATTTGTCGTCGGCGACGACGACCAGTCGATTTATCGCTGGCGTGGAGCACGCGTCGAGCATATTTTCCGCTTCCAGAAGGACTTTCCGGGCGCCAAAGTCATCAAGCTGGAGCAAAATTATCGATCCAGCGCAACCATACTGAAAGCGGCCAATGCAGTTATAGCCAACAACGGCTCGCGCATGGGCAAGAATCTCTGGACCGAGGGGGGCGCCGGAGAGCCGATCCGGGTTTACTCCGCGTACAACGAGCGCGACGAAGCCGATTTCGTCATCGGTCGCCTGAAGGACTGGAGCGAACAGGGCAATGCGCGCGCCGATGCGGCAGTTCTTTATCGCTCGAACGCGCAATCGCGTGTGCTTGAAGAAGGCCTCATGAATGCCGGGATGCCGTACCGGGTTTACGGCGGATTGCGCTTTTTCGAACGCGCGGAGATAAAGGACGCACTCGCGTACTTGCGATTGACCTCCAATCGCGATGACGACAGTTCGTTCGAGCGTGTCGTCAATCGTCCGACCCGCGGCATCGGTGCGCGCACGGTCGAGGCGATGCGTGCATACGCCCGGGCGAATGCCTGTTCCCTGTGGCGAGCGGCCGGCGCAGTCGCGGCGGATGAATCCGGTGGGCGAGGGTCATCCGCGGTCCTTGCATTTCTTAACCTGATCGAACGCATGGCGCAGGAAACCCAGGGCCTGCAACTGCACGACCAGGTCGATCACGTCATCCATCGCAGCGGCCTGATCGAACTGTTCAGAAAGGAAAAGGGCGAACGAGGCGAGACGCGCATCGAGAACCTGGAGGAACTGGTCAGTGCGGCGCGGAGTTTCGAGGCGGATCCTGCTGAAGAGATGTCGCCTCTTGACGCCTTCCTGGCGCACGCTGCGCTGGAAGCCGGCGAAGGCCAGGCGGATGCCTGGGACGACTGCGTGCAGCTCATGACCATGCATTCCGCCAAGGGACTCGAGTTCCCGCTGGTGTTTCTTTGTGGCATGGAGGACGGGCTTTTTCCGCACCAGCGCTCGATTGCGGATCCGAGCGGCCTGGAGGAGGAGCGTCGCCTCTGCTACGTGGGCATCACGCGCGCCAAGCAGACGTTGTATATAACGTGCGCGGAGCAGCGCCGTTTGCATGGGATGGACAGTTTTTCGCAGCCTTCGCGTTTCATTGCGGAAATTCCTGACGAGCTCATTGAAGAGATCCGGCCACGCGTGCAGGTCAGCCGGCCGCTTGCGAGCAGCCGGCGCGCAGGTACCCGCAACGGCAGCACTGCCCCCGGCGCGGAACTCGGTGTCCGGCTGGGGCAGCGTGTGCGCCATGGCAAGTTCGGCGACGGGGTCATTCTCAATTGCGAGGGGCAGGGTGCGCACGCGCGGGTCGAGGTGAACTTCGAGCATGCGGGCACCAAGTGGCTGGTGTTGAGCTATGCCAACCTTGATCTGATGTAGACTAGAAAGTCGTTCTCAATGCCTGCACCGCGATGAAAGAATCCAGAACGATCCCCCCCGCGACTGTTGGAGCCCGCCTTGCGGGCGAATGCGGTAACGATCGAACACCTTACCGTTCGCGCGCTGGGCGCGCTCCCACAGCGCTCGAACCAAGCCCCTTGCGGGCG
>CAZSDL010000163.1:0-5689 GCA_964605635.1 uncultured Woeseiaceae bacterium
GCTGAAGCCGGGTCCCGGCATGGATGAAATGAAATACGACATGTGCGGAGCAGCCTCTGTTATGGCAACGATGTCTGCGATTGCGACGTTGGCGCTGCCGGTCAACGTCATCGCCATTGTGCCCGCTTGCGAGAATCTGCCCAGCAGCACGGCGACCCGTCCGGGCGACATCGTGAAGAGCATGTCGGGCCAGACGATCGAGATTCTCAACACGGATGCAGAAGGACGGCTGGTACTGTGCGATGCCCTGACTTATGCACGACGTTTCAAACCGTCGGTCATCGTCGACGTGGCGACACTTACCGGTGCCTGTGTGATCGCATTGGGACACCACCTGACCGCAATCATGAGCAATGACGACAAACTGGCCGGCAGCCTGGCCGACGCAGGCGTCAGGGCAGACGATCGCGGCTGGCACATGCCGCTTGGTGAGGAATTCGATCGCCAGTTGAAGAGCAACTTTGCCGATTTCGCCAACGTGGGCGGACGCGAGGGTGGTGCGGTCACGGCGGCCTGCTTTCTCGGCAGATTCACCGCCGGCATGCGCTGGGCGCATCTGGACATTGCCGGCACGGCCTGGCGTTCAGGTTCGAAGAAAGGCGCCACCGGTCGCCCGGTGCCAATGCTGACGGAATTCGTGCTGCAACAGGCGGGCGTCCTTTCCTGACCAACCGTGTAGTATTGCGCTGGCATGGCGCGCGTCGACTTTTATGTTCTGAGCGAATCCGGGGAAGCCTCCCGGCAGCGATTCGCCTGTCGCCTGGCTGAAAAGGCCTACCGGCTGAAGCATAGCGTGCATATCCGTACCGCAACCCGGCAGCAGGCCGAGGCGCTTGACGACCTGCTCTGGACCTTTCGCGACGGCAGTTTTGTACCGCACGAACTTGCAGGGACCGCCAATGATCCTGCCAGCACCCCGACGGAGGCGCCGGTCACTATCGGCTGCGACGGCGCGGTCGTTCACCCGGTCGAATTGCTCATCAATCTGACCGACGAAGTACCGCAGGATACAAGTGCTTTCCCGCGGGTCGCTGAAATTGTAACCTCCGATGAAGACTGCCGGCGCCGCAGCCGCCAGTTGTTTGCCGACTACCGCTCGCAGGGCCATTCGCTGGAAACGCACGCTATCTGATCCGGGGCCGTTACCGCCGTGCGCCAGCCGGCGCGCGGCGGCACTAACTTTTTGCGTATTTGAAACAGTATTCATGGACAAGTCATACAACCCGCAGGAACTGGAAACGCGTCTTTACAGGCACTGGGAAGAACAGGGCTATTTTGCCCCTGACGGGGACGGCGACCCCTACTGCATCATGATTCCACCGCCCAATGTGACCGGCACGCTGCACATGGGCCACGCGTTCCAGGACACGATCATGGACGCGCTCATTCGCTACCAGCGCATGCAAGGGCGACGCACCTTGTGGCAAACCGGAATGGATCATGCGGGCATCGCCACGCAGATGGTCGTCGAGCGACAGCTCAATGCCGAGGGTAGCTCGCGCAGCGCCCTGGGCCGTGATGAATTTGTCGAACGAGTCTGGCAATGGAAGCGCGAATCCGGCGGCTGGATCAACCAGCAATTGCGGCGCATGGGTGCCTCGGTCGACTGGAGCCGCGAGCGCTTTACGATGGACGACGACCTGTCCGCCGCCGTTACCGAAGTATTCGTCCGCCTGTACGATGAGGGCCTCATCTATCGCGGCAAACGCCTGGTCAACTGGGACCCGGTTTTACATACCGCGCTGTCCGACCTTGAAGTCCTGCAGAGCGACGAGTCAGGTCACCTCTGGCATCTGCGTTACCCAATGGCGGACGGTGACGGTTTCGTCATCGTCGCCACGACCCGGCCCGAAACGATGCTGGGCGACAGCGCCGTTGCCGTGCATCCCGATGACGAACGCTACCGTCACCTGATCGGTCGTGAACTGTTGCTGCCGCTGGTCGACCGGCGCATACCGGTCGTCGCTGACGAGTACGTCGATCCCGAATTCGGCAGCGGTTGCGTCAAAATTACGCCGGGGCACGACTTCAACGACTACGAGGTCGGCCTGCGTCACGCGCTGCCGGTGTACAACATTTTCGATGACAATGCCGCGATCAACGATCATGCACCTGAAAAATACCGCGGCCTGGATCGCTTCGCAGCGCGCGAACAAGTCGTTGCGGACCTCGATGCACTGGAACTGATCGAGCGCATTGAAGACTACGATCGCAAGGTGCCGCGCGGCGATCGCAGTGGCGCAATCGTTGAGCCGTACCTGACGGACCAGTGGTACGTCGACATCAAACCGCTGGCGAAGCCGGCCATCGAAGCGGTTGAATCGGGCAGGATCCGCTTCGTGCCGGACAACTGGTCAAAAACCTATTTCGAGTGGATGCACAATATCCAGGACTGGTGCATCAGCCGCCAGCTCTGGTGGGGCCACCGCATTCCGGCGTGGTACGACGACGACGGGCATATCTATGTTGCCCGCTCCGAGGCGGAAACCCGCGAAAAACACGGGCTCGACGCGAGCATCCCGTTGCGCCAGGACGAGGATGTCCTCGATACCTGGTTTTCCTCCGGCCTGTGGCCTTTCAGTACGCTCGGCTGGCCAAAAAAGACGCCCGAGCTCGCATCTTTTTACCCTGGCAGCGTTCTCGTTACCGGCTTCGACATTATTTTCTTCTGGGTCGCGCGCATGATCATGCTTGGCCTCAAGTTCATGGACGATGTGCCGTTTCGCGAGGTCTACATCCACGGCCTCATTCGCGACCAGGACGGGCAGAAGATGTCCAAGTCCAAAGGCAACGTGCTCGACCCGATCGACCTTGTCGATGGCGTGGACCTCGAAAGCCTGCTCGCGAAACGAACGGCGGGCCTGATGCAACCACACCTCAAACCGAAAATCGAAGCGGCTACTCGACAACAGTTTCCGCACGGCATCGAAGCGTACGGCGCGGACGCGCTGCGTTTCACCTTCGCAGCGCTGGCGACGACCGGGCGTGACATACGCTTCGACCTCGGACGCATCGACGGCTACCGCAATTTCTGCAACAAGCTGTGGAACGCGTCGCGCTACGTGCTCATGAACACCGAAAACACTGGTGCCGGCCCGCTGGAACTAAGTCCTGCCGATCGCTGGATTCGCTCCCGTCTCAATCGCACGATCAGATTGGTGCATGAGAACTTCGCGCGGTACCGACTCGACCTGGCAGCACAGTCGATTTACGACTTTACGTGGCGGGAATTTTGCGACTGGTATGTGGAATTGTCCAAGCCGGTGCTGCAGTCTCCTGAAATGTCCGCCGCGCTGCAACGAGGCACCAGGGCGACACTTCTCGAAGTCCTGGAAACCGTGCTGCGGTTGCTGCATCCTCTCATGCCTTTTATAACCGAAGAGATCTGGCAGCAGGTCGGGTCACGAGCCGGCACGAAAGGCGCAACAATCATGTTGCAGCCGTACCCGCAGGCACAGGTCGAATGGCATGACGAGGCAGCCGAAACCGAGCTGGACTGGGTGATGCAGTTCATCCTCGGTATCCGGCAGATACGGGGTGAAATGGATATTTCTCCCGGCAAGTCCCTGCCGGTACTGTTGCACGGGGCCGGTGCACTGGATGAGGAGCTGGCGTCACGGCATGCGCCGTTGCTCGCTCGCGTCGGACGGGTCGAGTCAGTGCGCGCGCTTGCGGACGGTGAAGAGCCGCCTGCAGCGGCGACCGCACTGCTTGGCGACATGCGTTTGCTTGTACCGCTCAAGGGTGTCATCGATGTCGAGTCTGAGCGAGCGCGGCTGGCCAAGCGCCGCGAGAAAGTAGCCGCCGAACTGCAGCGCAGCCGCGGGAAGCTGCAAAACAGTAATTTTGTGAACAATGCGCCCGCCGATGTTGTCACACAGGAACGGACGCGGGCCGCGGATTTCGAGCGTGACCTGTTGCAACTCGACGACCAGCTGGCGCAACTTGACAGTCTGGCCGAGTCCTAGTGTCCTGTCCCGGTGGCCGCACGCAGCGGCACAAGGGAAACTGAGGACCAGGTCACAAACTCCGGTCGATTCATGTGCAATTGCCGTGACCGTCCGCGACTATTAGCACACCCAGAGCAGCAGGCAGGAGCAGCGAATGCAACGCGCGGGTCCACTCGAGCAGTTACCAGTGACCACTGAACGGCGTAAAGCCGCCATTCACCATGCGCGCCAGTCATTGTCCACTATTATTCTCGGCAAGGATGCCGAGATTACGCTGGCCCTCACCTGCTTGCTGGCGCGTGGCCACTTGCTGATAGAAGACCTGCCAGGACTCGGCAAGACTATGCTGGCTCAGGCACTGGCGCGCGTGCTCGGCCTGAGCTATCAGCGCATCCAGTTCACCAGCGACATGTTGCCCGCCGACATCATCGGTGTATCTGTGTTCCGGCAGAAGCTCGATGAATTTGTGTTTCAGCCCGGGCCGGTATTCGCACAACTGGTATTGGCGGACGAGGTAAACCGGGCAACGCCGAAAGCCCAGAGTGCGCTCCTCGAAGCCATGGAAGAACAACAGGTATCGGTCGACGGACAGACACACCGCCTGCCAAGCCCGTTTTTCGTCGTTGCCACACAGAATCCAGCCGACCAGATCGGAACGTTTCCACTGCCGGAGTCGCAGCTCGATCGTTTCCTGATGCGGCTCGAAATAGGTTACCCGAACGCCGCAGATGAGCGCGCGCTGATCACCGGCAGCGACCGTCGCAGCATGCTGGCCGGTATCGAGCCGTCGCTGACACCCGACCTTTTGATCGAGCTGCAGGCAGAAGCGCAAACCGTGCACCTGGGCGAGGCCCTGGTCGACTACATACAGGAACTGGTGCGCCATACGCGCGAATCGCCCGAGATCGAAACCGGCTTGTCACCGCGCGCCGCAATTGCGCTGGTAACAGCCGCCAGGGCACACGCTTTCATCAAGCAGCACTCCGGCGTATTTCCGGATGACGTGCAGGCTGTTTTTCCGGCGGTCGCCGGCCATCGCATCAAACCGGCCAGCCGATCGCATTACCGCAGTCCGTCTGAACTGACTACCCATGTCCTCAGAACGGTCGCCATTCCCTAGTCCATTCTCCAGTCCGTTCCCTCGCCCATTCGGTGGCCGGGTCGGTAGCCAGTGGTATCGCAATGGTTAGCAAACTGCTCAGGTTGCCGTCTATTGGCGGCGCGGTAGCGCGTCGCGCGGGGCGTTGGGCTCGCCGTCGTCAGGGCGTGGACCCGGCGAGTACTTACCTGCGTTCCCGGCGCGTCTATATTCTGCCGACCGGTGTCGGGCTGGTATTCGCACTCATGACGTTCGCGATGCTTCTCGGTTCGATGAACTACAACAACAACCTGTCTTTCGTGTTGACGTTCATTCTCGCCGGGCTCGGCTTCGTGGCCATGCACCAGTGCCAGCGCAACCTCGTCGACATCGAGGTCAGCTTTGCCGGTGTCGATCCCGTGTTCGCTGGCCAGTCCGCCAATTTCCGTATTGCGGTGACGAACCATGCCAAAAGCTGGCGCTATCACCTGCAGCTGTACGCGGGGAACATCAGAAGCGGCATCGCGGATCTGCGGCCCGGCGAGAGTCGCATCTTTCACCTGGAGATCCCGACCGAAACCCGTGGCCAGATCGGTTTGCCGCGCTTCGGCATCCGCACCCTGTTTCCTTTCGAACTGTTTCGTGCCTGGGCGTGGGTGCA
>CAZSDL010000164.1:0-5668 GCA_964605635.1 uncultured Woeseiaceae bacterium
CTGAGCCCACGCCAGCAGAATAAGGAACATTCCGTACTTCGATAGCCAGCTATTATTTGCCAATTACTGTTTCCTCATTGCAGGAAATGCGTCGTCACACTTCGAACAGGTACGTGAATTTCGCAATCAACTGTTCGCGTGCACCTGCTGTCGCCGCCGTTCCCGCAAGGTCGTTGCGGTTGTAGACCAGGTAGAAGTACGACAAAGGGCGATACTCCCAGGCAAGGCGCGCGTTCCAGACTGACAGGTCATCGACGCTGTTCTGCTGGTAGAAGGTGCTGAACTGAAGCCGCGGGCTTAGCGCCAATCGCAGGCTGAGTCCCAGAACCTCGGTCGTTTCGTTCTCCCGCAAGGCGCCCAGATCGCGGATCTCGTTAACCTCCAGGTCGGCCGACAACTCAATCTGCGGTATGGGTGCATAGCGTGCGGACAGCGAGTAGGTCGTCAGCTCTCCATCGAAATAGTCGCCGGATTCCACGTTCAGGCTGCCGGACAGCATGGCGGAGCGGTCGGAAGACATTTCCAGGCGGTAGCGCGTGTAGTCATAGTCACCCGGCGCGATCTCTATACCGGCAGGAGAAAACGGCTGCTCCAGGCGCTGCCAATTCGGTTCGATGAGGAAGCTGAATTGCGCGCCACTGTGGAAGATGAATCTTAGGGGACGGATCGGCATGTAGCCGAACAAAAGTTCGCCGTCGTCTGAGCTTTGAAAGATGTAGGCTTCGATTCCCGGATTGAAGCTCCTGACGACATCGGGCAGCCGCTCCGAGCGCAGGTCAAGGCTGACCGCCGGGCTGTGCATGATGTAGTTGGCGTCGAGAATTTCCAGACCGACCCCGGGCTCGTAGTCCTTATTGAAGTATTCGAGCAGGCCGACGTAAAGCCAGTTGTTCTCGTAGTAGGTCCAGAACTGGCTGCCAATGCCGCTGCCGGCGACGTCGTCCTGCGATGCCGACACCATCGCGTGGACGCCCACCGACTGGCTCGGCCGCCAGATGCCGTCGATCGTGTAAGTCAAGTTGTCGTTTGCCGGCAGGATGTCCGGCCCGGTGCCGAGATCGTCATCGCGACGCCAGGTCAGCATGCCGCCCAGGCGACTTTGCCCGGCGAAGTTGCGCGAATAACGGGCAACGCCGAACGTCGATGACGGGCTGTCAGCCAAGTCCGGCTGGCGCATTGCGAGCAGGCCGAGTTCCTGAACCGAAGAACGGCTGGTCAAGCGCAGTCCGCCGTCGATGGGAATCGGCAGCCCCGACTCGTCCAGCCCGATCCGGCGGCTGAAAAACGGCCGGATCCAGTTTGTGACGCTGGCGCTAAAGAGATTCGCGTTCTCAAGGAAGAACTGCCGCCGCTCGGGAAAAAATACGCTGAACCGTTCGAGGTTGACCACCTGTCGGTCGACTTCTGCCTGCGCGAAATCCGTGTTGACGGTGACGTCGAGCACGGTACTCGGCGATATCGCCCACTTGAGCTCGCCGCCGATTTGCATGTCTGTTTCTGACCCTGTGGTTTCGACGTGATCGATGAGCGCGTAGGGGTTGATCTGAACGTTGGTCGACGGTGGCGGCGTCCGGATGCCAACGATTTCGCCCTGGTAGGCCATGCGGTAGATCGTGAACCGCCGTGGTACGGGCGGCGCCGACGTTTTCTCGTTAAGGTGACGAATGTTCCGGGCGAAGATCACCCCCAGCCGATCGGCACCTCCCGGATAGCGCAGGTTCCGCCACGGAATCGCCATCTCGGCGACCCAGTGGTCGTCCTCGATGCGGGTGCGGACGTCCCAGCGCGCGTTCCAGTCCGCATTGATCTCAGTGCTGTCGATGACCTCCATATCGCGCTGACTGCCGAACGGCGTCGTCTGGAACACGACGGCGCTGCGCTGATCCAGGAAGCCGTCGATGGCAAGACCGAACAGGTCATTCTCATCGTAATCGAAATCGCGATTGAGGTTTTGCACGCGCAGCTCAGCACGTGGCTGGTAACAGATCGCTGCAACGTAGAGCGCCGTTTCGTCATAGGCCAAGCGCACCTCGGTACGATAGGAGATTGGCGCGCCTTGATTAGGATCCTTCTGGACAAAATCTGTGATGGGTGTGGCGCGTTGCCAAACGGTTTCATCGAGTCTGCCGTCGATGGTCATCGGATCGCTCACCAACATGGCCGGGTATTGCGTCGGAACTGCAGTTGGTGGGAACACGTCCTGCGCCGAGGCGACAGACACCAAGGGCGTCAGAGCATGTATGGTGAGGCAGCAAGCAAGACTCAGCGTTGTAATTGCCGCCCTTCGTCGCGCAGCCGCTCTGCCTGCAGACTCAGTATTCATATTCTTCAATGGTTTCTGCCGTGAGCGAGTAGCTGGCCGATCCCATGTCAGAGTGCCGGTCTTCGGTCCGCATTTCGCCGGTAACCCAAACCGGCGTCCAGAGTGATTCGAGCTCAGCCGGCTTGGGAACGGTCACATAGACGATCTGGTTCGGTGGCGGCGGCGGATAGTGGATGCACGCACCGAAATAGGGCACGAGCAGAAATTCACTGACCTTGCCGCCATCCGCGATCTCCAAGGGCACAATGAAACCGGGGAGCTTGACGCGCTCACCGTCGAGTTTCTCGACGACGCCCATGGGGTGAGCCGGTGCCGCGAAAAAGTCATCGAAGGCCTCGCCTTGCCAGTACCGCTCGTCATCAACAGCTGGACCGCCCCCCGGCCCAACGGGTGGCGACGGCTCAGCTTGCGGCGACGATTCCGTCTCCGGGATCAGGTCGTCCCAGCTGAGTTCCTGCACGTCGTCGGCAACAGCAAATGCACTCAGCAGCATTACTGCCGACATGACATACAGAAGCGTACGAACGTCATTGGTCATGGGTTCTCCAGAACTAAAGTCTTACCGTTAGTCCATCGGCGAGCGAGTTACGGTAGGCGCGCCACGCTGGAATCGTGCTGACCAGTACCGCGACGACTACGATGCCAAGGAACACGTACAGGTCGAATGCCCGCAGACCGAGATTCAGCTGAATTCCCGTAACGGAAAGCGCCCATTGCCGCGTGGCCAGAACTCCGAGTTGAACGACAAGCAATCCAACCGCAGCACCAGCGAGCGCAAGTAACGCCGCTTCGGTAACGAGCAGCGCGAACACGTGTCCGGGCCTTGCGCCAACCGATCGCAATACCGACATTTCCCGCCGCCGCTCGTTCAGGCTGACCAGTAACGTCGTGAGAAGTCCGAGCGCTCCGGCCAGCACGACCATCGCCGAGATGCCGAACAACGCGTACTCTGCAACGTCAATCAGTGCCCATAGTTGCTGCAGCGCCACGCCGGGAACGATGGCGGCGAGCGGTTCGGCCTCGTACTCATTGATGGATCGCTGCAGGGTGAAGATCGAAATCCTCGACGTCAGGCCGACGAGAATCGCAGTGATCACTTCCGGTTCATAGCGACCGGACAGCAGCTGATCGACGGGATCCATGCCTTTGGAGTGGATCAGGTCCATACCGCGCAGACTGATATGCACGGTCCGGTCAACCGGTGTCCCGGTACGCGCGAGGATGCCGCTGACTGTGAACTGATTTTCATCGTGGGTCACGAAACTCGTATCCGCGACACCATGAGACACGATGATCTTCTCGCCGATTGAGTAGCCGAGTCGCTCGGCGACTTCCATACCGATCACCGCATCGGTGGCTGCAGCGAAGGCTTCACCAGTCGCAAATTCGAGCGGACGCCGGTCGGCGAACCGGTAATGCTCGAAGTAGCCTGCGTCGGTTCCGAGGACCCGGTAGCCGCGGTGTGCATCGCCGAGCGATAGCGGTATTGCCCAAGCAACTTCCTGGCGTCGTTCGATCTCCTCGTAACTCTCCCAGCGGATATTATTGGTCGGATTGCCGATACGAAAAACGGAATAAAGAAGTAAATTCAGGTCGCCGCTACGCGAACCAACGATGAGGTCAGTGCCGGAAATGGTGTTCGAAAAACTCGTTTGCGCGTCTGTGCGGACGCGATCCACTGCAGAAAGCAGCATTACGCTGACGGCTATCGATGCGACCGTCAGCAGTGCGGTCGTGCGCCGGTTCAGCAGGCTGCTCGTTACCAGCGACAGCGTATTGCGCAGGCTGGTCATCATGCGCTGGTAACGGCATTCACCGCCTGAATGTCGATCTTGCGATCGAAGTGGGTTGCAAGTGACTTGTCATGACTTACAAATATGACAGCACTGTCTGATCGGCCGCACTCCGACAGGAGCAGCCCGATGAACTCGCGCCGCCGGTCGGTATCAAGAGCGGACGTCGGCTCATCGGCGATAATGAGTTCAGGCCGCCCGATCAGGGCCCGGGCTACCGCAATCCGCTGCTGCTGACCGACACTGAGAGCCACAGAATTGCGCGTACGCAGCTCTTCGCCAATCCCTAAAGCGTCCAGTAATCGAGAGGCTGCTTTCGCGACGGTGCCATCGCTGTGGCGTGCGCGCTGGGAGCGACGCGCGGAGTAACGGCAAGGCAGGCACACATTCTCTTCGACCGTCAGGTACGATACCAGGTTGAACTGCTGGAAGACGAACCCGATGTGGTCTGCGCGAAACCGATCCCTGGCCGCGCCACTTAAAGCCGAGAGCTCGATGCCGAGCACGGTGACGCTGCCTTCACGCGGCACAAGAACACCGCCGATCAACGCGAGCAGGGTGCTCTTGCCACTGCCGCTCGGCCCGAACAGGAACGCCCTCTCAGATGCTCCGATTTGCAAGTCGCAGATCCTGATTACGTCCGCCTGCGAACCGTAACCGAAGCGCAGATCGGCCATCTCGACGGCTGACACGGCTGGTTCACTGGTGCCTAACGCCATGCTCACTGCGCCCGGATAGAAATAGAGTCCAACCGCCCGTCGGCATCGAAGTAACGTGCATGCGACGATGTGAGGATCTGGACACGGACTTTGTCTATCCTCTCGAAGCCACTTACGAAACGGGCTTCGAGGGCGTCCAGTCGAGATGGTTGAGCGCACTCCCAGACGTAACGCGCGTCGACTTCGGCATGGTCGTGAGAATTCAATGTATGATCGGCATGATTCGCAGAGTCGGTTGGCGACTCGACCGCGTTCTTGTGTTCGCCGTGTTCCGTAAATTCGGGCGCATCGCGGAGAAACACAGGGCCGTCGACCGTGACCTCCTGCACTACGCAGCCCGCCGGTTCAGGGGTACCGAACATGGCGTCGGCAGACATCAGCAAAGTCGCAGCCAGTTGCAGCCGTTCCGCTTGCGCGTCGTTGTCCGGTTCGTGCTCGAAGCCGACCAGGTCTGCGAGCGGCGCTCGGAAGGTGACGGCAAGTGCGCTGCTTTCCAGCACAATGCCGAGCTCAATCACCCCGTGAACGTGCTGCGCGCCTGCAGGGCGATCGCCAACTACGCTTAACGCGGCGGTGCACACTACGACGCGCCAGGAATAGTCACCTTTTAAGCTCCGGAATTTCAATTCTCGGCCATGCGCTAAGTGGGTTGTCCTTCACGGGCCAATTGACGCTGCGCAATCCATCCAATCGCCAGGCTCAATGCAAGCAGGAAGATGGCAGGCACGCTCGCGGAACTCGCGATCTGTCGGGGTGTAACGTCGGCGAATTCAAAAAACTCCAGCCGATCGAATTCGGCGAGCGACAGCCGGTTCCGCGATACCACTGCGGGT
>CAZSDL010000165.1:0-5569 GCA_964605635.1 uncultured Woeseiaceae bacterium
CGGCATGCAGGTTGTCGCCGAGCCAGGCGGCAAGTCCCGTTTCACTGACGGCGCCAGCCAGGGCGAGACCGCCGCCGAACAGAATCAATATGGCCCAGGGAAGCTTCTCGGCGTGTTGCCAGCGAATCAGCAGCGGGTCCTGCCGGTCCCCGCTGGGGATGAGGAACAGCGCAACGGCACCGCCCATCGCAATGCCGGAATCGTCCAGACCTTCGAGGCCGGGCAACTGGACCAGCAGGGGGCGAAAAATCCACGTGAGCGCCAGCAACACGAAAACGATCGCGACTCTCTTTTCGGGTGTCGAAATGCGGCCCAAGTCGGTTTTAGCCTTGCGCAAATGCGCACGACTCTCTGCGGATGTCTGGAAATCGACGCGGAATGCGATGCGGGTGAGCGCCAGCCAGGCCAGGGGCAGCATGCAAATACTGAGCGGGACACCGATTAGCATCCAGCTTGCAAAGTCGATGCTGGTGTCATAGGTATCCAGCATGAATGCGGCCATCATCGCGTTCGGCGCCGTACCGACCAGCGTCGCCATGCCGCCGATCGTCGATGCATAGGCAACGCCGAGCAAGAGTGCGTACTGAAAATCTTTGCGAGCCTTGTCGTCGAGTGAGTCGACCGAGTCGTGAATGACCTTGATAACCGACACGGCGATGGGCAGAAGCATCATCGTTGTCGAAGTGTTCATGACCCACATGCTGAGCAGGGCGCTGGCCAGCATGAACCCACCCACCAGCGATCGGCCATTGCCGCCAGCATACTGCAGTATGCTGAGCGCAATGCGGCGATGCAGGTTCCAGCGCTGCATCGCGAGCGCCACAATGAAGCCGCCGAGAAACAGGTAGATAACCTTGTTCGCAAACGGCGCCGCCGTTGCGCTGATATCGGCGATACCGAGCAGCGGGAAGAACACCAGTGGCAGCAAAGCCGTTACGGCGATCGGTACCGCTTCCGTTGCCCACCAGATGGCCATCAGCAGCCCCATCGCCGCGGTGCGCCACGCAGGTACCGACAATGCATCCGGCGGACTCGTCAGCAGCATCGTCAGTGCAACGGCTGGTCCCAGCCACAGTCCGACTTTCTGGTAGGGCGCGCGTCCTTCTACTGCTTCAGGTTCCCGCAAAGTATTTTCCCATTCTTGATTGCTCCCGCAAGAATACCGTTTTGCTGTGGCGCAATGTGCCGATGTCGTTCGATGGCGTGGTGCGTGTCGACGGATTGCCAGGCCAGTTTGCTACATCTTGTACGCCGTTCGCCATCGGATACAAGATGTAGTAGGATTCTCGTGTACCTGTAAGGTACGCACGGAGATGGGGTGTATACAAGGTCGTGCCGCGAACGACGATACCGAAAAAGGTAGTCGATAACCGGGTGATTGCGATTCCTCTCATTGCGCCACCTGGTACGCTGGTCGGCAACGTGCATCGTTCTATTGCGCCTGCCAGGCCTGATGCACCTTCTGCTTGAAATGCCGCCCGGTTTCCGGGCGGCTTTTTTCGTTTGCAGCCCTGCAGACTGGCGTGTGATCGCTTTCGGTTTTCTGCCCGCCTTCATCCGCCTGGTGCGACGATGAGTGCACGTTTGAACAAGTGAGTACTGCCCATGACTGACAGAAACCCGTTTTCAATGACGTTGTGGTCGATGAGCATATTGTCGCTGGCTCTCATCACCGGCGGCTGCGCTACCGGGGCGAAAAACGTCCCGTACCCTGCGTTCGTGCAGGCAGAGGAACTTGAGTACGTTTACCTCGCCGAAATGCCCGGGATCATGGCGAAGCGTTTCTCCGGCGATCCCAGAAGCGGCCGCTTCAGCGCGCTTCTGTACCTGCCGGAAAGCTGGCGCTGGAATACCGGCGCCTCACCCGGCAAGAGCGTCGAGATTTATGTCATCGCGGGCGAGATCACGCTGGCTGACCTGACCTTGTTGCCGGGTAATCACGCCTACCTGCCGCCGGGCTCGATGGGCCTGTCGATGAGCACTGCGCGCGGCGCGCAGGTACTTTACTTTCTCGACGATGCGAGTCCCAACGCAATCATCCAGACGCCGCTGTTCATGAGTCGCGAAGTTGTCCCGTGGCAACCGGTTTCGCACCCCGCGCTGGGGGAAGCGGGAGCGGGGCTCGAAGTGAAAGACTTGCGCAGTGACCCGGGCAGCGGCGCGCGTACGTTCCTGATGCAGGTGCCGAGCGGTGTGACAATGCCCTGGCTGCGATCAAGTGTCGCGCTGGAAGGATTCCTGCTATCAGGTGACTACAGCCACAGCGAATGCATCGACGGTAAGGCCGTCACGGGCGAATACGTGCCTGGCGGCTATTTTCACCGGCCGGCCGGTGCGATCCACGGCGGCCCCGAGGCCGGCAGCAGAACGGGGGCGGTATGGTTGCTCCGCGAGGCCTCGAGAGGGACTGAAACGACAGTTGTTTCCTGTGCGATGCCTTGATTGAAGCACTGGGATTATTTGATGAACCGGGTAATGCCGGCGCCCAGCTTCATCAGCTTTTGCAAAGTTGACGTCGGTACAGCCTGTATTTTCTCGTACCACTCGCTGGTGGTCTCGACGAAACGCAGCATGTTACGGATGCGCTCTTTCGTAACGGTGTCCGTCTGGTCTTCCTGGTTTACATCCTCGGCACATTTTCTCAGCATCGACAGCGTGGGATTCAGTTCGCGTTGCTTGCGTTGTTCAATGATGACGCGAAAAAGATCCCAGACATCATGCAGTGATTCAAAATAGTCGCGCCGATCACCCAGCACATGCGTCATCTTGACGAGCCCGTAACTTTGCAATTCGCGAATACTGGTGCTGACGTTCGAGCGCGCGACGGACAGCAGCTCGACGATCTCGTCCGCGCGCAACGGGCGAGGCGACAGGTAGAGGAGAGCCTGGATCTGGGCGACCGTTCGATTGGTGCCCCAGCGGGTACCCATTTCGCCCCAGTGCAGTACGTATTTTTCAACCGCCGGTGTAAGGTTCATGGATTTCATCCATTTCTGTCCTGACAGAAATTTTCGTCCTCCGTGGCCGCGGAGTCAAGGACTGCGGAATCGGCGTCAGCGTCAGGTTGCGATGACCACGGCCCGCCGCGGCGCCGGCCAACCCTCGACCGTCTGAAGAGGGTCGCCCGGCACCAGCGCTTCCGCCAGTGATTCAAACGGCATCCACTCCGTGCTGCGCTGTTCTTCGCTCGTGGTGCGGGTGACATCCACGAGACGCGTGTTACTGAAACCGCTGTCTTCCAGCCAGCGCAACAGCCCCGGCACGGTTGGCAGTTGCCAGACATTGCGCATGCGGGCGTATCGATCCTGCGGCTGACGCACCTCGGGCTCCTCGCCGGGCAGAACGAGCGTCTCGAGGACGAGTTCACCGCCCGCTCGCAGCGTGTCGCGCAACTGCGCTAAGTGCTCGAGCGGTTCGCGCTGGTGATAAAGAACACCCATGGAAAAAACGGTATCGAAGCAACCGGTTGCCGGCGGCAGTTCATTCAAGCGCAGCGGCAACACCTGCACCGGGATCGTCGGCAGCCAATGGCGGATCGCCAGGAATTGTGCAAGGTGGACCAGGGTCGGATCGAGGCCGACCACCGCGCGCGCGCCGGCGCCAAACATACGCAGTGCGTAATAGCCGTTACCGCATCCGACATCGAGCACCAGCCGATTTGTTAGTGGCGCGATTGCTTGCGCAACGCGCGCCCACTTGAGGTCGGACCTCCACTCCGCGTCGATCACGATGTCGCCGACGCGAAACGGTCCCTTCCGCCATGGGATAAGCGACAAGAGTTGCTCGCGCACCGTCGCGCCGAGGTGCGGGTCGAAGCCTGGCGGCCCGACCGTGATGACCGCCGAATCGAGAATGGCGGCGTGTTCACCGGCTGGCGGTAGTTTTGCAAGAGCCGCACGCCAGCGCTGCAGGTCGCCGTGCGCGCCATCGGCCAGCTTGTCGCGAACGCGCGCCGTCAGCGAATCGTGACACTCGCGGAGGCCGATTGCGGCAAGGTCATCCGACAGTCCGGCAAGGTCGATCAACGTATGGCCAGGATCGAAACGAAGTTAAAGTGTCGCAGCCAGATTCCTGAGTGCCTGAAACCGGCGGCAGCGAGGCGCTCGCGATGCGTCCTGATGGTATCGGGTACCAGCACGTTCTCCAGGGCGGCGCGTTTGCGGCTGATCTCCAGATCGCTGTAAGCGTTCTTGCGTTTGAAGTCGTGGTGCAGTTCCACCAACATCGCCTCGATCTCGGGATCCTCGTCTACAACCTTCTCGGACAGCACCAGGAGCCCGCCGCGCGTCATCCCGTCGCAGATTCGCCCGAGCAGTTCGCCGCGTTCGATACCCGGTACGAACTGCAGGGTGTAATTCATTACGACCATCGAAGCGTCGTGGATCTCGCTGTCGCGCAGGTCCGCTTCGATGACTTCGACCGGCGGACCGGACGGCGTCGACTTGCTGGCCACGATCTCGCGACAACGTTTGACCATGGCGGCCGAATTATCGATCGCGACGATGTGGCAATCCGGCACGCGAATACCGGCTTGCATCGCGAGCGTTGCCGCGCCCAGTGAACAGCCGAGGTCGAAACATCGGGACGCGGGTTGCACGAAGCGTCCGGCGAGCGCGCGAATGGCCTCCAGCGAGGCCGCGTAGCCGGGAATGGAACGACTCAGCATATCCGGAAAGACCCGGGCGACGGCGTCGTTGAACTCGAACGGCTGGTTACCGCTCGAGTCTCCTCGATAGATTTCGTCCCTGGACATGCTGCGGCTCCGCACCGTAGAAGTCGGGCATTGTAATGCCGGCGTCCCGCTGGCGCGAGGTCCGGCTGTGTGCCGAGGTGCCTGGAGGTTTTCCGGACGTTCGCAGCAGTTAAACGCCGATACCGACAACTTGTTATTATTTTTCAGGTAAGTACCATGCTTGTCACGCACCGGGTTTGTGGGACAATTGCGCGCCACCGAATCGCTACGCGCAGGCTATGAGATGTTGTCGGATATCTGTTTGAAATTGCACCGGGACCTCGGGATATCGCCCGATTACGCGAAAGCCCGGGGCATACCCTCTTATGAGGAGGCAGCGGAGCTGGTCGAGGTCGGTCCCAACCTGGTCGGCCGTATGCAGCGGCTGACCCCGAGGGCCGCCGCCCGCTGGCAGGAGATGGTCAGTGCGGCGAGCGCCGCGGACGTCCGCTTGTTGATCGTTTCCGGTTTTCGCACCCATGAATACCAGGCGGAGCTGATTCGTAAAAAACTCGGTGCCGGCCAGACCATCGACGAGATCCTGTGCGTCAACGCGGCGCCGGGTTTCAGCCAGCATCACACGGGCGAGGCTGTCGATATCGCGACACCCGGCAGCCGCCCGCTGACCGAGGACTTCGAGACCTCGGAGGCGTACCGCTGGCTGGAGCAATACGCCGGACGCTTCGGCTTCTCCATGACCTATCCACGCGACAATCCCTGGGGTTTCGTCCATGAGCCCTGGCACTGGTCGCTGTAGCCTGATCACTAAGAAGGGGCCGGAAGCAAGCCGGATCGCAACGAAAATTCAGTGGTTTAGCTGTTGACAGTCAGGCGGGA
>CAZSDL010000166.1:0-5549 GCA_964605635.1 uncultured Woeseiaceae bacterium
GGCGGAAGCCCGCAATTTTACTCGTTTGCTGCGCTGCTTATCCGGGTTGTGACACTTCTTTACAATTCTTGCGCGACGCGGTTGAAGCGATGTGTTCGACCGTTCCTGTGCCGATTGGTGCTGACAGCATGGAATAAATGCCGTTTGCTCTGATTGCTACGGTTCGCTCTAATTTACCGAAAATGCGCAAAACAAACCATATAAAGATCATTTGGCCCTCGCAGACGGAACGCCAACGACATTGATGGCTGGCCAGACTTGAATCAGGTGTCCGTACACAGCGCCCGAGCCTGTGAATGCCTTCACAGCGCGTCGGTGTTATCGGCATTAGAGTACCTTCGTTCAACCATGGGAAGCAGACCATCAGCAAGGACCAGGCATTCAGCGATTGCATCGTACTGCGGAAAGATGCTTTCGACCCCGATGCGGTATTCCTCGACGATATCGTGGACGACGAGGTCTTGCCGCGGCTGAATCTTACTGTCGACGGTTTGACGGGTACGAATGCGCGATCGCGCGGCGGCATGGAGTTACACCCGCAAGACGCCGCCAACGAGTCGCTGCCGGCCACTACCATCATGCCGAACGTGGCGCTGGACCCTGAGCAGCTCGAAGTCTACGGCTGGGAAACGTCACTCTGGCGCAAAATTCGAGGCTACCTCGGCTTCTGAACGAATTGGCTTGTTTCGGGCATCCCCTTACCTGTAAAGCACGTGCGGCCTCGCCGCTGCTAACTCCGCGCCCCGCCCGGCTGATAGACTCGCAGCATGGAGGCAAATTTCCGCAACAAAACGGTCATCGTCACCGGCGGATCCGAGGGCGTCGGCGCTGCCACCGCCCGACGTTTCGCTGCGGCCGGGGCCAATCTTGTGCTGGTGGCGCGTGGCAAACGCAAGCTCGAGGAAATGGCGGAGGAATTGCGGCCAACGTCCCGTGTGCAGATCGTGCCGATGGACGTTGTCGATGCGGAGGCCTGCGTCAACCTGTGCAAGAAGGCCGCTTACGAATTCGACGGCATTCATGTGCTGGTCAACAATGCCGGCTATCACAGGCGGGGACCGGTCGAAAAAATATCGCCTGCAGAGCTCGGCCGGATGATCGATGTCAACCTGCGTGCGCCACTCGTCCTCAGTCGAATAGTCCTCCCGCATCTGCGCCAGGCTCGTGGCGGGGCGATTATCAACGTCGCGTCGCTCGCCGGCCGCACGCCGGTCATGGGCGCCGCTACCTATTCCGCGAGCAAGTTCGGATTGCGAGCATTTACTTTTGCGCTGGGCGAAGAACTGGCCGGATCGGGCATCAAGGTGGCGGCTGTCTCGCCGGGCCCGATCGACACCGGATTCATCATGACGAACATTGATGATGTCGCCGATATTACTTTTTCCCAACCGATGAGCACCGCCGAGGAGGTTGCCCAGGTCATTATGGACCTTGCGGTCAATGACAAGCGGGAGCGCTCCATGCCGCCGGTGAGCGGGCTACTGACGACGCTGTCCTACCTTTTCCCTTCGCTCGGCAAGGCATTGCGCCCGGCTTTGGACAAGAAGGGCCGTAAAGTGAAGCAGCAGCTGAAAGCAAAAATGAAGTCTGAAGAGGAATAGCTTATGGCCGACAAACTGAGCGATAAAGAGGTCAGGAAGCGGCTCGTCGAGTTGGAGCAGTGGTCGCTGGTCGACGGCAAGCTCAGGCGGGAATTCAAGTTTGCGGATTTCGTGCGCGCCTTTGGCTTTATGAGCAGCGCGGCAATCGAGGCCGAGAAGTTGAATCATCATCCCGAGTGGTCGAATGTTTACAACAAGGTCACGGTGAACCTGGTTACGCACAGCGCGAAGGGCATCACGGAACTCGATTTCAAGCTGGCGAAAAAGCTGGATGGGTTGCTGGAGTAAATTGACGTTTTCCCATTCGCCCGCGACGCGGGCTCCAACAACGTCGGATCGCGCCCCTGTAGGAGCCCGCCCTGCGGGCGAATGGGAAAAGGTTGATCGTCACCGCATTCGCCCGTAATACAGGCTCCTACAGGGGTTCGATTGCAGCCTAAACCGCCGCAAACGCCGTGCGCGTGAAATTCTCGCAGCCATCTTCGAGAACGCGTACATTGTCCTCGATGCGAATGCCGCCGAACGGCCGCAACCAATCCACGCGATCCTGGTTCACCATTGCGTGGCCGGGTGTGCCGACAAGATTCTCGAGCAGCATGTCGATAACATAAAGCCCCGGTTCGATCGTCAGGACCATGTTCGGTTCGAGCTTGCGGGTAAGCCTGAGATACGGGTGTCCGCTCGGTCGATCGATGGTATTGCCGTTCTCATCCGCCATGAACCCGCCGACATCGTGCACCTGAATGCCGAGCAGGTGACCGAGACCGGTCGGAAAAAACGCCGCCGTCACATCGCTTTCGATCAATGCCTCTATACTGCCTGAGGCGAAGTCCAGCTCAATGAGCACCTCGGCAATCTTGCGATGTGTAAGAAGGTGCAAGGCTGGAAAATCAACACCGGCTTTTACCTCGCCCACGATGTCCTGCTGCAATTTGTCCATGCGCCGGATCAGGTCGCGAAATTCACTCGACGTATAAGACCAGCTGCGGGTTATATCCGAAGCGAAGCCGTTGAAGCCTGCCCCGGCATCGATCAAAAACGAGCGAATGTCAGCGGGTACGTCGCGCGCCTGATGCTGGTAATGCATCACAGCACTGTGCTCGTTCAGCGCAATAATATTACCGTAGGGAAGTTCATTCTCCGTATGTGACACGGCACGACAATACGCGAGGTGGATCTCATACTCGGAGAAGCCATCGCGAAACGCTTTCTCGGCGGCCCGGTGACCCACCACTGCGCGACGCGATGCAGCACGCATGCACTCGAGCTCGTACGCTGTTTTTACGCCGCGCGCATAGTGCAGCATGTGGAGTACAGTGGTCGGATTAATGCGTTCGATGCCGAAAGCGTGACCGTTATCCTCGATATCGCCGAGCAGTACGCAGTGCTCGCGATTCTTCGGCAGATGCGTATTGATTGCATCCAGTTCATGCACGACTTTTATGTCGAAGTGGTCGGTCCAGAATTCGTCCGGAGTAGCGGGCGCACTGTGCCAATAATCCTTCGGCTGGAAGTATAGAAGGACCGGTTTCTCACCCGGCGTATACAGCAGATAGCAAAAAGGTACCTTGGTCAGCGGCAACCAGTGAACGAAATGCGGGTTGGCCTTGAACGGGTAGTAGTTATCGTCGAGAAATACGAGCTTAGGCGCGCCAGAGAATATAACCGCGTGGCTCGCGCCGGCTTTCTCGAGGGCTCGGTCAAACCTTTTCTTGAGGGCCTGAATATGCGCCGGGTAGAGCGCGGCCAGCTCGTCCGCATCTACGAAACCGGGCCTGCTCATGGTGGTGTGCATGGTGCTGTTCTTGGCGTCGTCCATGCCACGCATAATACCCGCAGGAGGATGCGCTTCGCGAGTCTTCAAACGGCGACGACAGCCGCCGCCGGACCTGTAGCAATAGCGACAGGAGCCACGGTTTCATTCCCGGGCCAATCTAGGCATCATTTGGCGCTTTGCTGAGCGGTTAAGAATATGGATGGTTCGCACTGCCTCGATGCTGCCGGCGCCCAGTGCCGGAAGAGCACCGATGTCGCACGGATTTGACCGGGTCACCGGGGCGCCTTTTGCCTCGCGGTCCGAGGTAATCGCCGCGCACGGCATGGCGGCCACCAGCCAGCCGCTTGCCACGCAGGTCGCAGTGGACATACTGAAGGCCGGTGGCAGTGCAGTGGATGCAGCGATCGCGGCCAATGCGACCCTTGGCCTGATGGAGCCGACCGGGTGCGGTATCGGTGGCGACCTGTTCGCCATTGTCTGGGATGCGAACAAGCGGGAACTGGCCGGGCTGAATGCGTCCGGCCGCTCGCCGCGATCGCTGAGCCTGGATTACTTCAAGGCCCAGCGACTTGAACGTGTGCCGGCATGCGGTCCATTGTCGGTCAGCGTGCCGGGCGCCGTCGATGGCTGGTTCAAACTGCATGGCCGTTTCGGACGGCTGCCGATGACGGAAATTCTGGCACCGGCGATGGCGTATGCGAATAGCGGTTTCCCCGTCTCCGAGCGCATTGCCCGCGACTGGGAAGAAAATGTGCAGTTCTTTACCAGGCACGCCGACTTTCCGGGATTTCGGGAAACCTTTATGCCGGACGGAAAAGCACCGGCCAAAGGCGATATTTTTCGCAATCCACGACTGGCCGAAACTTATGCAAAGATCGCTGAAGGCGGTCGTGATGCCTTCTACAAGGGCGATACAGCTCGCATCATCGACGCTTACATGACCGACCACGGCGGTTTCCTGCGCTACGACGATCTGGCTCAACATCGCTCCGCGTGGGTTGCGCCAGTGTCAACGAACTATCGAGGCTACGTGGTACTCGAGTTGCCGCCGAACGGGCAGGGCATCGCCGTGTTGCAAATGCTGAACATTCTTGAGGGCTTCGATCTGTCGGCCTTGGGATATGGCACGGCTGAGTATGCGCACACTTTTATCGAAACGAAGAAGGTCGTCTACGAGGATCTGGCGCGGTTTTACGCTGATCCTGATTTCTACGCTGTGCCGGTCGCAGGACTTGTTTCGAAAGACTATGCTAAAGAGCGTCGCCAGTTGCTTGACAAGAAAAAGGCAGCGACGACCTGTCCGGCCGGTGAACTTGTACCCGAGCACGGCGACACCGTTTACCTGACTGTGGCCGACAGCGACGGCAACATGGTCTCACTCATACAAAGCAATTACGCGGGGATGGGTTCAGGGATGACGCCGGGCGAGCTCGGCTTCATGCTGCAAAACCGCGGCGAGCTGTTCAGTCTCGACCCGTCGCACGCGAACGTCTATGAACCCGGCAAGCGGCCGTTTCACACGATTATCCCGGCGTTTGTAATGAAGGACGGCAAGCCTTGGCTGTCGTTCGGCGTGATGGGAGGGTCAATGCAGCCGCAGGGCCACGTCCAGATCCTGGTAAACATGATCGATTTCGGCATGAACCTGCAGGAAGCGGGCGACGCGGCGCGTATCCGCCATACAGGATCGTCGCAGGTTACGGGCGAGATGATGGCGGATGGCGGCAGCGTGTACCTCGAAAGCGGCTATTCGGGCGACGTCCGTGATACTTTGCAGAAAATGGGTCACAGGGTGGCCAGCGACCGCATCGATTATGGCGGTTACCAGGCCATTCTCTGGAACGCTGAGCAAGGCGTTTACTACGGTGCTTCGGAATCTCGCAAGGACGGCCACGCGGCCGGTTACTGAACAATGAGCCAGGACATCTACCTCACCGGCATAACGACTACCGGAACGCCGCACATCGGAAACTATGTCGGTGCGATTCGACCCGGCGTTGCAGCGAGCAAGGATCGCACGAAGCGGAATTTCTATTTCCTAGCCGATTTGCATGCGCTGGCAAAAGCGGAGGACCCGGAACGCATCCATCGTTCGACGCTGGAGATTGCGGCGGCCTGGCTTGCGCTGGAACTCGATACCGATAACGCCGTGTTCTACCGGCAGTCCGACA
>CAZSDL010000167.1:0-5487 GCA_964605635.1 uncultured Woeseiaceae bacterium
TTCGCGCGCAAGGCGCGCTCCCACAAGACCCTGTAGGAGCCCGCCCTGCGGGCGAATGCGTGAACATTCGGGCCTTTCCAATTCGCGCGCAGGGCGCGCTCCCACGAATCAGTTCGAGCAGTGTTCCTGGACCTGCTCCTGCACGCGTGCACGGGCATCCAGCGCCTGTTGATCGTCGAGATAAACGCGTTCGCCGTTCTCATCCTCGCGATAAAGACGTCGCGAAGTCACGAATCGTTGCAGCCGTTCCTTGTACATATCGCACTTTGCCTTGCGCTCTTCCGCACGCGCTCGCAATTCTTCCGGTGAAGGCTCTCCGGCTGCCCGCTCTGCTGCCGCCTCATTACGTGCGGATTGTGCGTCGCTGCGTGCTTCGACAATGCGTTGGATGCGCGACGGGTCGGTCGGTCTGGAGGTAATCTGCAGCCGCTGTTCAGTGTCAGCACCGGACGGCCGGTCGCCGTAATGCACATTGCCGTTGGCGTCTGTCCATCGGTAAATATCGCTTGCAGCAACGCTGCCGGCGGACAGGACCAGGCCGGATAGTAGCGTGATGCATACTGATTGACGGAGATTTTTCATGACTACCCTTGACGATCGATAATGCCATGCCGGGGCTGATATCGGCCACGCAAAGCGCTGGCGAGCCGGGCATCTGGGTCACGAGGTATTGCAACATGCCAATGCTAGCAATGCTGTGACCGTCATCACAGGGCCATTTCTCCGTAATGGGGCAAAAAAAGCGGGCCCTGGCAAAACTCAGGGCCCGCAGTTCCTGCCGCGACGATTTCCGGGGGGTTGGCGTCGCGGCGGGATTCTTACAGTCGTTGCGTGAGGTGTCGTTACTCGGTTGCCGTGAACTCCGGATAGGCCTCGAGTCCGCATTCGCTCAGATCGACACCCTCGTATTCCTGTTGCTCGTCGACCCGGATTCCCAGCGTGAGGCGAATGAGGAACCACACGATGAAGCTCATACCGAATACCCAGGTAAAAATGGTGCCGAGACCGAGGAGCTGTGCGCCGAGGGTGGCATCCGCGTTGTAGATCGGGACGGCGAGAAGCCCCCACATCCCGACGACGCCGTGCACGGAAATTGCACCGACCGGATCGTCGATCCTGAGCTTGTCGAGGGTCACGATGGACACCACCACAATCAATCCGCCGAAGCCGCCGATCAGCGTGGCGCCGAGCGGCGTCGGTGCCAGCGGTTCGGCGGTAATTGCAACGAGTCCGGCGAGTGCGCCGTTCAACGCCATGGTCAGATCCGCCTTGCCGAACCACAAGCGTGCCAGGATGAGTGCGAGCAGGAGTCCGCCGGCAGCCGCCATGTTGGTGTTAACGAAGACCAGCGCGACTGCGTTCGCTTCCTCCACGTTGGACAGCTTGAGTTCGGAACCACCGTTGAAGCCGAACCAGCCGAGCCACAGGATCAGCGTACCCAGCGTCGCGAGCGGCAGGTTGCAGCCGGGAATGGCATTGATCTGCCCCTTGGGGCCGTACTTTCCCTTGCGTGCCCCGAGCAACACTACACCGGCAAGTGCCGCGGCCGCGCCGCAAAGGTGCACGACACCGCTGCCGGCAAAATCCTGGAAGCCGGCCGCATCCAGGAAGCCGCCGCCCCATTTCCAGAAGCCCTGCACCGGGTAAATGAAGCCCGTGAGCACGACCGCAAACAGCAGGAAGGACCACAGTTTCATGCGCTCGGCGACGGCGCCGGAGACGATCGACATCGCCGTGGCGACGAAAACCACCTGAAAGAAGAAATCGGACAGACCCGAGTAGTAGGTGTCGCCGCCACTGGCGATGACATCGGCCGCCGCATTGTCGCCGCTGCCCAGCAACCCGCTGCCGAGCGTGCCGAGGCTGTGGAAGTATCCGCCCTCGAAGGCGCCGGGATACATGATCGAGTAGCCGGTCAGCATGTACATGACACACGCAATCGAATAGAGACCGACATTTTTGGTCAGGATCTCCGCCGTGTTTTTGGCGCGAACGAGTCCGGCCTCGAGCATCGTGAAGCCGGCGGCCATCCACATGACCAGCGCGCCCATGACGAGAAAATAAAACGTATCGAGGGCATAGCTGAGTTCTGTCACCTGCCCCGCAAGTTGCGTTACTTCTTCCACCGGAAGCTCCTTATTCTGTGATTCAGCGCTTAAACCGCATCCGAACCCGTCTCGCCGGTACGGATTCGAATCGCCTGCTCCAGATTGGCGACGAAGATCTTGCCGTCGCCGATCGATCCGGTACGTGCGGTGTTGGTGATGGCTTCGATAACCTGTTCCGCCATGTCGTCCGGCACAGCGATCTCCATTTTGGCTTTCGGCAGAAAGTCGACCACGTACTCCGCGCCCCGGTAGAGCTCGGTATGTCCTCGCTGCCGGCCGAAGCCCTTGACTTCGGTTACCGTGATTCCCTGCACGCCGATATCGGCAATCGCCTGCCGCACGTCGTCGAGTTTGAAAGGCTTGATGATCGCCGTGATCATTTTCATCGATGGTCCCCTGCGTTTACTTCCCCGAAAATTTTGCGAATGCCGGTGAGCTTTGCCGTTACGCCGACCGCTGCCTGGTTAAAAGTCGAATGTCTTGCCGATCGTGAACACCAGCGACTCTTCCGAGCTGCCGACAAGGTCCTCGTTGGCAAAAAGGGCCACGAAACCCAGATCGATCTCGGCGACGGTGAATCCGTAACCGAGCTCGAGGTACTCACCGTCGAAGTCCTGGCTGAAGCCCGCGTACTTGCCGTACAGGCCGTTTTTCTCGAGCGTCAACGCGTAGTAGGTGTAGTTTTGGGTACCCGAGCCGAAGTTGTCGTACTCACCGAGCGCCACGTCGACAGTCAGCAATCCGTAGCCGGTACTCAGGTTGATTTCCTGATAGGTATCGTCGAAGTCGCCGGTGTAGTAATAGCCGGTAAAGCCGATGCCGTAACTGATGCCGCTGATTTCAGCGCCGTAACCGACGTAGACGTCTACTTCGAGGCCATCCTTGACATCCGCGGCCCAGGTGCCGGCATAGAAGCCGCCCTTCTCGAAATCGATACCGCCGGATGCGGAAGAGGGTGCCTGCAAAATGCCGCGATAGTAGTAGTCGCTGGCAAAGCCGACGTTGGTCGACCAGTCGGGGTACGCCGGTGCTGCCGATAAGCCGAGCGTCATCAATAAAGACAGGGAGGTTGTTGTGCGCACGTCGTTCTCCTTTCAATGTTGGCTGCCGCGCTGCAAGTGCACCGTGGATACAACCCCCCTTGACGGACGACGTGCTGACTGCAGCATCCATGCCAGATTCGACAATCGTTTTTAAATCAGACGCCTGCGAAAACGACGCGGCACGTGTCGCACCGCAGCGGTGCAGATGCTTGCGGGAAGGCGCGATAGCGGTGCAACATGCGGGCAATACAAAGCTGGGACAGCGAAATGAAATCGTCCGCAATACCGGCAAATTCTCGTCTGGTCATCGCATGTAAAGCGATGTATCAGGTAGTCATGACCGAGGGGACAGTCCCATGAACAAGCCATCCGACAAGCCGTCCATCGACCAGATTGCAAGAAAGCTGGTGGAATCAGTACCTGCGGGGCTGCGCACGATGCGCGATGAGCTCGAGCAGAATTTTCGTTCGGTGCTGCGCTCAAGTATCGGCAAGCTGGACCTCGTGACGCGCGAAGAGTTTGAAGTGCAACAGATGGTGCTCGCACGTACACGCGAGAAACTCGAAGCACTGGAAGAGCGGCTGCAAGCCATGGAAGTAAAGACGCCGAAGAAGAAGAGTTCGCGAAAGAAGTCAGCGTCCGGCAAGAAGTCGGGCGGTGGGAGCGCGCCGGACTGACGATCATCGCTTCACAGCCACGGAGGGCTGATGGACGACAACGTTATACGACCGGACTTCGGTACGCGGCCGCCACCGGAAGACGAATCTCATCTGACTGGATTCGCCTTGCTGCACAGTCGCGCCAAGATCGGCATCGAGGCTCCCGCAGTAACGATCGAAGTTCTTTTGTCGGGCGGTCTGCCGAGTTTCTTGATCGTCGGCATGGCTGAGACGGCCGTGCGTGAAAGCAAGGACCGGGTGCGCGGTGCGATCATCAGTTGCGGATTCAAATTTCCACAACGGCGCATCACCGTAAGTCTCGGTCCGGCAGACTTGCGCAAGACCGGCGGGCGTTTTGATCTTGCCATTGCGCTAGGCATACTTGCTGCCGGTCGGAAGATTGACACCGAGGCGCTGGCGTCGTACGAGTTTTACGGCGAACTGGGCATGAACGGTGACATTCGGCCGGTGCCGGGCATACTGCCGGCAGCACTGAAGGCAGCCAGCACCGGCCGATCGGTTGTCGTGCCACTCGCCAACAGGATCGAAGCAGCGCTGTCCGATACCGCCGTTTTTCCAGCAGGCACGTTGCTTGATGTCCTGGGACATCTCAAAGGAACTGCGCCGCTGGAGCCCGCCGCCCGACTGGTGCCGACCGTCACTACGACTGCGGCACCGGATCTCGCCGAGGTTCGGGGCCAGACACTCGCTCGACGCGCCCTCGAGATCGCCGCTGCCGGTAGTCACAACATGCTGTTGTCCGGTCCTCCCGGCACCGGCAAGAGTATGTTGGCGCGCCGTCTGCCGGGCATATTGCCGCCTCTCGACGAAGCCGAAGCGCTCGAAACGGCGGCCGTCGACTCCGTGCTGGGACGACCACTCGATATAACACGATGGCGACAGCGCCCGTTTCGCGCGCCGCACCACACTGCTTCGGCAGGTGCGCTGGTGGGTGGCGGCACGGATCCAAGGCCCGGGGAAGTCTCCCGTGCGCACAACGGCGTGCTTTTTCTGGACGAACTGCCGGAGTTCAGCCGGCATGTGCTGGAAGTCTTGCGCGAACCTCTGGAGGTAGGCTGGATCACGATCTCACGCGCTGCCGCCCAGGCGGATTTTCCGGCTCGCTTCCAACTCATTGCGGCGATGAATCCTTGTCCTTGCGGATATCTCGGCGATCCTCGCGGCGATTGCAATTGTTCGGCAGATCGCGTTCGCAATTATCGCGCGAAAATCTCCGGACCCCTGCTGGATCGCATCGACATCCAGGTTTGTGTGCAGCCACTGCCACCAGAGGCCCTGCGGCCAGGGCCACCGGCAGCGGAGTCGAGCGCGACGGTGCTGCAACGTGTAACAGCCGCGCGACGCATGCAGCAGGAACGCGCCGGCCGATGCAATGCACATCTCGACGGTGCCCTGCTGGAATCGACCTGCGCGTTGACGGCACCCGGTTGGGCGTTACTCGAAAAGGCGATGAACCGTTTTGCGTTATCGGCTCGCGCGCACCAAAGGGTGCGACGAGTGGCGCGCACGATTGCAGATCTCGCGGGAGAGAAAGCTATTGCGCTGGAGCACCTGAGCGAAGCGCTGGCGCTGCGGCAGTTAGACAAGAGCTGAAGCGTTACCGCATTCGCGCGCAAGGCGCGCTCCAACAGGTTTTCTACTACCACCTGTAGGAGC
>CAZSDL010000168.1:0-5475 GCA_964605635.1 uncultured Woeseiaceae bacterium
AACGTCTCCGCCGTGCCAGGTCACGTTTGTTGCCTTTTGTTCAGTCATTGGTCTTTCCTGCTGTCCTTGGTGGTTAATGATCTGCCGAAGCCGCGGGTTGCGCTTCGAGAGGATTTCGATCGGCCTTGCGTCGCTCGGAAAAACCGTGCAACAGAAGGTCGGTGCATTTCTGGATGATGTCGAACAGGTCAAGGTCCGGATCGCGAACGATGACATCGCCCCACGCATTGCAAATGCCGATGACGGCTTGAGCAGCGAAATGGCAATCGATCGAGTCGCGGATGACGCCCTGGCGTATGCCTTCCTCGAAGATGCTTTCGAGCAGTTGTCGATAGCCGCTGCCCATTTTCTTCAGGATCGTGCGCTTCTCTTCCGGCAGGTACAGGCGCTCGTCGTTGTAGACCTTGAGCGCCTCGTTTTTTTCCCGGTAACTCGACAAATGGGAGGTCAGCGTCGCCATTAACTTTGCCTCGAACGGCTGGTCGCTGGTTGCGATGCGTTCCATCCGCTGCACGTAGTCGCTGATGCCGAACAGGCAGACTTCTCCCAACGCTTCCTCCTTGGACTTGAAGTAGTAGTAAAGGCTGCCCTGCTTGATACCCATGCGCTCCGCGATGTCCCTGGTACTCGCGCCATGAAAGCCCTTGTCGGCAAATACTGCGGCCGCCGATTTGATTGCGGCGAGTCGCTGGTGCTGGTAACGGGAGTTGTCGGAGCTCGGTTGCATGCGGACGGGATTCTATAGATCTATAGAATATCTGTCAAGGACAATTAAAAGAATAACAAAAACATATTGTTATTATGTCTTATCTTCGATTAACTGATTGGCGAACTGGTTTGCCAGCACTCAAATGAAGAGCCCGCTGGCGCAATATTCTTGCACCAGCGGGTAAGTGCTGGATTCGCATTGAGCAATCATCGCTTCAGGGGCAGAAGCGGTTGTGCTTGGGGAAGCAGTATTACGAGTCCAGTTCGATAAATCATACGCTCATCGAGAGAGGATTCTCTGTGCGCTGGCGCACACAGCGCCGGAAATCGACTTGCGGGACCGGACTGCGCGTCCGGGGACACTGCGTGGGCCGTCAGCGTTTGCCTTTCAGTTTCTGCGCAGCACGATAACGCGCCTCGGCCTCGGCCAACTCAGCCTGCGCACGCGCCAGGTCGGTCTCGTCAGAGACGCCTTCCAGCGCTTTCTCGGCATCCTGCTTGGCGGCAAGGGCTGCCGCTTCATCAAGCTGGTCGCCGCGCATCGCCGTATCCGCCAGCACCGTGACCAGGTGCGGCTGGATTTCCAGCATGCCGCCGGTAATGTAGAACAGGTGTTCCTTGCCATCCGTGTCTTCCACGCGCACTTCGCCGGGCTTCAGCGCTGACAGCAGCGGCGCATGGCGCGGGGCGATGCCGACTTCGCCGAGACGCGCCGGTGCGTAAACCATCCGGGCGTTGCCGGAATAGATCTCGCCCTCGGCGGAGACGATGTCGACCTGGATTGTGGCCATGTGTCAGCGCGTCCTCTGAATTACTGCATCGTCTTGGCTTTCTCGACCACTTCGTCGATCGTGCCAACCATGTAAAAAGCCTGCTCGGGCAGGTTATCGTAGTCGCCATTCACGATGCCGTTGAAGCCGCGAATCGTTTCCGACAACTGCACGTACTTGCCGGGTGAGCCGGTGAAGGTCTCCGCAACGAAGAACGGCTGCGACAGGAAGCGCTGAATCTTGCGTGCGCGGGTCACGGAACGCTTGTCGTCTTCCGACAATTCGTCCATGCCGAGGATCGCGATAATGTCCTGCAGCTCCTTGTATCGCTGCAACACCGCCTGGACGCCGCGTGCGCAATCGTAGTGCTCCTGGCCGATTACGTTCGGATCGAGGATGCGGCTGGTCGAATCGAGCGGATCGACGGCCGGGTAGATACCAAGCTCCGCAATCTGCCGCGACAACACGAGCGTTGCGTCAAGGTGAGCGAAGGTAGTTGCCGGTGACGGGTCGGTGAGATCGTCGGCCGGGACATATACCGCCTGGAACGAGGTAATCGACCCGGTCTTCGTGGAAGTAATGCGTTCCTGCAGCACGCCCATCTCTGCCGCGAGCGTCGGCTGGTAGCCCACTGCAGACGGCATGCGTCCGAGCAGCGCCGAAACTTCGGTACCAGCCAGCGTGTAGCGGTAGATATTGTCGATGAACATCAGTACGTCGCGGCCCTCATCGCGGAACGCTTCTGCCATCGTCAGGCCGGTCAGCGCCACGCGCAGGCGGTTGCCCGGCGGCTCGTTCATCTGGCCGTAAACCAGCGAGACCTTGTCGATAACGCCCGAATCGGTCATTTCGTGGTAGAAGTCATTGCCCTCGCGAGTACGCTCGCCGACGCCCGCAAACACTGAATAGCCGGCGTGCTCAGCCGCGATATTGCGAATCAACTCCATCAGCGTCACGGTCTTGCCCACGCCGGCGCCACCGAACAATCCGATTTTTCCACCTTTCGCAATCGGCATGATCAGGTCGATAACCTTGATGCCGGTTTCGAGCAGTTCCGTTGCGGCCGCCTGTTCTTCGTAGGTCGGTGCCTCGCGATGGATGGGCATGGAGATTTCGGCACCGATGTCGCCTTTGTTGTCGATCGGATTGCCGAGTACGTCCATGATGCGCCCCAAAGTCTTTTCGCCAACCGGGACCATGATGGGCTCACCCGTGTTGCTGACACTCATGCCGCGTTTCAAGCCCTCGCTGGGGCCCATTGCGATGGTTCGCACCACGCCGTCGCCCAGCTGCTGCTGTACTTCCAGGGTGATATCGGCTTCATCGATGATCAGTGCGTCATAGATACCGGGGATCGCGTCGCTCGGAAACTTGACGTCCACGACGGCGCCGATGATCTGCACGGTGGTTCCTGTACTCATACGTTTACTGCTCCAGACTGGATCGCCCGTGATACGGGCTCCTGCGTGTTTATCCTGAGACGGCGGCCGCGCCGCCGACAATTTCTGAAATTTCCTGGGTAATTGCCGCCTGCCGCGCCTTGTTATAGGCAAGCTGCAGTTTCTCGATAATTTCGCCGGCGTTATCGGTCGCGGATTTCATCGCCACCATTTTCGCCGCCATCTCACAGGCAAAGTTTTCAACTGCGCCCCGATAAACCTGTGACTCGATGTAGCGCAAAAGCACATCATCGAGCAACTCCACGGCGTCAGGCTCATAAATGTAGTCCCAATGCTGCTGAAGGGTTTCTTCGCCGAGATCGATGGAGCTTACCGGCAGGAGTGTTTTCACCTCCGGTCGCTGACTCATCGTATTGACAAACTCATTGTGCACCAGGAACAGCCGGTCGATTCGTCCTTCACTGTAGGCGTCGAGCATGATCTTGATCGAGCCGATGAGGTCGTTGACCTGCGGCCGATCCCCGAGATGCGTTGCCGTACCGACCACGTTGCCGCCCAGCCTTCGGAAGAATTGCACCGCCTTGGCGCCTACCAGTGCGAGATCCACCTCGGCGCCCTCCTGTCGACGGCGCGACAGTTCGCCGATAACAGTCTTGAACATGTTGACGTTCAAACCGCCGCAAAGGCCGCGGTCTGTCGAGATGACGATATATCCGACGCGCCGCACTTCGCGCTCAACGAGGTACGGATGTTTATAGTCCGGATTCGCGTGCGACAGGTGACCAACGACGCGGCGAATACGCTCGGCATAGGGGCGCGATGCCTCCATCTGCTGTTGCGCCTTGCGAATCTTGCTGGCCGCAACCATCTCCATCGCCTTGGTGATCTTCTGCATGTTTTTCACGCTTCGGATCTTGTTGCGGATTTCTTTTTCGCCTGCCACTTTAGTACGCGCCTTTCTCGGCGAATCCTTCGCACACCTTCTTCAGTCCTGCCTGGATCTCGTCACTGTAGTCCCCGGATTCGTTTATCTTGGTGAGCAAGTCCTTGTGATTCGCCCGGGCGTAATCATGCAATGCGGCTTCGTAGTCCACCACTTTCGCCACATCGACCTTGTCGATAAAGCCCTCGTTGACGGCATAAAGTGACAGCGCCATCTCCGCTACCGACAAAGGCGAATACTGTTTCTGTTTCATTAATTCGGTCACGCGCTGGCCGCGCTGCAGCTGCTTGCGCGTGGTTTCGTCGAGGTCCGACGCGAACTGCGCGAACGCCGCCAGCTCACGGTACTGTGCGAGCGCAAGGCGCACGCCGCCACCGAGTTTCTTGATGATCTTGGTTTGCGCCGCGCCGCCGACTCGTGACACCGAAAGACCGGCGTTGATGGCCGGCCGTATGCCTGCGTTGAACAAGTCCGTCTCGAGAAAGATCTGTCCGTCAGTGATCGAGATCACGTTGGTCGGCACGAATGCAGATACGTCGCCCGCCTGGGTCTCGATGATGGGCAGTGCCGTCAGTGAACCGGTTTTTCCTTTTACCTTGCCATCGGTGAATTTCTCCACGTATTCGGCATTGACGCGCGCCGCGCGCTCGAGAAGGCGTGAATGCAGGTAGAAAACGTCGCCCGGGTAAGCTTCACGGCCGGGCGGACGCCGCAGCAGCAGCGACACCTGCCGATACGCCCAAGCCTGCTTGGTCAGGTCGTCGAAAATGATCAGCGCATCCTGCCCGCGATCGCGGAAGTATTCGCCCATCGACGTTCCGGAGTAAGGTGCGATGTATTGCATGGCAGCGGAATCGGACGCCGCTGCCGCCACGACGATCGTATGCTCCATCGCCCCGAATTCTTCCAGCTTGCGTACCACGCCGGCAATTGAAGAGGCCTTCTGGCCGATAGCAACATAAATGCACTTGATGCCGGTACCGACCTGGTTGATGATCGTGTCGACCGCTACCGCCGTCTTGCCGGTCTGGCGATCGCCGATGATCAGTTCGCGCTGTCCGCGGCCGATCGGCACCATCGCGTCGATCGCTTTGAGCCCGGTCTGTACGGGCTGGTCGACGGACTTTCGCTCGATCACGCCGGGCGCCACTTTCTCGATCGGCGCGGTTTCCGCCGTTTCGATCGGCCCCTTGCCGTCGATCGGTTGTCCAAGCGAATCCACTACGCGACCGAGGAGCGCCTCGCCGATCGGCACTTCGAGAATGCGTCCGGTCGTCTTGACGGTCTGGCCTTCGGAAATGTGCTTGTAGTCGCCGAGCACCACGGCACCGACAGAATCCTGCTCGAGGTTCAGCGCCAGACCAAAAGTGTTCTGCGAAAACTCGAGCATTTCGCCGTAGCGCGCATCGGCGAGGCCGTGAATGCGGATGATGCCGTCTGTGACACCGATGACGGTGCCGACATCGCGAGCTTCGGCTGCCGCCTCGAAATTTTCGATTCGCTCTTTAATCAGCTGGCTGATTTCAGAAGCTTTGAGTGCCATGTTGCCTTCCTCTGTTAAGCGGTCAGCGCGTGTGCAAGACCCTCGAGTCTTGCGCGCAATGAACCATCAATTACGACATCACCGGCGCGGATTACGGCGCCACCGATGAGG
>CAZSDL010000169.1:0-5474 GCA_964605635.1 uncultured Woeseiaceae bacterium
CGCGTCCTGCAGTTTGCTGTTAAAGGGATGCTGCCGAAGAATCCGCTCGGGCGAAAAATGTTTTCCAAATTGCACGTTTTTGCCGGCCCGGAGCATACGCACCAGGCCCAGCAGCCGAAACCGCTCGAGATCAAGGCATAGGAATCCATGCGTAAGGCCCTCGGCCTGCGCGAATGAGGCATTAGAACGATGAGTGAGACCCAGTATTACGGTACCGGACGGCGCAAGACTTCCACGGCGCGCGTGTTCCTGAAATCCGGCAAAGGCACTATCACAGTTAATGACCGGCCCCTGGAACGGTTTTTCGGCCGTGAGACCGCGCAGATGATCGTGCGTCAGCCGCTGCAGTTGATGAATCTGTCAGATCAGCTCGACGTGGAGGTCACTGTAACCGGCGGTGGCACGACGGGTCAGGCGGGTGCGATCCGCCACGGGCTGACGCGGGCGTTGATGAAGTACGATGAAACCTTCCGCGCCAAATTGCGCAAAGCCGGTTTCGTTACGCGGGATGCGCGCGAAGTCGAACGCAAGAAAGTCGGTCTGCGGAAGGCGCGTCGGGCGACCCAGTTCTCCAAACGCTAACGCTCGATTCCATTGGTATCCGGCACCGGCATTGACACTGATGCCAAATGTTGGACACCGGTAGTCGCTAAAGCCACCTTTCGTTTGGGGGATCGTCTAGCGGTAGGACTGCGGACTCTGACTCCGCCAACCCAGGTTCGAATCCTGGTCCCCCAGCCAGATCAAAAAAGGCCCGTCACGGGCCTTTCTTTATTTGGCGATTAGGGGGGGGGCAGGATGAGAAGCCAGGTTCGACAAAATTGCCCGGAGCAATTTTGGATGGCGGAGCCGCCCGCAAGCGCAATACAGGGATGTGTTGCGTCTATCCTGGTCCCCGAGCCATTTCGATGGTTCCATCCAATAGAAGACGCTGACTGCCGGGGCCGTATTGGACCGGTCTACACTGTATTTGTGGCTGTGTGTGGCCGTGGAGATCTGGAGTCATTACCGTTGTGAGCTTGCTCTGGATCGTCCCTCAGGCTCTCACACGTTTGAATCGAATAAATAATGGTCAAATAAATAGTCAAATTAATCGTCAATAATATCGTTGATTAATAGATATTAATCGCCTATTATACAGTCAATTAGGTAGAAAATAATCGTCAAGTCTAATGCTTGAGATACGACCCTATTTGCTGAATGGCGCGCTCAGAAGTGGCGAACTAATTGATGCGACCGGGGCCACCCGGGAGACGCTCGCGAACGCCTATCGCCGGGAAGCCCGGCGGGTTTTGCGTTTCGGGCAGGCACGGGCCACACGGTACGCGGCCCGGCAGAATATACCCGGGCTGGAAACAGATGAGTTCCCAGTGTTCCGGGTAGACGAGGGCGGCAGTATCCGGCCGGCTGGCCAACTCGTGACATTGGTCGCAACCGAGTCGGTGTGGCTTCCAGACCCGACTGTTATCGACGGGCTGCCCCCGGAGATGCACGACATCGCGCCAAAGGGTTTTCTCGGTCGGTCTTATGCTCGACACAACGCCGACTTGGGGTTACCAGAGGACGTAACTAACTGGTCAGACAATCACATTCTTGTTGCGCTCAGTCGGCGAGGAGAGGACCTTCCAGGCAATCTCGTGATAGGCCGGGAGTCGTTTGATCGGTTTCAAGAGTTGCAGCACGAAGTCCACACAACAGAGGACTTTCCAAGGCTTTGTGAAGAGGCGATAGCTGGAGAACATGTGGGTTCGACTGCGGGTGGCGAACAGCCAAAGTTCACTGCTTTCCTCGACGGCGAGCATCGAATCGTAAAGTTCGCTACGGACGTGACCGATAATGCACGACGTTGGCAAGACCTGTTATTGCTCGAGCACGTCGCACTACAAACACTACAGGGTGCTGGCATCGATGCGGCACAAACAGAGGTCCTGGATATAGACGGCCTACGATGTCTGGTCGTCGACAGATTCGATCGTGTCGGCGAAATGGGGCGCCGAAGAGTGATGACTCTCGCAGCCACAGCCGAGAACGTCGACGGCAGTTGGGCCGACTCTGCAGAACGGATGCGCAATCGCGGCGAGTTAAGCGATGAAGGCTTGCATAGGATAGCGTTGTTGGACGCGTACGGAGCTTTGATTGCCAATACTGACCGTCATCCCCACAACGTGTCGCTTTTTCCGACAGATGACGGCTTCGACGTTGCTCCAACGTTCGACCAACTGCCGATGGCGTACGCGCCCCCCGCAAGCGGAAACCTTAGAAACTCCACCATCCGCCAGCCGCATGCAGCCGTGAACACGCTGGAGGTCTGGGATGAAGCGTATGCACTCGCTAGAGAGTTTTGGCGCCGGGCCGCCGAGCAGCAGCTTTCGGAGTCAATGGCGGCAGTCGTTCGCGAGCACGCCAGCAGATAGCCCAGCTCGGGCGACCAAATTTGGGAAAAGCTCAAACGTTATCGCATTCGCCCGCAGGGCGGGCTCCTACAGGCAAGCGCCGTTCCAAATCAACTGAATCCGGCTATCGAGGCATGGTCCGTACACCACCGGATTCACCGATAAGCAAAACATCTGCCGGCCTGTGTGAAAAAAGTCCTACCGTTAACACGCCGGGCAACTGGTTGAGGCGTGTCTCCATTTCGCGAGGGTTGGTTATATTCAGGTTGTGAATGTCGAGAATGTGGTTGCCGTTGTCAGTGACGAAATTCTCCCTCCAGATCGGCTGGCCGCGCAGTTTGATGATCTGGCGTGCGACGAACGATTGCGCCATGGGAATAACCTCGACCGGCAAGGGGAACTTCCCCAGCATCCCGACGAGCTTGGAATCATCGACGATACAGATGAACTTTCGCGCGGCGCCGGCCAGGACCTTTTCCCGGGTCAGCGCGCCGCCGCCCCCCTTGATCAGGTGCAAGTGCTTGGTCGCTTCATCCGCGCCGTCGATGTACAGGTCGAGGTCACCCACGGAGTTGAGTGTCGAGACCTCGAATCCATGCTTTTGCAGCCGGGCAGTGGTTGCTTCAGAGCTCGAGACCAGGGTCTCGATCCTGGACCTTATGGCAGGCAATGCATCGATCAGAATATTGACGGTCGACCCCGTGCCGATTCCGAGCACGACGCCATTCTCGATGTATTTCAGTGCGGCTTTTGCGACTGCAATCTTTTTCTCAGACTGATCCATTGAGATGCACCGAACACTGTCCCTGAAAACCGGAATTGCCATGCGATCAGCAGGGCTTGTTGAATTGCAGCTTATCCGATACGGCTTGACCAAGCCAAGTCACGGCAGCTGAAACGAAATGTGCCCGCGGATGCGGGCACATTTGCGATTTTAGGAAGAAGACCGTGGCAGCTTTTCTTACGCACTAAGCTTATGAAAAAACTACCTTTCTTCCCTAAGCGTAATCGACATGAATCGTCGAACTTACGCCATCTTCTTGGAGGACGCTTTCTTTGACGACCTTTTAGCCGGCCGCCGCTTCGTCTTCCGTTTAGCCTTTTTCTTGGCCTTCTTTTTGGTCTTTTTCTTGGCCTTCTTTTTAGCCTTTTTCTTACCCTTCTTCTTTACCTTGCGCTTTGCTTTTTTCTTTGCCTTCTTCTTGGCTTTCTTTTTTGCCTTACGCTTGGTTGCCTTCTTTTTGGTCTTCTTCTTTGCAGATTTCTTCTTCGCTGCACGACGTCGTTTCGGTGCAGCCTTCTTCTTCGTTACTTTGCGCTTCTTGGCGGTCTTCCGCTTCGAAGCTTTCTTGCTTGCCTTCTTTTTGGTAGCCATCATTTTCTCCGTGTCGGGTACCCGGCGTTGAGTATATACAACAAAACCGAAAAATCCAGCTAGTCAAGTGATCCCGTTAACATTTTGGGACATTGGCCATTGCGACGAATGCAACAATGCAACGCCGGTGACGTTGGCGCAACGCCAGTTCGAAAGTGAAGTTGTAGCGCCGATCGCCGAGCACGCGAATGAAATGACGGTGCAAATCTGCGTACAAGTCTTCAGCGCACGTGAGTGCGTCCACACTCAATCACAACGGCCTGCTCGTGCTTTCACGCCAGGTGTCGAGACCGGATTGGCGACGTGCCGATTTACTGGCGGCTTTCGGTGACAACCCTGTAAAGCGGTATATCCCACGGATTTTCGGCGATTTTTTCGACACGTTGACAATTGAATGCCAGTCCGACCAGTTTTGGTTTGAGCAGCAGTCGGCGATTCCTGAGGAATGCGAACGTGCGATCGTAGTAGCCGCCGCCCATGCCGATGCGTCGCCGTTCATCGTCGAAAGCGACGAGAGGCGTCAGCACGAGATCGAGTTGGCGAGCACTGATTTCAGTTCCGTAATCCGGTTCCAGGATGCCGAACTCATTCACGATCAGGCCGGTGTCAGGCGTCACCTGCCGGAAGCTCAGCAATCGGTCCGGACCTGTCACTGGAGCAAAAATTTTCTTTTTTCTGCGCCAGGCGCGCTCAATTATCGCCCAGGTGTCGACCTCGTCAGCCAGCGACAGGTAGCAGGCGATGCAGAGACTTTTTGAAAAGTATGGCGCTCGCACGACGGCATCGGCAATGCGACTGGACGCCTGGCTGCGATGCTCGTCGCTGAGCGCAGCTCGTCTTTTCCGGTACTCGCTTCGAATATCTCGTTGGCAGGTTGGTAATGCCGCACTTGATTCGGGCATCGGAGCCTCGGTCGGTTTGCTGCCGCGGGTTCGCAGGACGCGGGACGCCGGACGCGGTGAAGATGGCACCTCCCGCCTGTGCCGTTACCGACCGTCGCTCTCGAACCAGAGCAACAAGTGGGGTCAGCCGTGACAGCACCAGGCTATCCACAATTGTGGTTTTGCACACATGCTGCCGACAGTGCGCGACCCCGATATAACAATTTAGGGTCGAAAGGTATCCGGGCCGGCATCGAACACTGCAGGAGGCGCCAAACTTTTACATTTCGGTCAACGAAGGAGTATTGCTTCCGTTGACCCTTAAATCAGATTTCTAGAACCAATCTTATCGTGAATCGACTCTTACAGGTCGAGTTCGTTGTTGGTCGTGAGCACGGACTCGACGCGATCAGACAGCAGCTTCAGGCGCTGCCCGACATTGGATTCCAGTGCCTTGTCGCGGGCACGGGAATGTAGCAACTCGTTCGCCATGTTAAGCGCGGCCATGACAGCGATCCGGTCCAGGCCGACCACCTTGCCGCTGTCGCGAATCTCGCGCATCCTGGTATTGAGGATCTCCGCGGAATCCAGCAGATCCGTGCGTTCGCTGGCCGGGCACGATACCTGGTATTCCTTTTCGAGAATCCTCACGCTGACGTGGGCATAAATATCATTCATTGCGTTACTCCGTCGGCTTCGCAATCCGGCCAGTTCTCTGAGAAATCGGCACGCAGGTCCCTGCGGAAAGGCTCGCGCCCGGGTTCTGCCCGGTCAGCTTCCCTGTTCCATCGCCTTGAGGCGCCCGATCATTGCTTCGACGCGCGC
>CAZSDL010000170.1:0-5470 GCA_964605635.1 uncultured Woeseiaceae bacterium
GGCCACTGGATGCCGTCGCCCGGCGTGTAGATGAACAGTACGATCGACAGGGCGAGCACCAGTGTGCAAACGGCAGCGATGAGCGTGGCTATGAGATTTCCGCCCGGTACGCGAAACGGCCGATGACGCGTCGGGTCGATTCGGCGCATGCGCACGAAAGCGAACACCAGCACGATATACGGCAGCAGGAATATTACGGCGCTGAAGGCGAACAGCGACCAGAACAGGTATTCGTTGCTGCCGGCCATGAATCCGTAAAGCAGCAGTGTGACCGTGCTGAGTAAACCAATCGCCACGGCAGCACCGGTCGGCGTGCCGAGCGTCGGGTGCTGGCGCGCCAGGACCGCTGGAAACTCCCCTTCCGCGGCGGCTTTGGCCATGGCGCGATTGCAGCCCAGTGCCCAGGTCACGCCGTTGGCGAAAAACGTGAACAATGCGCCTATGCCGAGAACGAGTGCCAAAGCACGACCGGCCTCCGTGGCGCCGAAGAACAGGTAGAGCGTGTCCATCAGGCCTTCGACAAGATTGATCTCGCTAGCCGGAATTGCGGCAAGAATAGCGACCGTTGCCAGCGTATACATCGTAATGATGATAAATCCGGAAATGAAAATCGAGCGCGGCACGTCGCGCTTCGGGTCCTTCATTTCATCGGCGCCCGAACTTACCAGCTCAAAACCCAGCATGCCGTAGATAATGACCGACATGTACTGCAGGCTCGACGCTTCGCTCGGCAGTATCGATTGCAGTGTCAGTGTATTCGCCATACCGTGTTGCTGCGTATGGAAAATCGCGCCGATCACAATGGCGATAATCACGATCACCTTGAGCACGGCGCCGAGATTCGGAATCCACTTGCCGACATCGAGCGTGACGATGTTGATGCCGACGGCCACCCAGGTAAGCACGATGCCGATGGCGATCTGCGCGCCGAGCGACAGGTCCGGCATGAACATCTGGCTGAAAATGCCCGCGAACAGAATAAAGATCGCCGGAATCCACACCGCGGTGTTGACCCAGTAACACCAGGTGGCGCGTGAGGCCCAGCGACGGCCGAATGCGTCGCGAATCCAGGCATACAAGCCGCCCTGTTCCGGGTAGGTCGTGCCCATTTCCGAACAGATCATCGCGTACGGTACGAAGAAAATAGTGCCCAGGAACAGCCACCAGAAAATACTCGAAGGGCCTACCGTGGCGCCGGCCGCAAGCGTGTCGAGCAGCAGTATGGCGGAAACCGTGAACAGGACGATGTCGCGCTGCCCGAGTGTCTTTATATGTTGCGGTTCGCTTTGCACAGCAGGCTCCCGGGAGCGACGCCGGGTAAGCTAGACCATATGGCCAGATCTCGCCAGCCAAATCGTCAGGGCGGTTCTTGCGCACTGGTGGTGATTAACAGGGGTCAGCGGAGATCGCCCGTGGTACGGGCTCCTACAGGGTGCCGGTGCTATTCGAGCTCCTGTAGGAGCCCGTACCACGGGCGAATGCGCAGCACAGCGGGCCCCGCGTTACGAAAAGGTTACGTTTAACCACTGCGCCCTCCTAAGTTACTGGTTGGAAAAAGATTTCTGCTGCCCCGCAACGGCAACACCGCGCCGTTCCAATCATCCTCGCCAATCATGCTAGGCTCGTGGAAAACGGCCGGCATTAGTCCAAATGCCGGTTGGCGCATTAACCCCGGAAAATGGCTTTGCAAGGATCAATGAACAGTCCTGTCGTCACCGAGTCTCTGCAACAAACGTGCGCTGTCGATTTCGACGATCCCCGCTGGTATCTCAATCGTGAGCTGACCTGGCTCGAGTTCAACCGGCGTGTGTTGAACGAGGGTGCGGACCCGAGGACGCCGTTGCTCGAGCGTGTGAGTTTTCTGTCGATCGTAGGGTCGAATCTCGACGAATTTTTCATGAAACGCATCGGCGGCCTGAAGCAGCAGATCGGTGCGGGGGTCAATGCAGTTACAGTTGACGGACGAACGCCACAGCAGCAGATCGACGAAGCGCTACTGGTAGTTCAGGAACTGCTGGCGGACCAGACGCTTCTTCTTCGCGAGTTGGTGCAGGAACTTGCCGAAAACGGCGTGGTTTTGCAGTCATACGATGACCTGGAGCCGCATCACAGAAAATGGTTACGGCAGCATTATTCCAGGAACATCTTTCCGCTGGTCACGCCACTGGCGATTGATCCGGCGCATCCGTTTCCATTCGTATCGAACCTCTCGGTCAACGTGCTTGCTGTCGTACGAGGAATCGGCGAAGGAGAGTCGCTTGTACGGATAAAATCTCCGGTCAGCGGCAATATCCCGCGGTTCATCCGAATTGGCACAGAGCAGATGTTTGTCCCGCTCGAACAGGTTATCACCGCTAACCTGGACCTGCTGTTGCCAGGTATCGAGATCAGGCATATCTACCTTTTCCGGGTTACGCGAAACGCGATAACGGAACGTGAAGAGGAGCAGGCGAACGACCTGCTGGAACTGATTCGCGCAGAGTTGCGCGAACGCAAGTTCGCTCCGGTGGTCCGCCTTGAAGTCGGCCGGGATATGCCGCAACAACTTCGTGACTACCTGGCAAAGAACCTCGGTCTGACCGATAGCAGCGATATTGCCGAGGTCGACGAACTAATGAGCCGCCGCGACCTGGCGGAGATCGCACGACTGCCGATTGCTTCCCTGCGCTATCCGCTACATACACCCGCCGATCATCGACGGCTTCGCGATGCGAAGTCAGTATTCGAGGAGGTGCGTCGGGGCCCCCTGCTGCTGCAACATCCTTACCAGTCTTTTACCGGTTCTATTACGCGGCTTCTCAAGGAAGCGGTGGACGACCCCGATGTACTCGCAATCAAGATGACGTTGTACCGGACGTCTGCCGATTCCCAGGTCATCCCGTTGCTGGTTGAAGCCGCGACGAGGGGAAAGCAGGTTGCTGTGGTCCTCGAACTCAAGGCGCGATTTGACGAAGCGGCGAATATCGAGTGGGCTGATCACCTCGAGGAGGCAGGCATACACCTGTCCTACGGTGTCGTGGGCTACAAAACCCACGCCAAGATGATTCTCATACTGCGCAAGGAACGCGACGGGCTGCGACGTTACGTCCACGTGGGTACCGGCAACTACCATTCCGGTACAGCAAGTCAGTATTGCGACGTTTGCCTGCTCAGTTGCGATGACGACCTCGGTGCCGATGCAACGGAGCTGTTCAATTCACTGACGACCGGTTCACTGCGGGATCGCAGCTACCGCAAGCTGCTGACAGCGCCGCTCGCCATGAAGAGCGCACTTATTGCAAAAATAGAACGCGAAGCGCAGCTGCATGCCCAGGGGGAGCCCGGCCTGATCCAGTTGAAGACGAATGCACTGGAAGACAAGGACATCGTCAAGGCACTGTATAAAGCCTCGCACGCCGGCGTGCGTGTCGACCTGATCGTACGCGATACCTGCCGCTTGCGTCCGGGAATTGCAGGCCTTTCCGAAAATATTGGCGTCATAAGTATTGTAGGCCGGTTCCTCGAGCACAGCCGCATCTACTACTTCCGCAATGGCGGCAGCGACGAGTACTACATCGGGTCCGCAGATTGTATGACCCGCAACCTGACCGGTCGTGTCGAAGCACTCGCACCGATCGAAGACCCGGCCCTCAAAGCAGAATTGCGCATCGTCCTGGATCTGCAATTGAGCGATTGCCGCAGTGCCTGGGATATGAAGCCTGACGGCAGCTATGTGCAACGCGTGCCGGACGAAGAGAGTGACCTTTCATCCCAGACGGCCCTCATTGATCGGGCGACGTTTGGCGACGCGGATGACAGGCTGGTCAAGCGGCGGTTCATTTGACATCGCCCGTGATACGGGCTCCTGCCGGTTGAGATCGAAGCCTGTTGGAGCCCGCCTGCGGGCGAATGGGTCAAGGTTTGTCGTTGCCGCATTCGCGCGCAGGGTGCGCTCCAACAAGTGGCAATCGAATGGTGTACAAGCCCGTATCACGGGCGAAGAAAACCTGGACGGTGCAATGCGATCATTGCTTTTGGTAGCGCTTTGCTGCGTTGCGCTGCTCGGCGCCTGCAATCGCGGCGCGGGTAGCGTCGCTTTCGAACTGACCGGTTCCGCCATGAGTACGACATTCAACGTTGTGCTGGTGCTGGCGGCGGGACAACGGCCTGACGTCGATTTGCAGGAGCGGATTGAGCATGTCGTCACGTCGATCGAGCAGTCCATGTCGACCTACCTGCTGCAATCTGAAGTTTCGCGTTTCAATACCAGCCTTTCCACCGAGTGGTTCGCGGTGTCGCCAATGCTGTGTGCGGCAGTCGAGGAGTCGCTCGCCATCAGCAAGCTCACCGATGGCGCCTTCGATATCACCGTCGGACCGTTGGTCAACCTGTGGGGCTTCGGGCCGGACAGCGTGTCATTAGAGCCACCCGATGACGCATTGATCGATGCAGCTCGCGCGCGCGTGGGCTACGCGCAATTGCAGGCAGACTGCTCGCAACCTGCGTTGCGCAAGTCGCGGCCTGATGTTTACATCGATCTGTCCGCTTATGCGAAGGGCTTCGCCGTCGATCGCCTGGCGGAGCTGCTGGACAACGAGCGTATCGATAATTACATGGTCGAGATTGGTGGTGAGCTGCGCACGCGCGGCCACAATGACGATGGCGGCAATTGGCGTGTCGCGATCGAGTCGCCGTCGAACACGGTGCAACTAGTGCTGCATCTGAGCGGCGAGGCGATGGCCACTTCCGGCGACTACCGCAACTATTACGAGTTTCGCGGCAGCCGCTACTCTCACACGATCGATCCACGCCGGGCACGTCCCGTATCCCACAATCTCGCCGCCGTTTCGGTCGTTAGCGAGAGTGCAGGGTTCGCTGACGCCATGGCGACCGCGTTGCTGGTCCTCGGTCCGGAGGAGGGCATGCGCCTCGCAACTCAGCAGTATGTTGCCGCGTACTTCCAGTTGCGAACCGATAACGGCTTTGAAGAACTCATGACGCCGGCTTTTCGGGATATCGCAACCACCGAATAAGGCATCTCGCCGCTTCCACTGCGACGCTTCTGTAACAAATCTGCAATGCAAGCGTAATGCGCCTGTAAAGGCCCTGTGTTCTCTTGTGTACAGACAACACAAGAGAGCGCCATGAGCTTGGCTTCGATACTGCTTGTAGACGACGACGTGACATCACGCGGTCGGATCGCTACCGAACTCAGGGAACTGGGCCACGACGTCAGCGAATCGGCGGATGCCGGAAGCGCGCTCCGGGCGGTCCAGCAGAAGCGTCCTGATCTCATGCTGCTCGAATGGGCCTTGCCTGACCTGGCAGGGCTCGAACTGCTCTCCGACGTCAAACGCAACGACGACCTGAAGCTCATGCGCGTTGTGATGACGTCGGCGCGAGGCAATCCCGAAGACGTCGTGGCGGCACTGGAACTCGGCGCGGACGATTTCATCGGCAAACCCTTTTCCATGCGGGAATTGGTGGCTCG
>CAZSDL010000171.1:0-5418 GCA_964605635.1 uncultured Woeseiaceae bacterium
GAAAGAGTGCAATTTCTCCAAACGGCCTGGTGAAGTCGTCGTAGTGCACTGGATAAACGTGTCTGGCACCTGTTCGCTGCACCGTCTGTGCCCAGTAGTTTTCCATGTAGTCGCGACCGAGCGAGGACAGTCCGCCGATGCCGAGAAAAACAGCGTCCGCACTCTCCTCAGGTAATGCGTTCTCGACGAAGCCGGCGCTGCCCTGAACAAGTGCGGAACCGGTGACATGCTCGATCAGTATCGACCACGCGACGCCGGATCGCCAGTTCGCGATACGTGCCGGTTGACGCAAGGGCTCTTCGATGTCACCCGATAATACGGTCTTATTCCCAGGACCAACGGGTGCATGTCCGGTTTCTATGAGTGTGATCGTGAAACTGCCGAACTGGCGCGATTCACGATCCGCCAGGATCTGGTACTGGTTGACCGGGACATTCGCTCCGCGGGCAATATTTGCGGTCGACTCGGAACCGAGGACGACCGCTGACGTACGGTTGGCGACATGCCCGACATCCATGGCGTGGTCGAAATGCGAATGCACCGGAACGATCACAGCCAATCTGTCAAGGCGGTACTCGGCGAGCGCATAGTTAATGGTGGCAACATCGGAAAACAGGCGCCGCTGGGTGAGAATTTCAAAGAGGGGGGTGCGCGAAAAAGTCCCGTCTACCAGAACCTGAGTTTCCCCGTCATCGAAAAGCAGCGAAGTAATACCGAGCCAGGTGACCGTCACGTGCTCACCCGCTACCCGCTCACGCTGTTGGCCGGTAGATGCCGCTTCCGGCCAATCGAGGTCAGTAACGGCTGCGCGGTCCTGCCATAACCACGTAAGCCAGCCGGCCGCTCCCGTGCATGCAGCGACCACGGTAAAAAGCACGAGGTTTAACCAGCGGGATGCTCTGGACATCACTTGAGACTACCACCCAAAGGAGCTGTTCCGAATTTACTGACCGGCGACGATGCGCGCCAGATGGGCCGCGATTGGCGCCAGGTAGTTGCCGAGCGCATAGCCGATCAACGCCATAAGAATGGAAACCGGCACCAGGCTCGGGCGATGGAAGGCTGCGACAATCGGCGCCGATGCCGCGGCACCGATATTTGCTGCTGATGCAATGGCTACGCTGTGCACGTCAACCCTGAAGATCTTCGCTCCGGCAAGACAAAAGGCCCCGTGGATGAAAATCCAGATGAAGGCACCCAAAAGAAAGGCCGGTGCCTGGGCGAATCCCTCGACCGAAGCACGTGCTCCCATCCCGGCAACAAAAATGTAAATCATTGCGGTACCGAGATTCGTCGCTGCAGGCAATCGACGCACCGGCGTTGCTGACAATGTCAGCGCAATAGTCGTAATCAGTAAAATCCGCCAGGTGGACTCGGACAACAGCACTTCGAGTCCCGGAGTGTGGGCCATCATTTGCTCGAACAGCCAGGCAGCCAAACCCTTCGACAGCCACGTGACGCCGATTGCGATAAATGCCAGGTAGATATAGTCACGCATCTCGGCGACGCGCTCCTGTTCAATAACGGCATCGGATGCCGCTTCCATCATCCTGATACGATCTTCGGGCACGCGTGCCCACTTGTTGAACCGGTCTGCGAAGTTACGTGAAGCAAGCAGGATCGGCAGCCACACAAGATAGATTACGTTGTCGGCGATAACCGCCAGACCGAATTGCTCGGGCGAGGTGTTCAGCATCTGGCTCACAGCGGCCATGTTGCCGGTGCCACCGATCCAGCTGCCTGCCAACGCACCGAATCCCGTCCATGCATCCGGTGCCAGCCAGCGATGCACAATGGCATACGAAACGACGGCGCCAACGACGACGCCTGCAGTGCCCATCAACATGACCAGCACGCCCTTGCCCATGATGCGCACGGCTGCCGGCAAATTGACCTTGATCAGCATAAGGACAATAAAGGCCGGCAGGACGAAATCGCTGAGGCCCGCATAGACCGGAGATGTGGCGGGTATGACGCCCGTGTTATTCAACAGGACGGGTGTCGCGTAGATGAATAGCAGCGGCGGTACATACTGGAACAGTTTCCAGTCGGTCACCTGGGCAATATAGAACCAGACGGCAGCTACCGCGCAAAGCACCGCCATTACGCCCGCCGGTGAACTGATCAAGATGCCTTCCATTTTTGCGCCCCGCCTACGCCTGGGCGTGAATTATAGAGCAAGCACGAGTGAATTATTCCGCAGCCAACTCGCATCGTCGGGCGCTTCGAACCGCAAACTTTCGGCTTGCTCGGGTAAGATCAAGTCTCAATGCAACGAGGCGTAACGATGTCGAGGCTGTTCGCGCTGCTGTGCCTGTCCATGTTGCTGGTGTCCTGCAGCGATCGTGGACTCTCATCCGGCGAAGGTTTCATCGACGTGCCGGGCGGCAGGGTGTCCTACCAGGTCGTCGGCTACGGGCACCAGACACCACTGCTTCTTGTTCATGGCGGTCCCGGCTGGCCGAGCAGCTACCTGGCACCCCTGCGCCGCGTCGCTGCAGATCGACCGGTCGTGTTCTACGACCAGCTCGGAGCGGGCAACTCTGATCGCAATATGGACCGCTCCCTGTGGCGCATGAAACGCTTTATCGACGAGCTGGCCACGGTGCGCCGGGCGCTCGGTCTGGCCGAAGTCCATATCCTCGGTCACGGCTGGGGCGGGATGCTCGCGGTCGAGTACATGCGGACGAACCCTGAAGGTGTGCGGAGCCTCGTACTTGCCAGCCCGGCGCTAAACGCCGAACGCTGGGCCGCGGATGCCGAAAAACTCATCGCGCGACTGTCGCCCGAATCGCAACGTGCTATCGCGACGCAGGCCGCAGCCGGCATCACCACCGATCCGCAATACCAGGCCGCCCTCCAGGAGTACTACCGGCGATATCTGTCCCGCTCCGATCCCTGGTCGACGCACCTCGTCGACGCCTTCGGCAAAGTGAATTCGTCGCTACGCAATTTCATGTGGGGACCGAGCGAGTTCGCGATTACAGGAACCATTAAAGATTACGCATCGGACGAGTATCTCGCGCAAATCAAAGTACCCGTGCTGTTCACCGCTGGCCGCTATGACGAAGTGACGACGGAAACCCTACAGCACTACCAAAGCCTGCTGTCCGGCTCGCAGCTTGCGATCTTCGAGAACAGCGCGCATATGACCATGCTCGACGAACCGGACGCCTATGCCGATGCCGTGCGCCAATTCCTCGACAAAGTCGACGCCCGACAAGACCCCTAGCAGGAGCCCGTATCACGGTCGATCAAAGCGAAGCGCCACTCGTAGGTGATGCCGCGTAGGTAATGCCGCGCGTAGGTAATGCCGGGTTCCGCGATTCGTAGGTAATGCCGCGTACGTAGGTAGTGCCGGGTTCCGCGACTCGTAGGTACGCGCTCCCCCGTCGCACGCGTTCTTACCGTAGGTAGTGCCGGGGTCGACGATTCGTGGGTATGAACTCGCCCGCGGTAGGGGCTCCTACAGGGGTTTTAATCGCAGGCGTAGTTGGTTACTGGGCGGGCGTTTCAGCGGGGACGGTGGTGCGTGCCCGCGCCGGCAGTGATGAAAAGCGCGGTTGCTTTCTTGTCGATGTCGGCTGTGTGCCAGGTTCCCGCTTCGTTAATTGCATACTGGCCGGAGCTCAGTTTGACGGTCGCGCGCGAGCCATCGAGCTTTTCCTGGTGGAGCGTCATTTCACCGTCGATGCACAGCACCACTTCGCTGCCCTGTGGATGCACTTCCCACACGTCCCAATTGGCCGTAAAGGTGTGCATGCCGACGATCCGTCCTTCCGCGCCGTCGGCGGCGTGGCGGGTGCCGTAATCGTCGTACCAGCTGAGGTCGCCGGTGAAGACCGGCTGAACGATGGCGGTGGCGCCAAGGCCGAGGTGGATGGGGTGCGTGAAAATGTCTTTTGCGGTCATGAGTTTTTCCGAAGAGTCACCAGAAAACAGCGACACGATAATAGGGACAGTGACTTTATACCGAGTCTAGGTAACTGTCCCCATTTTGACGGCCTTGTACTGAGTCTAAGGTCACTGTCCCTAATTTCACGTGAGAGTCGTTAACTTGCCCTTACCGTGGGTCCGGATGCACGGGATGGAACAGACGGCCCCGCTCCGTGATCACCACGATCAGAAGCGCCACGAACCCGCAACTCACGAAACCCAGTGTCAACGGCACCACCGTGCCGTCGAATTGCTGACCGATGAAAAATCCGAACAGCGCGCCGCCGACCGTCGTCACGAAACCGAAAATCGACGAGCCGGTGCCGGCGACGTGGCCGAGCGGTTCCATCGCAATGGAATTGAAGTTGGCGCCCACCAGGCCGAAGCAAAACATCATCGCAGATTGCAGCACTGCAAATGACCAGATCGTTTCGTAGCCGGCGTACGCGAGCACGCTGTGCAGCGCGGCGATCGCGATGAAACCGAGCAGCGCCGCGTGCGAAACGCGGCGCGTGCCGAGTCCGACAACAATGCGCGCGTTGAGTAAGGACGCGACGGCCATCCATCCGGCCGCTAGCGCGAAAACGATACCGAGCATGCCGGGGGCGCTGAAGGTGTGCTCGAATACCTGCTGCACCGAGTTGATGAAACCGAACAGCGCACCGAGCATCGCGGTCAGTGCCAACATGTAACCGACCGCAATCCGGCTCGAGAACACGATGCGATAAGCCTGTGCAATGCCCGCCGCTGAAACCGCACGCCGATCTTCCGGGTGCAGCGTTTCGGGCAGCCGTAGCCACGTCCATAGGGCTGTCCCGGCGCCGAAGATGCCGAGCATCGCGAAGATCCACTGCCACGGCGCCACCAGCGCAATCAGTTGGCCGAGAGATGGCGCAATGACCGGCGCGGCCAGGAACACGATGAACACCAGCGACATTACGCGCGCCATGGTGCGTCCGGAAAAGCGGTCGCGGATGATCGCAACGGTGAGCACCCGGGTGGCGGCGGCTCCCGCGCCCTGCAATGCCCTGGCAAGAATCATCGTCGTCAGAGACGCCGCGAATACCGCAACTATAGTGAAGAACAGGTATATCGCGAGCCCGGTCAGCAGCACCGGCTTACGTCCGAAGTGGTCGGCCAGCGGGCCGAAGACAAGCTGCGTTACGCCGAAGCCGAGCAGGTAAGCGGTGATCACCCACTGCTGCTCATTTTCCGTCGCGAGGTTGAGAGATTCGCCGATCTGCGGCAGCACCGGCAGCATCGCGTCGATGGACAGGGCGTTGATCGCCATCAGCGCCGCCATGAGCGTGACAAACTCGCGAAAACCCATTACTGGTGTGTCGTCCTTGAGGCGGTTTGGGGTGGTGTTCATGCGACGACGAGGTTACCACCCGCGTCGCTTGCGCAGCACCCCTGTAGAAGCCTGCGTCCCGGGCGAACTTATAACCACGAATTGCAAACCCCGGCACTACCTACGAACCA
>CAZSDL010000172.1:0-5403 GCA_964605635.1 uncultured Woeseiaceae bacterium
ACAATGTTGAAACAAAAGCGCAAAGTTACTGGCGCGACGTCGGCACCGTCGACGGGTTTTTTAGCGCCAACCTCGAGCTTGTACAGGTGCGCCCGGAGCTCAATCTGTACGACGATCAATGGCCTATCTGGACCTACCAGGAACAACTACCGCCCGCGAAATTCATCCTGGATGCCCCGAATCGACGCGGTGTCGCTATCAATTCCATGGTCTCGGGCGGTTGCATTGTGTCCGGTGCGGAAGTACGTGAATCGATCCTGTTCTCGAACGTTCGCGTTCGCGAGGGGACGCGTCTGTTCCGCGCTGTCGTACTGCCACGCGCCAGTATCGGCGGCGATTGCCGCATCAGCAGCGCAATCATCGACGAAGATTGCGTCATACCGGACGGCACCGTCATTGGCGAGAATGCCGAGGACGATGCGCGTCGCTTCGTACGTACCGAGGGCGGCGTCGTCCTGGTTTGTCCACATATGTTGCAGTAGGTCGCGTGTACAGCAATCAACTGTCTCGCTTGCGGCGCGAGGCCGGCGGGAAATGACCGCGCCGCCGCTCAAACTCGTGTTGTGCTGGCACATGCACCAGCCGCAGTATCGTCGCCTGAGCGACGGGCAGTACCTGCGGCCCTGGACCTGGCTGCATGGCATCAAGGACTACACCGACATGGCCGCGCATCTTGAGTCCGTGCCGGGCGCGCGCGCCGTCGTCAACTTTTCCACCATACTTCTCGAACAGATTGGCGATTACGCGGACCGCCTCGCGTACTGGCAGCGCGATGGACAGGCCATCGGCGACCCATTGCTCGATGCGCTGGGCGGCCGCCTACCGGCTTCGACGGAAAAGAAACTCGCGTTGACCGAGACCTGCCGGCATGCCAACAAAATCCACATGGTTGCGGCCTTCCCGATCTTTGCGGCCCTGCATGAAAAGGCTACCGCCGCCGTAGCGACGGGTGAGCCACTGGGTGATACCGATTTCTACGACCTGCTGGTGTGGTACCACCTCGCATGGACGGGCGAGAGCGTGCGACGCGCGCATCCACTCATTCGCGAACTGCAGGCGAAGGGGGGCGCATTCAGCGCTGACGACGGCCGGCAGTTGTTGATCCTGATCGGCGATTTGCTGCGCGAGATCCTGCCGCGTTACCGGCGCCTGGCGGAGAGCGGAGCAGTGGAACTGTCCCTGACACCGCATGCCCATCCGATCCTGCCCTTGCTCATCGATACCGCTGTTGCCCGCGAGGCGATGCCCGAGGTCGCTCTGCCGACCCGACCCTATCCCGGCGGCGTTGATCGTTGTGGCTGGCATCTCGACCGCGCGCTTTCCGTGTTCGAGCGCCATTTCGGCTATCGCCCCCGTGGCTGCTGGCCCTCGGAAGGCGGTGTCAGCAAGGCGGTGCTGCCGTTGCTCACCGAACATGGCTTTCAGTGGACGGCGACCGGCACCAATGTATTGAGAAACTCCGTCGGGCGTTCCGCGGCAACGGCACATTTTCGCGCATGGCGGATGACCGCCGGCCAGCAACGCTGCATTTGCTTCTTTCGCGATGATGAACTGTCCGACCGCATCGGCTTTCAGTATTCAACCTGGGCAGCTGAGCATGCGGTGGACGATTTCATCGCGCGATTGGAGGCCATACGACGCAATTGGAAGGATCCGCAGGCACCGGTTGTTTCCATGATCATGGATGGCGAAAACGCCTGGGAGCACTATCCGTACAACGGGTGGTACTTCCTGCAACATCTTTATTCGAAACTTGCGCAACATCCGCACATCGAACTGACGACGTACGAGCGCATGCTCGACGACGGCATCGAAGCCGAAATCCTGCCACAACTGGTAGCCGGTAGCTGGGTGTACGGCAATTTCGCGGTGTGGATCGGTGATGCGCAGAAGAATCGTGCCTGGGACCTGCTGGTCGAAGCGAAGGAGTGCGCCGACCGGGCGCTCGCTTCCAAAGCGTTCGATCCTGCGCAACGCGAGACTATTGCCGAACAGCTGGGCGTATGCGAAGGATCAGACTGGTTCTGGTGGCTGGGCAGTGAAAACCGGCTGGAAGATAGCATCGCCTTCGACAGCCTGCTGCGCGAGCACCTCGAGGCGCTTTACGGGCTGCTCGGCGAACCGCTGCCCGGGAACCTGCAATCGATAGTCCCTGTTGACGCGAATGTCCAGCCGCCGGCGGATGGGGGCGGCACGATGCGTCGAGCCAGCCAGTGATCTCGCGTGGATGAATAACAGCGCGGTCGGTGATGAAAGCGCACTTAAGTCCCGTGCCGCCGGGATAATTCTGCATCCGACCTCGCTGCCCAACGGCCGAATCGGCAACGACGCGTTTCGCTTCGCGCACTTCCTGAGCCAGGCCCGTTGCCACGTATGGCAAGTCCTGCCCCTTGGCCCGACCGGCCAGGGACGATCGCCATACAGTCCGGTGTCCGTGTTCGCCGGTAATCCGCGACTGCTTCCGGAGGATGACGAACGCTTGGGCGGAAATCCACGAACGTTGACCGCATTCATCGACGAAGCCCGGCATTGGTTGCCGGATTTTGCACTGTTCACGACGCTGAAGCAGGCGAGTCACGGGGCGCCGTGGTGGCAGTGGCCGATCGACACTCGCAATCGCCAGCGCACAAATCTGCAGCGTTTGCAAAAACGGTATGCAAAAGAAATTGAAGCCGTGTATCGCGAGCAGCACCGGTTCGCCGGCGCATGGCAGACGTTGCGACGCTATGCGAACGAGCGGGGGATACTCCTCTACGGTGACCTGCCCATGTTCCCGGTGACGGACAGTGCCGATGTGTGGACGCATCGTGAGCTGTTCAAGCTCGATGCAGAGGGTGTGCCGACATTTACCGCCGGCGTGCCGCCGGATGCTTTTGCCGAGGATGGCCAGCACTGGGGCAATCCGGTATTCGACTGGCAGGCACTGCAAGAGCAGGGCTTCCGCTGGTGGCGCGACCGCGTACGGCATGAGTTGCAGCGCTTCGATCTGCTGCGCTGGGATCATTTCCGCGGCCTTGTCGAGACCTGGGAGATTCCCCACGGTGCACGCACCGCACGGGAAGGCCAGTGGCGCGAGGTGCCGGGTCGCGAACTATTGACAGCCTTGCGGTCGGACCTCGGGCATTTGCCATTGATCGCCGAAAACCTGGGCATCATCACGCCACAGGTGGAGCAGCTTCGGCGTGACTTCGGCTTGCCGGGCATGCACGTCCTGCAATTCGCTTTCGACGGCAGCCCGGACAACCCGCACAGGCCGGCCAATCACGAGAAACTCGGCGTGGCCTATACCGGCACGCATGACAACGACACGACACTCGGCTGGTTTCAATCGCTGACTGACGACATTCGCGAGCAGGTGCTGGCGGTCACGGGTGGTAGCGCGCGTGACATGCCGTGGCCGGCCATCGGCAGCGTCTTCCGTTCCCGCTCGCGACTGGCCGTCGTGCCGATGCAGGATATGCTGGCACTCGATTCCCGACACCGCATGAATCGTCCGGGTGTAGCGCAAGGTAACTGGGGCTGGCAGCTCGCCGACGATGCCTTCGGTCCGGCACTCGCAGAGCGCATCGGTGACCTGGTAACGGGTTCGAACCGTCACTTGCCGCCTGTCGACTGCAAACCGTAGCCGCATAAACTACGCTGCGTGCACGCGAACGGTTTCCCCGATATCGTTCATGATTTTCCGCAGCTGGTCGTAATCCGGATGGCGCACGCGCATCCACGCATTGGCCATGTAACCGCCTTCGATCGGCTGTGTGGGAGTGCCTGGATTCGGCAAACGCGCCGCGACGATACAATCTCCGTAACGCCGCTGGATCTGATCGACCCCTGAATAGCCGCTGATGCGGCCGTCGCGCTCCGGGCGCAACGCGATCATGCCGGCCGAATAGCGCCGCGAAGGCGGCCGGTGCGCCGCGCCGTGCACGATGGCCGACGCCCACTCGAAGTAAAGATCGAATTCATTCGCGGCGTTGTACACATCCCATTGACCGACGCCCGGCGGACGGCAGCCGATCTCGGAAAAGCGCAGGCCTTTGGGCCCGGCAAACCACTCCATGTGCGTCGCGGACGTGCCGATATCGAGAATCCTGATCACGCGCCGTGCCATTTCGCGGACTTCGCCGTAGCCGGGGGCGTCGATGCGGTTCGTCGTCACCATCTGCGGTGAAATCCAGCGCTCGCGCATGGCCTCGAGTACGTTGGGGTAATAATGCGTGATGAACTCGTGCGCGACCTCGCCGCGAATGGCCAGCGTGTCGAGAAAGCCTTCATGGCCTTCGATGAACTCCTCGATCGCGACGGCGTGCCCGTCCGCGAGACCGGACTCCTGAATAACCCTTTGGAGCTCGCGCGCGTCGCGTACGCGCCAGGTGCCGGATGCGCCGGCGCCGGCCGGCGGTTTGACGATCAGAGGGAAACCCACCTCGGCAGCAAAGTCGCGCGCATCGTCGGGTGTCCTGGCCCGGGTCGACTGCGCGCAGGGAATGCCGGCACGGCGCAATGCTTCTTTCATTGCCGGTTTGTCACGGCACAGGTAGGCGGTTTCGACCGAAGTGCCGGGAATGCCGCAGGCTTCGCGAATGGTTGCGGCAGCCATGATGTGTGCCTCGACGGTGGCTTCGAGGCGATCGACCCAAAGGCGCTTCTGCACGGCGCGCACGGCTGCGAGCAAGGTCGGTTCGTGCACGACCGAGCCCACCTGCACGTAGTCGGCGAGCCAGTGCTTGACTTCGCCATCGAGGTACGAGGCGGGCCGCTCGCCGATGCCGATGACGTTCGCACCGGTCGCGTGCAAGGCGCGCACGAACTCGCGCTGGTTATAGGGGAACGACGGTTCTATGAAAATGACATTCATGTGCTACCCCGGAGGCGCCGGAACAGGTGGACGTAGACTTTCCCCTGGCGGTCCCACGACAGATCCTTGGCCATGCCATTCTGCATCACGACCTTCCAGGCCTGTTTATCCTCGAACAGGTCGAGCGCTGCGTTGATGGCCCAGTCGAGTCCGATTTCGTTGTAATCGAGGAATACGATACCGTCACCCTTCTGCGTTACCGGATCGTACAACTGCACCGAATCGGCGAGGCCGCCGGTCTCGCGCACGATTGGCACCGTGCCGTAACGCAGGCTGTACATCTGGTTCAGCCCGCAGGGCTCGAATTGCGATGGCATCAGGAACATGTCGCTGCCGGCCTCGATCCAATGCGCGAGCCGGTTGTTGAAGCCGCGATAGAAGCAGACGCGATCGCGGTGGTTCTGCTGCAACCAGTTGAAAAAACGCTCGTAACGCGGCTCGCCACTGCCGAGTATGGCCAGGGAAAATGCTCGTTTCTGCAGGAGCGGCGGCAGCACTTTCTGAATCAAGTCGATGCCTTTTTGCGCCGTCAGACGCGTCACCATGCC
>CAZSDL010000173.1:0-5334 GCA_964605635.1 uncultured Woeseiaceae bacterium
GCGTGCGCGCGGCGTTCCAGCGTTATCGCGAGTTATCGCCCGAGCGTCGACAGCAACTGCGTGAGCGATTCCAGCGCCTGTCGCCCGAACAGCGCCAGCGATTGCGCGAACGCTTGCGCAATCGGCCGAGGGAGCGGCAGTAGGTCGGGGAACAGCGAGCGCGGGCGATGTTCGGCAACGTGTGAATGATCACCCGTAGGAGCCCGCCCTGCGGGCGAATGCGCTGGCGAAAAAATTTTTCCCATTCGCGCGCAGGGCGCGCTCCTTCAAAACGCGCGCTGCGAGGCGACGCTTCTTCTACAGTGACTTGACCGTCTGAATAAGCTCCGACGCCATCGCCTGCCCGTCGCCATATAACATGCGCGTCTGGTCGAGGAAAAACAGTGCGTTCTCGATGCCCGAAAATCCCGACCCCTGCCCGCGTTTGATGACGATGACGTTCTTCGCCTTGTCGGCATTCAGAATCGGCATGCCGTAGATCGGGCTGGACGGATCCGTGCGCGCCACCGGGTTGACCACGTCGTTGGCGCCGATGATGAGGGCCACGTCAGCGGTTGCAAACTCCGAATTGATCTCGGTTTCGTCGTAAATGATGTCGTAGGGAACGCCGGCTTCGGCCAGCAGCACGTTCATGTGTCCGGGCATGCGTCCAGCCACCGGATGGATGGCAAACTTGACGTCCACGCCCCTTTCTCGCAGCAACTGTGCGAGTTCCCAGACCTTGTGCTGAGCCTGGGCTACAGCCATGCCGTATCCCGGCACGACCAGTACCTTATTGGCAAAGGCCAGCATGACACCGGCATCCGACGCTTCGATCGGTTTCATGTTGCCTTCCACCGCGTCGCCGCTGGCGATCGCAGTGTCGCCGAAACCCGAGAACAGGACGTTGGCCAGCGAGCGATTCATTGCCTTGGCCATCAACTGCGTGAGCAGGGTTCCTGCCGCGCCGACAACCGTGCCGGCAATGATCATGGCCGCGTTCTGCAGGACGAAGCCCTCGAATGCGACGGCGAGGCCGGTCAACGCGTTGTACAGCGAAATGACAACGGGCATATCCGCGCCGCCGATCGGCAAGGTGATGGTGATGCCGAGGATCAGCGCCAGCAGGAAGAATACGACGATCCAGCTGATGCTCGAGTGCTGCACGACAATGATCGCTGCAAGCACCAGCAAAATCAGCATGAGCACCATATTGAATATCTGCTGGCCGGAAAAGCGCACAGTCGATTTCATCAATCCTTGCAGTTTCGCGAAGGCGATGAGGCTGCCGCTGAACGACACAGCACCGATCAGGCCGCCGAGAACGGCGAGCACACCAAAAGTGAGCCCGTGATCCTCACCGCCGAAAAGTTCGACCGCCGCGATGGCAGCGGCCGCGCCGCCGCCCATGCCGTTGTACAGTGCAATCATCTGCGGCATGTCGGTCATCGCGACGCGCTTGCCGCTGATCCAGGCGAGGATGCCGCCGATGGCAATCGCGACCGTCATCAGGCCGTAATTTTCCATCCCTGGATAAAGGAAAGTGACCAGCGTGGCGACGATCATGCCGGCGCCGGCCCACAGGATGCCGCCACGCGCCGTCACCGGCGAGCTCATGCGCTTCAGCCCGAAAATGAACAGGATGGCCGCGACGAAATAACTGATTTCGATCAGGACGCGCAGGGAAGAACCGTCGGTCATTTGTGGACCTCCTTGCTGCTCTTGAACATCTCGAGCATGCGCTCTGTGACCACGTAACCGCCGACGGCGTTACCGGCCGCGAGTGCGACACCGACGAAGCCGATTACTGTCTCAAGTGTTGTGTCTGCCCGTCCAAGTGCCACCATCGCACCCACCAGCACGATGCCATGCACGAAATTCGAGCCGGACATGAGCGGCGTATGCAGGATGACCGGCACGCGGCCAATGACTTCGTGGCCGACAAAAGCCGCCAGCATGAATATATAAAGTGCAATAAATCCGTCGATCATCGGTCGGATGCTCCTTCCAGGGCCTTGCGAGTCGCTTCATGCCGGATCTCGCCGTCGCGGGTGAGTACGGAAGAGGCGAAAACCTCGTCCTCCCAGTCGATAGCGAGCTCGCCATCCTTGATGGCGGGACTGATGAAGTTGAACAGGTTTCGGGAAAACATCTCGCTGGCGTGGCGCCCGAGGGACGCCGGCAGATTCACCGGTCCGACGATTTTTACCTTGTGCGCGACAACCGTTTCGCCTGCCTTGGTCAGCTCGCAATTGCCGCCGGTCTCCGCGGCAATATCGACGATGACTGCGCCGGGTTTCATGGCTTTGACCGCGGCCGCCGAAATAATTTTCGGTGCCGGCCGCCCCGGAATGGCGGCGGTACTGATGACGACGTCTGCCAGCGCGATTTCCTTATCGAGGGCCGCCTGCTGCTGTTGTTTTTCCTCGTCTGTCAGCTCGCGCGCGTAACCACCTTCGCCTTCGGCGCTTACTCCCGTTTCAACAAACTTCGCGCCGAGCGACTGTATCTGTTCGCGCGTGGCGCTGCGGACATCGTAGCCTTTGACGGCCGCGCCGAGTCGCTTTGCGGTGGCGATAGCCTGCAGGCCGGCAACACCCGCGCCGATTACCAGGACCTGCGCAGGCCGGATCGTGCCGGCAGCGGTTGTGAGCATCGGAAAAAACTTGTCGAGTGTGCGTGCGGCGATGAGCGCAGCCTGGTAGCCGGCGGTTGCCGCCTGCGACGAAAGAACGTCCATGCTCTGCGCTCTCGAGATGCGCGGTATGAGTTCCATGGCGAAGCCCGTGTGCCTCTTCTTTTGCAGCGACTTCACGAGATCGCGATTGAGGTGGCCGTACATCAGTCCGGCGACGACCGATTCATCGGCGAGTTTCTCGGCAGTTGTTGCAGGCACCGGTTGCACGGTAAGCAGGAGGCCGCAACTCTTCAGGACATCGGCGGAATCCGTGATCCGCACGCCCGCGTATTCGTCATCCTGCAGCTGGGACGCCTCACCGGCGCCTCGCTCCATGACAATAGCGACGCCCAGCTTCTGTAGCTTCGCACTGATTTCCGGCGTCAGGGCGACACGAGTTTCACCCTGCATTGTTTCCTTCAGCACGCCAACAGTCAGCGGCATCGCGAGTCTCGCATCGTATATCTCCGATCGAAGAACCTGGGTGACGGCCAGGAACGGTGATGGCAACAACCTGCAAACGATGTAACGCGGCTGTCACGTTAATCGCGAATGATGGCATAGGAGTCTGCGTGGTAGAAAGGTTTCCGAGAGCAGCCGGGCCCGGGTTGCGTGTCCGGAGTGGCTTTTCCAGTGTTGCTTTTTGCGGGCCTTTCTGCAAACTACAGCCTCCGGAGGCGTTGTAAAATGCGGTTTGGCATTGCTTCAGATATATCGCAGCAGGTGCTGAGAACCGATGTGGCGGGAATGCCCCTCGAATGGATCGACTATCGCGAGGCGGTCAGGCTCTACCACACGGAGCAGGTAGCCTATGCCTGCGGTACGCACCTCTATACGATATTTGGCGGTTTCAGTGCCATGAACGGCCGGCGCAGCGCCGTCGATGTCAGCTCCATCATCGCCACACATGGCACCAGCCAGGGTCTCGCCTACGTTCGCGACCAGTACGTGCCGCCACTCAACAACCGGACGCTTTTCAAGCGCGATGCGAACCTGTGCCTCTATTGCGGCCTGCGCTACACGACGCGCGACCTGACCCGCGATCACATCACGCCGTTATCCCAGGGTGGCAATGACGCCTGGAACAACGTGGCGACGGCGTGTCGACGCTGTAACAATCACAAGGGAGGGCGCACGCCGGAACAGGCGGCCATGCAGCTCATCGCAGTGCCGTTCACGCCAACTTATGCGGAGTACATCTATCTCAAGGGGCGCAAGGTGCTGGCTGACCAGATGCAGTATCTACTCGCACATATACCGCGATCGAGTCCGCTGCACGCGCGTCTTTCCGACCATCTTCTGGAAGGCGCGCCGATGTTCGAGCTGGCGGTTGACTGACATTCCGACGCGATGCATTTCAGCATCGTAATCTGACCCTGATGCAATACCTGATCGACGCCAGCGTTTACGTTTTCCGCGCGCATTATTCGATGCCGGATGACATGGTCGACGGCGACGGCAACCCGGTAAATGCCCTGTATGGATTCTGTCGATTCCTCGGCGATTTCATGGAGCAGGTGCGGCCGGAGTATGTTGCTGTTCTCTTCGACGAAAGCCTGACGACATCTTTTCGCACCGAACTCTATCCTGCCTACAAGGCCAATCGCGAACCGGCTCCGCCGGAACTGAAACGGCAATTCCAGCAGTGCCGCGAGTTTACGCGCGCTCTGGGCATCATGTATTGCGCGCATCCATGCTTCGAAGCAGACGACCTGATCGGCACACTGGTTACTGCCGGCCGCGAAACCGGCCGGGCATCCACGATCGTGAGCCGCGACAAGGATCTCGCGCAGCTCGTCTCGACGAGTGATGTCTTCTGGGATTTCGCCGGCAAGGGGAAGCTGACTTATGACCAGATCCCTGCGGCATTCGGCGTTTGGCCGGAACAGATCGCCGATTTCCTTGCACTCGCGGGAGATACCGTCGACAACATCAAGGGCGTGCCCGGTGTTGGCAAAAAAACGGCGCAGGCGCTGCTCAATCACTTCGGCTCGCTGGATTCCCTCTACGAAAATCTCGGCAATGTGCACCTGGTTCCGTGTCGCGGCGCAAGAACGCTGGCCAGTAAACTCGAATTGCATCGCGAAGCCGCGTTGCTCGCGAGAAAGCTGACCGGTATAGCCTGTGACGCGCCGCTCGAAAGGCCACTGACCGAGCTCAGGCCGCAGGCGCCGGATTTAGGTGCAGTCAACGCGCTGTTCGATGCGGCGGGAATTGGCATGGCCTTGCGCCGCCAGGCGGAAAGAATTGCGGCTCTGCGCTGAGCCGGGTCCGGGTTTCGATGCCTGACTGGTCCGGTATTGCCGAGGTCCTGCGCGACAGCGGCATAATCGTGACAGGATCTGCCGCGCCGACGGCAATCACCGGCGGCGATATCAACGCGGCATGGAAACTCGATACTACACTGGGTCCTGTTTTCCTGAAGACCTGTCCCGCAAGCGACCTGCCGCGCTTCGAAGCAGAGGCCGACGGCCTGGTTGAACTTGGCAAGGCGGGGGCGATTCGCGTCCCGCAGGTACTCGTCTGTGTACGTAATGAGAGCGATGCGATACTGGCACTGGAATGGCTCACCCTGCAGGAGCCGGATCAGCGAGCGGAGCAAGTTCTGGGTGAACAGCTTGCAGCGCAGCATCGGCATACGCACGAACAGTTCGGGTGGCGGCGCGACAACACCATCG
>CAZSDL010000174.1:0-5333 GCA_964605635.1 uncultured Woeseiaceae bacterium
TGGTTGCCGCTTGCGGGCAGGTAGTCGAGGCGCTTTTCTTCGCCCTCGATCGTGAAGGTTACGGTGCCGACGGCGGTTGCCTGCGTCACCTGCGCCTTTTGCGCGCCGCCTTCTTGCGCTGATGCCAGTGTTGCCACTGAATCCCGGTCGGCGCCACACGCAGCGACGGCGCCTGCGGCAATCAATGCCAGAAAATATCTCGTTGTTGCCATATGCCACCTGTTGATGACGGACCGTGCTTGCTTCAAAGCGGGTCATCGCATTCAATCTGGCACTCAGGACAGTGATGCGGCTCCTGAGCAGCCCCTGTCACGCGCAGACTGTAACTGAACTCGGATTGACCTCCGCCACGAAAATTTGGATGCCTCGGATCTGGCACGGTTCGCGCGACTAATTCCGGCTCATCATCCTCTTTCCTGGCCGCATAACAGGTCGGTCTCGGCAAATGCCGGCCCGATCAGGGCGAGACCGACGGTCATCGATAAGAAAAGAGCGCTGCAGCGATACTGGACCCTGGCATTTCCTCGACTGAAAAGGCACAGAGATACGAATAGTCAACATCCGCGTCAGTCACGCTGACGGCAAATGAAACTCCAAGCTTGCAGAAGACAGGGAACCGTCCGATGAAGAAGGTTGTGTGCATCGCCGCACTGGTAGCTGCAACATCAGCACTCGAATCAGGTCACTTTCACTCCGTTATGGAAAGCACCCGAGTAATCACGAGGTTATGCAGAACTAGCCATCCGATGCTCGCGCCATGTCACGATGCGCCTTTTCATCAAGTTCATATAGCCAAATTGGCTTCGGGGTTTCCGCGTTCGTTTCAGCAGTAGGATGCTCGTCGCTACTATGCTCTTGGGTGTCCGGATTCGAATTGTCGTTATCATCGGCAAATCGACATTGTCTGGGCGTATCGCCAATTGCGACGACAATATCCGAACCACCACGAACTAGCCCAATTATAGTTAAAGCCACGACGTATCGCGGAACTGCATATTGTCGGTAGCCCGCAAACGCGCGCCGACTGCCGAAACAGTTGATCCCACTTCTCCTGTACTTAAGGCCTCCCATCTACAGTTCCAATGCAATCGCCTTCTCGCCCGGCACCTCCACATCCTTGAACACACGCGGCGGTGTCGTCCCCACTACCACCCGGTAAACACCCTGCTCCAGCTCCACCGGCGCGCCACCGACTGACCCTTCCGCAACCACCTCGCCGTTGCGATCGTAAACCGTGTACGGCGCAGCCAGCGCCTGCGCTACCGCGTCGTTCAAGCCGGCGGCATCGTTCGCCGCGAAGTATCGCCCGCCGCCGGCCTCGGCCCAGGATTCGAACTGTGCCGCCAGTGCATCGTCATCGATCGCAAATCCGACGATGTTCAGGCTGATGGCAAAGCCAGCCTCTGCGAGTTTCTCGATCTCCGCCGCCGGATCACCGTCGCAGGTCTCCTCGCCGTCGGTCACCAGCACCACCACGGCGTTTGTGCCCGCCTTGCCGAGATCTTTCGCCACCTCGGCAAGCGACGCCGCGATCGGCGTCCGCGCGAGATTCTTTGCTTCGATGCCGGCAATTTGTGCAATCGCCCTGTTCGTATCCAGTGGCTGTAGCGGAATCTCGAGATCTGTTTCACAGGCGTTCGGCGTGCGGTGGCCGAACACGCGCAATGCCGTCGGCGTACCGGGCGGTATGTGCTCACGCAGTGCGCCGCTCAGAACGTCCTTCGCGATATCGATGCGCCGCCGACCTTCCATGCGCTGCAGCATCGAGCCCGATGCGTCGAGTATCAGTTCGACTGCCCCAGTCGTCACCGCGCCGCGCGAGAAGAACAACAGCTATCGCGGCGAGTTACCGGCGACCGGCCCGCATTACGTTCGTGTCCGTGGCCAGAATACCGAAGCCGAATACACCATGACGGTGTTGTTCGACGGCGAGGAAGCGCCGACTCTGCTGCCTGAGCTGCCGGGAGGCACGTCTCGACAAGGTCTCCGGAAGATTCAGTTCGCTCAGGGACAAGGCCAGGACCTGGGGCGCCGAACAGCCGGTGCTGGAAGAGCCTGCGCAGCAGGGCGAGCCGGGCTGATGGCAGAGTTGCATGGCTTCTGACCCGTAACCTTAGGCACGCTCAAGCTCTGCAGCCGTATTGCATGAGCATCCTTATCGCTTCGGCTGACAACAGCATTTGCCCGCCCGGGAGTATCCTTATCAAACCTGCCGCAAGGAGGTCGGCCCCGACTGTTTTACACGAGATATTGAAGCCGATCTTCTTCACGCCTTCCCTGGCACCACCCACTATGATCGAACGGTTGGTCACGTCCGATACGACTTGACCCCACCCCCGCGATCCGATACCGAGCGTCGTGCCGGTCGCGCGGTCGATTTCCCACCATGCCGGCTCCAGGTCGAGCCCAAGTTTCCCGGGGGCCACTACGATTCGCCCGGCTTTCAGCGCTTCCGCAATTCGCGCCTCGGCCGCACCCGACAGGATGGAACCCGGTGAGGCGACATCGACTCGGTGCCATTCGCCGGTCGCGGCGCCGCGTGACGCGAACAGGTCAGCGGCATTTCCGGACCGGCGGCCTGATCCCGACATTGCCGCTTCCAGAATCGTGTCCAACACACCTTGCTCCAGCCGAATGCGTCCGACCGACACGGAGTCGTTTGCGATGACCCCAACGTCGTTGACCACCCAGTCGAACGCATGCCGGACCGAATAGGAATTGTCGAGTTCGAAAGTGAAGTGTGTCGTCAGAACGTTCGGACTCCCGAGGTAGATCGACCAGCGGTTTGGGGAGAGCAAATACCTGGCCGTCGCCAGTCCGAGGAGATCGAGAGCCATCAACGGCTGAGCGTATGCCCTCTGCACCACCTCGTCGTCTTCTGCGCCGTTCGCGATGCGCATGATACCCGCAATCTGCGGACCGTGATTTACCCAGTATTCGTGAGCGGCCTTCTGGAAAGCGATCGGTGGCAGGTCGGCGCTGACGACTACGACACGGTGGGTCCCGAGCAACGAAAGGCCACGCTCTCGGCCGGCCAACGCGTCCAGCGCCAACTCCGCGATTGCCCCGCCCCTGCGACGGGCTGGACCGATGAGGTCGAAGATTTCCCGGCGCACCACCTTGAGTTCGCGCCCCGGCACTTGGAGGCGATAATCGAGCCAGAGAGCCGTCAAGTGAGTCGGATCCGCCTCGCTGGAGCTCCCCAGTCCTTGCAACGCCGCCGTTGCCTGTTCGGCCTTACGCGCGACCGCGACCCTCCCCGGATTGCGCTCGAGATTGCCCTGACGATTGAACCCCTGTTGCCGAATCGTATCGCGCCCGCGGCGCAGGACGGGGAGCCATTCCCTGGCGTTGTCGGCGACTGTCGTGGCCTCGTCGGCAGCCGTCGATCCTTCGGGTGCCGTCTCGAAGTGATACGGCACGAACTGCAGCTCGAAATCATGATACGCGGCATCCGCCGTGCGCAACTTGTGTTCCAGCGGTATCTCTTCGACCGTTTCGCCACCGTCCCAACGTTCGATCACCACCTGGATGGTGACGTTGTGGAACATCGAGTCGGGCAATGCGTCCACGGAGAGTCGTTCGAGCGCATCGGGGCGCATCGCTTCCATTGGGCCGCTCAGCAGAGGATCAACGGCGGTCCAACCGTCGTCGAGCTTTGCTTCAATCCACCAATGGTCGGCCGCCGCTTCCTCGGTCTCCCGATCGATGCGTACGGGAAGCGGTCCGACCAGTTCCGCGAGCGCAGCCGCTTCGCTCGACGCTCTGCCCGCGGCTTCCATCACGGCGTCGACGAAGAAAGGCTCGGGTGGCGGTTGACCCTCGGCAGACGTGGAGGCGGCCAACAAAACGGCTTTCACCGCGTCTGCAGAAAGTCGCCCCCGGACGAGGCGCGCTTCGAAGCCGGCGTCTTCGAGCAGTCGGGCAAGCAGCAGGCTGCGATCGAGACTGTTACCCTGTCGATCCAGAAGCACGCCGTCAGCACCGCGCAGAACGCCGCGATACGGTACCCAGCGCGTATTCCGCTCGACCCACGTCATGATCGCGTTGCTATCGTATTCGTTTGCTTCCAAGATTGATCCGGTATCAAACCGCTCGCGGGGGAACTGTTCGAGGGCCTTCCTTGCTTCATCGTAGGCCTTACGGATGACTTGGACGACTCGCTCCAATTCGGCTGATGCGGCCACATCCTCCGGTTGGGCTTTCGCATTCGTTGCGAGACCGGACAGAACGATTACTAGTACAACGACGGTCAACGACGAGCGTCTCTTGTTCACCTGAAGGATTCTCATTTCGTAACTCCGCAGAGGCAGGGTTCTGTGCTGACTGGTAAGTCCTCGCGAATTTAACTTTTTCGGTTCTTTCGTTAAATTCACTCGACATCGGGAGCAAAGCAACGTCAGTGGGGCTTCCACTATGCATCCAGGTACTTAAGCGCAAAAGCCTGCGCCCATCCGCCGATCCAATACGTTCGAATGTCTGGAGCGGTGGAGTGGCGGAGATGCACGTGCTGGCATGGTTCGGGCTCTGACCGGCCTTGATTCAGGGAAGCCGGAAACTTCCGTGGGCCGTCCATGGTATTAAATACATGAACGGCTCCGCGGTGCGCGGCGAGGCACTTCCGGCATACAGTTCGAGAATGCACGTAGTCCGCAACCGGCCCGTTTGCAAACGAAGGTCAGTCGAGGAGCTTAACCGTTGAGAATCCACGCATGCATTTGCGTTGTAGTAGCTGTTTTGCGGTACATCAAGGGCGGCGTTTGCACATGACCATCGGGGCGGATAATCTCTACGGGCAACGCGCGAGGATGCGTCGCGCCAACCCCGTGACCGAGGCTGCCAGTGACAAAAGTAGTAACTGGACTTACGCGCATTCGACCGCACCATCGCCGGTCGGTTGACATTCGGCCTCGTCACTATCGTAATCGGGAAGATGAGAAGCCCACGCGTTACCGGTTACCGGCCCGTGTTTGGCGCAGTGAGTTATCTGGCACTGGCATTGCCTGCCGCTGTTTACAGTCAGGACTGCAAAGGTCCCCTGTCGGATGATGAAATTGTCGGCGGCGTCGCCTGTCCGGACGGCTCTGCTGCGACAGTAATCCCGAGTGACCAGGAACTCCCGCCTGTCCGCGCTGCACGGCCATTCGAGGAAATAACTCCGGTTCGTCCTGGCGTTCCGTACAACGAGGACACGTTCGCAAGTCTCGAGACTGTCTCCGAAGCGGGGTCGGGGAGCACTTTCAGCGTCATCTGGACCGGCCCTGCCAACTCCAGGGACTATCTTGCCATTGCGGCACCGGATGATCCCGGTGGTCGACAGCTCACCTACGCCT
>CAZSDL010000175.1:0-5280 GCA_964605635.1 uncultured Woeseiaceae bacterium
GATCCACGATGGTGACCGCTGGCGCTACTTCGACCCGGACACGGCGATTGAAGGACTGCCGGACCGTTTCCTGATCTGGTGGCGTGGCAGCGAGCCGCTGGTCCGTGTGGAGGGTGGCAGTAGTGTGGAGACCAATTTCGCTGTGCAACGAAACCTGATCGATAGCATAGCCATCGCCGAACATCGCGCGGACGTCCGACAATCCCGACTGATCGATTTCTCGCTGTTCAGCCTGCCCATCAAAACCCAGGCGGTGTATAGCGTGCTGCTGATGATTCCCATCGGCGCGTTGATCATTACGGTCATGCGCAATGTGATCGGCATCGATACCTTCGGCACATTCATGCCGGTTCTGATCGCGCTGGCGTTTCGTGAAACGCAATTGGTTGCCGGAATCGTGATGTTTACGTTGCTGGTGTCGCTCGGACTGAGTATACGGTTTCTCTTGGAGCGACTGCGGTTACTCCTGGTACCGCGTCTCAGTGCCGTTTTGATTGTGGTCGTGCTCCTGATGCTGGTTATGAGCATCATCACGCACCAGCTCGGCATCGAGATGGGTTTGTCTGTTGCCCTGTTCCCGATGGTCATTATTGCCATGACTATTGAACGCATGTCGGTGTTGTGGGAAGAGCGTGGGGCCGGCGAAGCGATGCGAGCCGGCCTCGGCAGCATGATCGTTGCCATAATGGCTTACCTGGTGATGGGAATGCGCTGGCTCGAGCATCTCGTTTTCACGTTTCCCGAATTGCTGTTGATCGTTCTCGCCGTGGTTCTTCTGCTCGGTCGCTATACCGGCTACCGGGTGTCTGAACTGAAGCGCTTCAAGGCGCTGATCGCAACCAAGTAATGTTCCAGAACGCGCGATTATTGCGAGAAGCCGGTGTGCTCGGTATCAACGACCGTAATGCCGAGTTCATCATGAGACTCAACCCGCGCCGCTTTTTCCCGCGGGTTGACGACAAGGCGCTCACCAAGGAATTGGCGATAAAGGCGGGTATGCCGGTGCCCGAGCTCTATGGCTCGATCGCCAGCCAGGCTGAAGTACGACACTTCCCCGACATCGTAGCCGACCGCGACAGCTTCGTGGTCAAGCCGGCTCGCGGTAGTGGCGGCGACGGCATTGTTGTTGTCACCGGACGCAGCAAGCGCAAAGCGGCCAGTTACCGGCTGGCAAACGGTCTGCTGATTACCGGCACCGAGATAGAGCACCATATTTCCAATATCGTCGGTGGACAGTACAGCCTGAGCGGCAACCCGGATACCGCGCTCATTGAATATTGCGTCCAGTTCGATCCGCTTTTCGCCGACGTGAGTTATCAGGGCGTGCCCGATATTCGCGTGATCGTATATCGTGGTTACCCGGTGATGTCCATGGTACGGCTGCCGACGCGAAACTCCGATGGCAAAGCGAACCTGCATCAGGGCGCGGTCGGAGCCGGTATCGATCTCAGCACGGGGCGGACACTGCGAGGCGTGCTTGGCAACGACGTGGTCGATGAGCACCCGGATACCGGAGCACTGATTTCAGGACTGTATATTCCCCAATGGGATTTTATTCTGCAGGCGTCGGCGCGCAGTTATGAGGTGACCGGGCTCGGCTACGTCGGCGTCGACATGGTAATCGACCGCAGCCATGGTCCGATGATACTCGAGATGAACGCACGGCCGGGCCTCAATATACAGATTGCCAATGGTTGCGGAATTCTTCGCCGGGTGCGGCGCATTGACGAAATCTTCGATGCGACCGCCGATCCGGTCACCCGCGCACGCGTGGCCCGACAGGAGTTTTCCGCCGAAGTACAGGGCGCGCTGGCGCTCGAATAATCAGGCGAACTTCGCGAGGAACTCCGCTTCCGTTTCGCGACTGAGGTCGCCGGCGTCCACGGTAAATGTGACCGCATTGCACAAGCATCGCCCGCTAATCATAAATTTGTCCTTTTATCGTTCGGCCAGACGCTTCGTCAGCCAATTGTTCATCCGCGTTTCCAGTACTTCGAGTGGCAGAGCGCCGCCGCCCAGCAGTTCGTCGTGAAAGTCCCGGATATTGAAGTCCTCGCCGAGCGCCTCCTCGGCAGTACGTCGCATCTGGGAAATCTTCAACTGGCCGATTTTATAGGCGACGGCCTGGCCCGGGTTGCCAATATAGCGATCGATTTCATTAATAATGTCCAATTCGGTTTTGGCGGCGTTGTCCTTGAAGAAGTCGATCGCCTGCTGGCGCGTCCAGCCCCTGGCATGGATTCCGGTATCCACGACCAGCCGCACCGCACGCCACATCTCGTAGGTCAAAGCACCGAATCGCGAGTAGGGATCCTTGTAGAGACCCAGCTCGCTGCCGAGACTTTCACTGTACAGTCCCCAACCTTCGATGAAGGCGGTGAAGCCGGCGTAACGACGGAACTCCGGGATGTCATCCAGTTCTTGCGCCAATGCAATCTGTAAATGGTGGCCGGGCATGGCCTCGTGCACCGTCAGGACTTCGATTTCGTATTTTGGCCGTACTTCAGGGCGATACAGGTTCACATAGTAGTAACCGGCCCGGCTGCCGTCCGCCGCGGGCCGGCTGTAATAGGCGGTGGTGGTGTCTGGCGCGATGCTGTCAGGAATGGGCCGTAAGCCGTAAGGTATGCGCGGCAGTTTGCCGAACAACCTGACCAGTTCCGGATCGATACGTTTGCTGGTTGCCAGGTACGCCTCGAACAGGTCGTCCGGATTGTCGAAATAGAATTGCGGGTCCGTGCGCAGGAAATGCAGAAAGTCCGCAAAATCACCGGCGAACTCCAGCTCGTCGATAATCGACTGCATTTCTGCGCGCAAGCGGCTCACCTCCGACAAACCAAGCTCGTGAATCTCATCCGGCGTCATCTGGGTCGTCGTGTAAAGGCGAACCCGGTGCTCATAGAAGTCCTTGCCGTACGGTAATTCCGATGCCCCGATACTGTCCCGGCTGGCTGGCAGGTAGGTGTTCGTGAAATAACGGCTGAAGCGGCGGTAGGCCGGCACGATCTCGCCGTCGATAAGCGCTGTGGCACGTTGACGCAGCCGTTCCTGTTCGTCGGGCGCTATGCTGTCCGGCAGGTCGTTGAAGGCTGCAAAAAACGGGCTGTCTTCGGCGTTCTCAACGAGCTGCGCGGCAATCTGGTCAGGCACGCGTTGCATCAGGATCGCCGGCGGCATGTACCCGGCACGACGGCCGCGCTCCTGCAAGTCCATAGTCTGCGCGATGTATTTCTGGACTCCTGCCATGCGTTCCAGCCAGTTTTCATAGTCACTGACCGTCGCGAGTCGCAAGGTTTCGGCCGTTGCGTCGAGGTTCTGTACACCCCCTCGGTGATGCACGGGCATCAGGTAACTGCGGAAGCGCCAGGCTTCCAGGTCGTTCTGCAGTTCACGGCGAAAAAGGTCATAGTTCAATCGCGCGCTCTCATCGAGCCGGGTCGCGTCGATTGCGGACAGCCGATCCAGGAATTCGCGTTGATCCTGTTGCCGTCGTTCGATGGCCTCTATCGACAGGTCCGGCCAGCGAGCGTCAAACCGACGGTCTCCGAGCCGGGATGCAAAAAGCGGGTTCCCGACCAGTTGCCACTCCCAGGCTTCTCTGAGCAACGCATTAAAATCATCCTGGGGGGCTCCCTGCAGCGGCAGGCAAGCGAACAAAAGAAAGATTCCTGTCATGAGGCGACGGTTCGCCATCATTTTTCTCCGACGGGGTGGAAGCGTGCATTGTTGCGTTGTTGCGGGCGGCTGGCAACCGCAGTTCGACTTGGCTATCATTGCGCGCACTGATCAACAGGGTAGGCAGAAGAGACCCCGTTATTCGACGGGGCGCCGAAGGCGCAACTCGCCCGGAAACGCTCAGGCACACGGACTGCAGACTCTGATCAGCTCTGGAGAGAGGCCGGAACAACGGTCCACCGAAGGGGTATGCGACCAAGGCCGGTCTGCGATCTCTCAGGTAATTTGGACAGAGGGGCGGCTCGCGAGAGGACTGCATTCGATGCGGCGTCTGGCGAGCCGCCCTTTTTTTGTTGCCTGATCGGCCGCAAGGGGACGCATCAATGAATGTCGGAGCCAGCAATGGGATTGAAGACACCGCTACATGCCGATCATCTCGCGGCCAGCGCGCGAATGGTCGATTTCGGTGGTTGGGATATGCCGCTACACTACGGCTCCCAGATCGAGGAGCATCACGCGGTAAGAAAGCGTGTTGGTATCTTCGATGTGTCCCACATGACCGTGGTCGACGTCGCGGGCGAGGCGGCGCAGGATTTTCTCAAAATCCTTCTTGCCAACGATGTGGCGAAGCTCAGGGCGACGGGAAGCGCCCTGTACACCTGCATGCTTAACCCGGCTGGCGGCGTCATCGATGACCTGATCGTCTATTTGCTCGCCGAGTCCAATTATCGACTGGTTGTTAATGCGGCGACACGCGAAAAAGATCTTGCGTGGATTCGGCAGCAAGCGGCATCGCACCCGGTTGCAGTGCTGGAGCGAGCAGAGCTTGCAATGATCGCCGTCCAGGGACCGCTGGCCCGTGCTTTGGCGGCCGACCTGATCGATCAGCAATGGCGCGCCGCGGTCATGGCGCTGAAACCATTCAACGCACTGCAAGCCGGTTCGATGTTCGTTGCCTGCACCGGCTATACGGGGGAAGACGGCTTCGAAATCATTGTGGCGGAAAACGATGCGTCCGCGCTGTGGCAGTCGCTGCTGGGCCGGGGCGCAGTGCCGTGCGGCCTGGGCGCTCGAGATACCTTGCGGCTGGAAGCCGGTCTCAATCTCTACGGCAATGACATGGACGAGCAGACGTCGCCCCTGGAAGCCGGGCTCGGATGGACCATTGCATGGGATCCTGAAGATCGTGCCTTCGTCGGTCGTGACGCGCTGGCGGCACTGCGCAAACAGTCGACCCTGCAGCGCCTCACGGGCCTGTTACTGGAGGGCCGCGGCGTTCTCAGGAATCACCAGCGAGTTGTCACGGTTGCCGGGGACGGTGAAATTACCAGCGGCGGCTTCTCGCCCACGCTCGAGCGTTCCATTGCCCTGGCCAGGTTGCCGGAAGGGGACTATAACCATGCACAGGTGGATATCCGCGGCCGACTGCAGGACGCGAAGGTCGTTAACCCGCCATTCGTTCGCAATGGCCGCATCCGAATCGAACTATAAGTCCGGACAGTGAGAAAATCAGGAGAAAGACCATGAGTGAATTGCCAGGCGACTTGCGTTACACGAGCGAACATGAATGGCTGCGCAAGGAAGAGGACGGTAGCGTAACCATCG
>CAZSDL010000176.1:0-5275 GCA_964605635.1 uncultured Woeseiaceae bacterium
ATTTTTGCGTGCAAATACCCGGGTCTAGTGGTTCAACTTTGGATGCAAATCAACACCTTCAACTCCGAATCGAATCGCGGATCCTTGCGGCGAATCCATTCCAGCACCATGGCCGCGCTGGTTTTACCAGTCAGCGGCCTCCAGCTTTTCCGTTAAAGATATGATAGCCCTCGTTCGACATCGGCAATATTCCTGGTCGATCGATACCTACGAATTATCGACCCCGGCACCAACTACGCGGCACCAACTGCGGCACCAACTACGGGCACAGTGGTCATCGTTTACTCCGCAGAATGCTGAAGCCGAACCTGCTAACGCGACCGGCGGTGGAATCCCGACTTGCATACGGATTTTTTTGACATCGTCCGACAGTTCGGCATGATGGGTTGCGAAGCGGTATTTCTGTAACCCGATTACAAACTGGACACCACCATGCTTCTAACACGATCTCTCTTATATACGGCCATGTCCCTGGCCGCCTCGTCCACGATGGCCGACGTAACGATCGGTGAAAGGGGCAAGTCCTGTAGCGAAGACCCGGCCTGCATCAATCGCATGCATTCGGACATTCCAATGGCCGCACGAGCAAGCCCCGGCGAGAAGATCAAAATCTTCGCGCGCAATGCAGCCGACATGAAGATCAGCCGGGATGCCTACGCTGGTCTCAGCTTTGGTGTCGTGCACCCGCTGACCGGTCCGGTCTATATCGAGACTGCAAAAGCGGGAGACGTGCTCGCGGTCACCATCGAGAGCATCGATCCGGGTCCTCTCGGCTGGACCAGCGCGTCCGCGTTCGGCTTCGCGGGCGCGGCGGTGGGCAGTGAGGATCGCTTCATCGTCTGGCAGCTCGATGACGACTTTGCCACCAGCGATGATCTGCCGGGCATCCGGATCCCGAATTCGAGTTTCCCTGGCGTCATAACGACCATGCCCGGAAACGAGCAGTTGCTGGAGGTGCTGGATCGGGAGCAGGAGCTCGCCGATGCCGGCGGTGCCGTATTCGTACCGGATGCGGACTCGGCCCAGCCTTCCTCTCTGTGCGGCGTCGAGGGCACCCATGCCGCCGAGTGCCTGCGCACGATTCCACCGCGGGAATTTGGCGGCAATCTGGACATTCGGTACATGGGGGTGGGCGCCACCGTTTACCTGCCGTGCTTCATCGACGGTTGCGGCCTCGCCATCGGCGACTTTCACTATGCGCAAGGCGACGGCGAGGTGGCCGGAACGGCGATCGAGATGGATGCCGACATCACCGTCACCACGGCCGTGATCAAGGACGGCCGCAATCTCGCGCACGGTCCTCACTACAGCGGACCATCAAGCCTGTTGTCGATCCCGTCTGCCACGTTCTACGCAACGACCGGATTTCCGCTGAAGAACGCGGGCGAAATTCCTCCCGACATTGCTTACCTGGCAACGGCGAAAGTGTCCGAGCTCCGCAACCTGTCGAAAGACCTCAACCTTGCCGCGCAGAACGCGCTGGTTTCAATGATCGATTACATTGTCGCGGAGTACGGATACGACCGTACGCAGGCCTACATGATCGCGAGTGTCGCTGTTGATATCCGCATCGGCCAGCTCGTCGACGTACCGAATATCGGCGCGACTGCCATCCTGCCACTCGATATATTTGTGAAACAGGACTGATATTACGCCCCATGTTTTCGAGAAAAGGGGACAGATTTATTTTCTCGCGTGTCTTACAGGTCTGAGAAAAGGGGACAGATTCAGGAGAAATAAATCTGTCCCCTTTTTCGGTCCCCTTTTTCGCAATCAGCCCGCCGCGCAGCGCTCGCGCAACCACTGGTGAAACTCGTGGACGGCGTACTCCTGCGGCACCAGGACGCCATGACGGTGGCTCAAGGACTTGAGTCCCCGCTGATTGATCTCGCAGGCCCGCGAATCCTGCTCAATGACCCGCCTGCCAAGTTCGAGCATGTGCTGCAGCTGGCTGGCCGTCACTTCACTGCTCTCGCCCGGCAGTAACCAGTCAATCGTCAACTCAACCGACTCGGGCCCGGTCGGGAGAATTCGCACACTGCGTACATAGTCCGGGTGTCCGACAACGAACATGCTGGCAGTGAATGAGGCAAAAGCCATGCCGTCAGCAGCGGCTTGCCGGTCAAGTCCATCAATCGGCGGCAACATATAGTCGCCGACACGCGGCAACTGCTCTACGCGTCCAATGCACACCCAGTCGCGATACCACACCGCTTCGAGCTCGACTGCGTACTGTCCTGGATCGTAATAGCAGGATGCCGGCAACGTCGGTTCAGTACGGGTGAGCAGTGGCATGGCGGCAGCGTACCGCATCTTCCGACTTTCTGTTCGAGCCGGACAGGAATGACCATCAGAGAACCTGCATCCTTCTGCTGAAGCCCTGGTTCACGCCCGCCGAAATCCTGAAGCTCATCACGCACCTGGTTGAAAGCACGAATGCGACTCGAGGATGACAATCGATCATGGTCCAGTCCGGCTCCGAAGAGGCTCGTTTGGAACGTCCTTGGACAAAAAAGGGACAGATTTATTTCTCCTAGAAAATAAATCTGTCCCCTTTTTCGTGTCCCCTTTTTCGTGTCCCCTTTTTCGATGCGTCAGGAAGGTACGGAGAGCTTCGTTGTTGCCTGGACCGGCCTTGCCTGGGCCGGCGAAGGCAATGGTGAGTTGATCGTTGAGGCAAGAGTCGCAACCGATGCGAAATCGCCTGAAGAACGCGAAGAAATCGCGAACGCTCTCGTTGAGATCTAAGTCGGGACGGCACGGCAGGTGGCGGCGATGGACGGATGAACATCCCAATCGAAAGTCGAAGGATGACCAGTGTCTTTCGGGGATCTCACCGTGACCGGCGAAGCTGACAGCATTAGTCAAAAACTCGGCATTGGCAGCGGACGATCCGGAAACGGTCCAATGCCTGATAGGCTCAACTCCCACATCGTACGCGGTCAACTTTCGTGCGTGCGCTCAAGCGAACTGGAGCAGGGCGCCTATCGGTTCGTTGTGGCGGCCTTGCCGCCAGTTCAGTTGTGCTTCTGGAGACGCGCCTCCGATCATTGGATCGAAATCGCAATTCAGCAAGCAACCGGAGCGCCAACTAACAATTCAACGCGAGCATGGCTAAAGCGTATCCACTGCGCATAGCTACGCCACCTCCGATCGAGATATGTCCCGTCGCCTTCAGGACACCGACCGCCACCTTGCAGGAAGCACGGAATACGATCTTCTCTCCGGCCTTTTTTACCATCCACGCCCAGATCGCGCGCGTGACCTGATCCGAAGTTATCACTGCACCCCAGCCTTTGGGCCCGATACCAAGCGTCGTGCCGGTGGCCGGGTCGATCTCCCACCATGCTGGTTCCATGTCGTCACCGAGCTGGCCGGGAGCCACGACGATCCGTCCGTCCGCGAGTGCGTCCGCGATACGCGCGCGAACCGAATCCGGCAATTGCGTGTTTGGCGACTCGGCATTGATCATGCGCCATCCTCCCGTCGCCCCTCCCCGCAACGCGAACAGGTCGGCAGCATTCCCCGACCTTTCGTCCGGCTCCGCCATTGCGGCCTCCATCATTGTGTCCAATACGCCCTGCTCCAGCCGCATCCGGGCGGCCGAAACGGTGCCGTTGCCGATGGCACCGACGTCGTTGACGACCACGTCGAATGCTCGCTGGACGGCAAAGGAGTCATCCATCTCCACCGTGAAGTGAGTGGTCAGAATATTAGGGCTGGCGAGATAGATCGATGACGGATAGGGGGAGAGCTGATGCCTGGCCGTCGCCATAACCAACAGGTCGAGTGCCATCACCGGTTCGCGGTACGCTCTCGCAACTACTTCGTCGTCTTTAGCACCGTGTGCCAGGCGCACCAGAGCGGCTATCTGCGGTCCTTGGTTCGCCCAAAGTTCCAGCACGGACTTCTCTAAAGCTATCGTTGGCGGTTCTGCGCTCGTTACGAGGATTCGATGGGTCCCCATCAGCAACCGACCTCGTTCGCGGATTGCCGCGGCATCCAGACTCTGTCCCACGATTGCTCGTTGTCGACGACCCGGACCGATGATGTCGAAAATCTCACGCCGTACACTTTTGGGCTCCCGGCCCGGTAGCTCGATCCGGTATTCGAGCCAAAGGGCCGTCAGGTGGGTCGGATCAGCTTCGGCCGAGTTCCCCAGTCCCTGAAGCGCCGAGTTGGCCTCTTCCAATTTGCGTGCGATGGCCACTTCCCCTGGCTTGCGCCGAAGGAGATTGCCCGCGCGATCGAATGCCTCATGGTAAATGAAATCGCCGCCATGGCGAAGAACAGGCAACCATTCCTGGGCAGTCTCGGCGATCGCCTCGGCCTCCGAAACAACGGATGAACCCTCGGGGGCCGGCTCGACTTGAAACGGCTCGAACAGAAGCTCGAAATCGTGAAAGGGGGCGTCAGCCGCCCGCAAAGAATGCTCGAACGGCACTTCCTCCACCGTTTCACCAGCCTCCCACCGTTCGATGACGACACGAATCGTTACCTTGTGAAAGAGCGAGTCCGGTAAAGTTTCCGGGGAGAGGCGTTCCTCCGGATCGGGACGCAATGCAGCAAGCGGTCCCGTCAGCAACGGATCGACCGCGGTCCAGCCGCCATCCTGGTACGCCTCCACCCACCAATGATCGGCGACGGCCTTGCGGACTTCCGGGCTGTCGCGGTCTGTAAGTGAACCAACGAGCTCGGCCAGCGCAGCCGCTTCGCCCGGTGCCCGCTCCGCCGCACGGACCATCTCGTCCCGGAAGATCGGCGCGCTCGGCGACGCCGCGATGTCGATCGTTGCGGACCGCGACAACATGGCTTCCGCGGCCTCCTCGGAGAGGTACCCGCGGGCCAGACGAGCATCGTAGCCAGCGTCCTCGAGCAGCCGCGCCAGCAGCAGGCTGCGGTCGAGGCTGTTGCCCTTGCGATCCAACAACACACCTTCAGCGCCGCGCAGAATACCGCGGTATGGCACCCAGCGCGTGTTTTGGTCAACCCACTTCGCAATCGCCTCACTATCGTAGTCGCTCTCATCCAGCGCCGGTTCAGTAGCAAACCGATCGCGAGGGAAGTCCTTGAGGGCGAGGTGTGCCGCGTCATAGGCCTCTCGAATCGCGTCGGCCGCCTGCTGAACCTCATCAGATGTAGCCGCGTCCTCCGGCTGTGCAGTCGAGTTCGTCGCGAACCCGAACAGGCTCGATGCCAGCACCATGAGCGTAAAAAAGCGTCGCCACAGCAACACTGTTATCCCCGCTGGCAGCGCAACGATCTCTAATTGCTT
>CAZSDL010000177.1:0-5268 GCA_964605635.1 uncultured Woeseiaceae bacterium
ATTTCCGGGTGAAAAGGGAAGATTCACGCGCTGAACGACGAGGGTTCGGGCCGGCTCCGCCAGATCGCAGCCTCGATCTGCGCTCATCGGCCCGGTTTCAGCTTGGTCCAACGGTTTCGATGCTGATACAGTGGCCCCTTATACGAACTATCCGCCGGGGTGACGATCGTTGCGGGGCTGGCCGTGATCCTTTTGTGGCCGCAGGTCGGCTGAGACGTCGCGGAAGAGGCCTACAGGCACGCCAGATCGCCATGCACCGTTTTGGATGCGGAATCTGTATGTCCTGAACTACAGGACTCGCGAGGCGCAGCAGAAGCATGGACCAGTCACGGTCGCAACGGGCAGAGCAACTGTTCATCGAAGCACTGGAGCTCGAACCGGCAGCGCGGGATGAGTTTCTCGATCGAAGCTGCGGTGCTGACGCCGCGCTTAGAGACGATATTGAAGCGTTGCTCGATGCGTCTGCCCGTTCAGACGATTACTTCGAGCAGCTGCCCGAAAGATTGGGCGTCGCCAGGCTGATGAGCGGTGAACCCGAAGGCGATCGCAAAACCGTCGTCGGCGCGGCCGGACAGAAGTTCGGCCAGTACACGCTGACCGAACCCGTCGGCCGTGGCGGAATGGGTACCGTGTGGCGCGCGGCGCGCAGTGACGGTCGCTTCGAGGGCGAGGTCGCCGTCAAACTGCTGTCGCGCCTCGCCGGTGGGGCGGCGCCCGAACGTTTCGCGCTCGAGGGCCGGTATCTCGCAAAACTCACGCATCCGAATATCGCACGCCTGTTGGATGCGGGCGTCGGGCCGAACGAGCAGCCCTTTCTCGTACTCGAGTACATCAAGGGCTTGCCCATCGACCAGTACTGTGACGAGCGCGCGCTCAGTATCGAAGCGCGCATCCAACTGTTCCTGTCGGTGCTGGATGCCGTCGCGCATGCGCATGCGCGACTGATCGTGCATCGCGACATCAAGCCGTCGAACGTGCAGGTTGCGGTCGATGGGACGGTCAAGTTGCTCGACTTCGGTGTGGCGAAGTTACTGAGCGATGAAGCAGCCGCAGACAATAGAGGACTGACCCGCGAAATGGGTACCGCGCTCACGCCCGAATACGCCGCGCCGGAACAACTGAACGGAGACACCATAACCACCGCGACGGACGTCTATTCGCTCGGCCTGCTCCTTTGGCTGCTCGTGACCGGCAGCAATCCGCGGGAGACCGGCACGCTGCGTTCGCTGGCCGAATTGCGTGCACTGGCGCGAAAAGAGCCGACACGGCTGCTGGCAGCGGTGACAAGCGCTCCATCGCTAGAGGAGCTGGGACATCTGGCGAAGCGTCGCAATACTTCCTCATCAGAGCTGCTGAAAACCCTGCGCAGCGATCTCGACAACATCGTGCGCAAGGCTCTGGCGGTCGATCCCGACGAGCGTTATCCAACGGTTGCGGACTTGGCTCAGGATCTGCGTAATTACCTGCGGCACGAACCCGTCACAGCGCAGGCGTTAACCATTCGTTATCGCGCGCAGAAATTCGTTCGTCGTCACCGTGGTGGTGTGGTGGCAGCCGCGCTCACCCTGCTGGCGCTCCTTAGCGCGGCGGCGATTACGGTGTGGCAGGGGATGGAGGCACAGCGGCAACGCGATGCGGCGGTTTACCAGCAGCAACGTGCGCAAGCCACCAATGAGTTTCTCACCTTCCTGCTCGAGGAGGTCGGGCCGCAGGGTCGACCCCTGTCTACCGACGAGCTGCTCGATCGCGGTGTCATGCTTCTGGAGCGACAGTACGGGAACGAACAGCGCTTCGCCGGCGCCATGTACCACGATGTTGCGCACCGTTACTCGGGCCTCGGGCAGGTCGATCGTGCCCTCGAGTTGCTCGCTCGTGCAGAGACGATCGCCCGTGCGCAAAACGATGTCGATCTTCTCGCGTTGACGCTCTGTTCATTCGTCCGCTACGGGTATCGCAACGATCCGGAAGCAGCGAAGTTGCAATTGGAAGAAGCGACCTCGCTGTTGCAGGCACGCGGTGGGCCCTCGACAGACACGAACGTTTCGTGCGCCCGATCTCAGGCAAACTTTCTTGCGCTGGCGGAGCAGCCGCAGGCAGCGCTCGAACTTCTACAGGCAACCCTGGACAGTCACAGGCAAAGTCCGTTCGCCTCGCCACGCACAGAAGGCGTGCTGCTGAACGAAATCGGCAACATGCATTACCAAATGGGCCGCATTGATCTGGCCATTGCCAACTCCGACGAGGTCCTGGCGCTGATTGAGCGGTCGGGACGCGGCAACACCGTCGGCAATCTTATCGTTTCGCTCAATCGGGGAATTCTGTTGCAGGCAGTCGGCGAAGTGACCTTGGCAGTCTCGGAGATCGCCGCGCTGATCGACAAGGTGCGAGAGCTCGAAGTGCGTGGGCAGGCGCCGATCGGTTTCTGGGGCACGTATGCCGGCGGGTTGGTGCGGCTCGCGCGATACGATGAAGCACTGCAACTCTTTCATGACGAACGTGCGAGAAACGAAGCGGCAGGCAACAGGACCTTGGTGGCCGAAGCCACTGCGCAGATCGGTCGGACGCTGGCGTTCAGCGGACGCGCCGAAGAAGCCTTGCCATATCTCGATGAGGCTGAAGATTACTATTCGAGAACCCCCGGCGTCAGTCGCCGCGGTCTGCAAATCGTCATTGGCGGACGCGTGCAAGCGCTGCTCGCATCGGGCCGGACCGAGGAGGCGCGGCGCGTCAGCGAGCATTACCTCAATGAGCTGCGGCTGACGACTGGCGAAGGACATGTTTTGGGAATTGCACTGCGAATTGCGGCGGGCGCAGCGCTGGCGTCCGGCGATGCAGATGTCGCCCGGCAGTATGCGACGGAATCTCTCGACATCGTGGCTGCGCAGGCGCGCGACATAACGATGAGCTCGGATGTCGGGCTGGCACTGCTCTTGCGTGCCAAGGCGCACTTGATGGTCGGGGATACGACCGCCGCCCGAAGCGACCTCGAAGCAGCGCTGCCGGGACTCACCAACGGCCTCGGCGCTAACCATCCCGACACCCTCACCGCCCGCCAACTCCTGCAGGAGGGACAGTGACTTAGAATAGGTCTAGGTAACTGTCCCTTCTTGATTCGGCGAACTGCGAACGTTCGATGCCTGCTATGCTTAGTGGATGTAGCACCAATGCGTGCTCGAATAGCCGGGAAATCGATCGCGAAGCCGTCACCGATGAGTTGATGGAACGCCTCGAGCAATCCGATGATCCGATGGAGATCGGTATCGCCAGGATGACTCAATCCTTGAGCGAGAAGTACGGCGTGCCGCAGTTACAGGCAACCGGCGATCATTTACGCATTAACAAAGTACGTGCCGGCGCGACAAACCTGATCTGGCTCTACAGCCGAGAGGGCAGGCCCGCTCCGCCCCCCGCCGGCCAGTTCAGCAGCGCAGCGCTGAACTACAAAACGTGTATCAACGGCCCACAACCGCAATTCGCGACCCAGCATGGCTGGAACTCTGGTTGCAATCTGACAATCCGCGCGGAGATCCTTCCGCAGGACGGCAATCGGATGCTGGCCCGCGAGCTCAATATGGTTGTCATGAATCAGAGGGACCTTTATCACGGCGGGCAGCAGTTCGAGCACGCGCTGAGAATAGTCAGTGAAGAGAAACTGCGAGAGCAGAGCGCAAGGCCTGAGCTGTAGGGGCGACTGAAGAGGCCGATGCGCGCGAATCCGTGTCTTGCGACCTTGCTTGGCGGCGTTCTCTTCGTCGCCGCGGGTTGCGGCGGTGCTTTGACCGGCATTTACGTGGACGAAGCCGGCGAGACGACCTACGCATTCCGGTCCGATGGACGGGCCAGCATCTCGATGCTCGGCGCTATGGGGGAAGCGGAATACCGGCTTGACGGCAACAGAGTGCTGGTCACCAGCCCGCAGGGCACGGTAGTCCTTACGCGCAGCGAGGACCGGCTGTACGGCCCGATGAGCCTCGAGCTGGTGCGCCAACGTTGAGACGCGCAGCGATGCGATCGAAGTCGGTAACAGGATCCGCTGCAACGAACCTTGCAATGATTATGGCCTGTCCCGACATGTCTACCGAGAAGCTATTCCTCGACGTGCTCCGTATGCCGACAACCAGGCCGTCGCCGCCGGCGTCCTCAGCCAGAATCGCGCCCCGGTGGCGGCACCTGCAGCGGTAAGCGCACCACGAACTCGCTGCCCTGACCCTCTCCCGAGCTCTTCGCCTCGATCATTCCGCCGTGCATGTCGACCAGGCGTTTGGCCAGCGTCAACCCGATGCCGAGCCCTAGCCGGGAACCGCGACGATCAACCTGTACGAACATATCGAAAATGGTGTCGAGCTCGCTGGCGGGAATACCACTTCCGGTGTCTGCTACGGAGACGACGACGTGCGCATTTTGGTGCTGCGCGCTGACCGTGATCGTCCCGCCCGCGTCAGTGTATTTGCAAGCGTTGCTCAGGAGATTGCCGAATACCTGTGTCAGCCGCGCCGAATCGGCGTCCAGCCAACAGTCCTCGGCCGGCAGGTTCAGGCGTAGCTCGTGTCCGGATGCGTCTGCGAGCGGCTGGCAAGCTTCCACCGCCTGGCCGATTACCTCGGAGAGCGCGACGCGCGAACGACGCAGCTCGAACCGGTTGTGCGTTATGCGGTTCAGGTCGAGCAGATCGTCGACCAGTCGCACCATCTGATTCAACTGGCGCCCCATCGTCCCGCGCGCGCGATCGAGCAACGCGACGTCATCGGTGTTCTTCCAGACTTCGAGCACGTTAGCGAGCGGCGCCAACGGTCCCCTGAGCTCGTGCGCCAACGTGGCGAGAAATTCATCCTTCCGCCGGTCTGCTTCAGCGAGGTCCGCTGCAAGCCGCCGCAGATCGTTTTCGAGGCGCTTACGCTCAGAGATGTCGCGCCGCGGGTTCGGTCAAAATGGGCGACAAAATAGATGAGCGGTGGACCAAACATGGAAAGGTGGAGACTTATTCCGAAGGACGAACACTTGCCGAAATCGAAATCCCTTTTGGGAGCGCAAGCACGGAGAATAGGATCAGTAATCGCGGGCAAACAGTAGAGGTTGGCGAATTAGAGTTTGAAAAGGGGCTCATCCAAGATATTTTTGATGGTGGCGACCTAACTATCGGTGTCGGTTTTGGTCTCGGAGTTGTATATGAAAATGAGTGGGTATTTTTTGAGTAAGAAAAAGCACCACCGAAGATCTGGCCCTTACTAGAGGTACGGTCTACTCCGTGTGATAATAGGAATTGTGAAC
>CAZSDL010000178.1:0-5222 GCA_964605635.1 uncultured Woeseiaceae bacterium
TCGGCGTCTTGCGTACGACCGGCAGGCCTTGCTGCTCGAAGAGGATTTCCTGCAACTGTTTCGGCGAACCGAGATTGAAGGGGCCACCGGCAAGGTTATGCGCCTTCATTTCGAGTTGCTGCATTTTCTTCGCCAGTTCACTGCTCTGCTTCCTGAGCATCTCGCGATCGATGAGCACACCTGCTTCTTCCATCCCGAGCAGAACCGGCACCAGCGGTTGCTCGATCTCGAGATAAAGGTCGCGCAGCGACGGAGTCTTCTGCAATTCTGCCCACAGGTGCTCATGCAGCCGGAGCGTTATGTCCGCGTCCTCTGCCGCATACGGCGACGCCTGCTCGAGATCGATCTGGTTGAAAGTCAGTTGTTTTGCGCCCCTGCCGGCCACATCTTCGAAGTGAATGGTTTCGACACCGAGATAGTGACTTGCGGTGGAATCCATGTCATGGCGGGTGGCCACGCTATTGAGCACGTAGGATTCGAGCATCGAGTCGAACGCCATGCCGGCCAGCTGTATACCGTAGCGCGCGATGACGTGCGCATCGTATTTGAGGTGGTGACCGACTTTCCGGCGCTCCGGGTCTTCGAGAAATTTCTTGAGTGCCTGGAGTACGGCATCACGCGCCAGTTGCGCCGGCGCACCGGGATAATCGTGGCCAACCGGAATATACGCCGCCTCGCCAGTCTTCACGGCAACAGAAATGCCGACGATTTCCGCCTGCATGTAGTCGAGGCTCGTGGTCTCGGTATCGAATGCCACCAACGAGGCGTCCTCGATCCGCTGCAACCAGCGATCGAAATCCATTTGCGTTAATACGGTTTCGTATTCGCCTTTTGCATTCGCTTCCGAAACGCTTGCAGCTGCGACGGCGCCGTCGCTGTCGCGCTGCTCGTCCAGTTGCCTGAGCAAATTGCGCAACTCGTACTCGCGGTAGATGCGCCGCAGTTCATCGATATTCGGTGCGCCGCGCAAAAGGTCCTCAGGCCGGACCGGCAGTTCGACATCGCATTTTATGGTTGCAAGCTGCTGTGACAGCCTGAGCTGTTCGATATTCTCGCGCAGGCTCTCGCCGACCTTGCCGGGGATCGCGTCAGCATTACGGATGATCTCATCGGCGCTGCCAAATTCAGCCAGCCATTTGGCGGCAGTTTTGGCACCGACTTTGGGCACGCCGGGAATGTTGTCCGAGCTGTCACCGACGAGCGCCAGGTAATCGATTACCTGCTCGGGCCAGACGTCAAACTTGTTCTTGACGCCTTCCCGGTCAAGGACGGTGTCGGTCATCGTATTAACGACTGTCACGCCGTTGCCGACGAGTTGCGTCATGTCCTTGTCGCCCGTAGAAACCAGAACCTGCATGCCGCTTTCCATTCCCTGGCGGCACAGAGTCCCGATCACGTCGTCCGCTTCGACGCCTTCGATGCGCAGCAACGGTAAACCTGCCGCTTGCACAGCGGCAAGAAGCGGTTCCACCTGGGCGCGCAAATCGTCCGGCATGGGCGGGCGATTGGCTTTGTATTGATCGAAGAGCACATCGCGAAAGGTTTTGCCCGGCGCATCGAAGACCACCGCAAAATGTGCGGTTGGCTGTTCCTTCGACAGTTTGTTGATCATGTTGAGCACGCCGAGGAGGGCTCCGGTAGGCGCACCCCGGGATGACGCCAGCTTTGGCAGTGCGTGCCAGGCCCGGTAGAGGTAGGACGAGCCATCGATCAGTACGAGCATCCGGTCAGTCATGGACTAGGGTCTTGGCTCGTGATTACGCTCGTCGTCATCTTCCTCATTCTCAACAGGCGTCGGCAAGCGCGGGATTTCGGATTGCACGCTGCTGGGGTCGCCCGGCAGCACGAGCGGGCCCCGCTGGCCGCAGGCGACCGTTGTGCAGGCAACAAGCAGGAGTGCGCCAAGCCTCGCGCAGTGAGTTTTCATCGTAAGCCGACCTGGACGAACCGGGTAAAGACCCGAATCGTACAGCAAGCGATGTACTCAATCCCTGAAACGTTCTGCGACCCGACGGTAGGCGTCGCGGAACGGGATGCCCTCCTCGGTCACGAGGCGATTGGCCTGCTCCGCAGCATCAAGGCCGGTCGTCAGCCGAATCCGGTCCGGCCTGAAGGTCAGGCCCGAAATAACGAACGCCATGATGTCGACGCTGTCGATGGCGAGGTCAATCGAACGAAATACCGGGCCTTTCAGCCGCTGCAAGTCGCGCTGGTAGCCGGACGGCAGCTTCGCAGTGATCATCAGGCATTCGTCAAGACCGGCCTGTGCCGTCGCCGAAGCGGCGCGTATCAGCTCCAGCACATCCGGGTTGCGTTTTTGCGGCATGATCGACGAGCCGGTCGTGACCTCCGTCGCCAGTTCCACATAGCCGAATTCCTGCGTGTAAAACAACAGAAGATCGCTGGATAGCCGGCCGAGATCCTGCACCAGTAGCGTTAACTCGAAGAGCAGCCCGCTTTCCGCCTTGCCGCGCGACAGTTGTACGGCGGTTACCGGCGCCTGGGTCTCGCTGAAACCGAGTGCTGTTGTAGTCGCATCGCGATCGATCGCCAGTCCCGGCGTGCCGTAACCGGCCGCACTGCCAAGCGGGTTTTTGCCGAGGCGACGCAGCGATGCTTCAAGCCCTGCTATATCGTCATCGAACGTCTCGCGGAAGCCGCCGCTCCACAATGCGACGGACGAGGGCATGGCCTGCTGCATATGCGTGTAGCCGGGAAGCACGACATCACCCTGTCGTTTGCCGAGGTCGTCGAGAGCAGTGCACAGTCCGCCGACGCGGCTGGCCACCTCGCGAGTGGCATCGATCAGGTACAAGCGCAGAGCCGTCAATACCTGGTCGTTTCTCGACCGGCCAAGATGCAGCCGGCCGCCTGCCTCGCCGATGGAGGCGGTCAGGCGCGACTCCAGCGCCGTGTGCACATCCTCGTCATCCAGTTCGATCTGCCAGCGGCCGGCGGCGTGATCCGCTTCGAGCGCGCGCAGCCCATCGCTGATTGAGCGGCAATCGGCATCACTCAGGAGTTTTTGGCGGCACAACATTTCCGCGTGCGCGATGGACGCCCTGACATCGTAAGAGACGAGCCGGGCGTCGAGCAGATGATCCTCGCCCGCGGTGTAGCGGAGCACGCGCTGGTCGAGCGGCAATCCCTTGTCCCACAGCCGGCTCATTGCAGGGGTCCGGATGACGCTTGCTCGGCGGCGCTGAGCGCCGCGATATCGTTCACGACCAGTGTCCCGGTGCCTTCATTGGTAAAGATCTCGAGAAGCAAGCTGTCGGGCACGCGATAGGAAATGACGTGGACGCGGTTGACGCCATTGTCCAGCGCTGCATCGATTGCCGCTGCCTTCGGCAACATGCCATCTGCAAGCTTGCCGTCCTCGCGCAACTTCGTCAGTGCTGCTCGATCGACGTAAGAAATGATCGACTGCGGGTTGGTGGCATCTTCGAGTATCCCCGGCGCTCCGGTGGCCAGTATCAACTTCTCCGCCTTCAACTCCGCGGCTATCGCGGCCGCTACAGTGTCCGCGTTGATGTTGAGGAGTATGCCGCCGGAATCGCAGGACAGCGGGCTGACCACCGGCATGAGGCCGTTGTCGAGTTGCTTGCGCAGCACGTCGGCATCCACGGAATCGATGTCACCGACGAAACCATAGTCGACCGGCGGGCCGCCTTTTTTTTCTACGGGGGGTCGGCGATGGGCGCGGATTAGTCCTGCATCGACGCCACTGATACCGACTGCGGGAATCTCGAGATCCCGGCACGAGGCAAGAACACGTGTGTTGATCAGCCCGTTCAGCACCATGGTGGCTACGTCGAGCGACGCGTCGTCAGTGACCCGCCGCCCGTCGATGAACTTGGTATCGAGTCCCAGCGCCGTTGCGAGTTTCGTCGATTGCGGACCGCCGCCGTGCACCAGCACGATGCGTATGCCCACCTGGTGCAAAATCCCTACCTGCTCCATCAAGGCCCGGGTATCCGCCGGGTCTGCAAATAGCTCGCCGCCGACTTTCAGGACAAAAACCTTGCCCTTGAACAGGCGAATATAGGGCGCTGCATGTTTCAGCGCGGACACCACGACGGCACGATCGCTGGACTGGTTCATTGTTTGGACCCCAGCATGCGATGCAGGACGGCCATCTGCGCCAGCATCCGGTTCCTTGCTTCGTGAATGACCACACTGCGCGGTCCATCGAGAACGCGCTCGCTGACCACCACGCCGCGACGCACCGGCAAGCAGTGCATGAACTTGCAGTCATCGGCCGCATCCTCGAACCACGGTTCGTCGACGCACCAGCTTTCAAGACCGCGCCGCAGCTCGTGGTCTTTCAATTTGTTGCCGTAATGCGTGGTCGACGACCAGGATTTCGCGTAAATCACCTGCGCGCCCCGCATTGCATCGTGCCGGTCGTCCGCCTCACGAACGGAGCCGCCGGCGGCGCTCGCCGCATCGCGCGCCTTCTTCATCAACGGCTCGGGCAGGGCGAAGCCGTCCGGTCGCAGTACTGTCACGTCCATGCCGCGCCGCGCCGCCATGTACAGAGTCGAGGCGGGTACGGCCAGGGGTAACGCCAACGGATGATATGCCCAGCTCAGCACGAACTTGCCGCCATTGGCCGGCACGCCGAGATCGTCGAGTGTTTTCCAGTCTGCCAGGTTCTGGCACGGGTGCTGGATCGCAGATTCCATGTTGATCCACGGCGTGTCGATCAGGTCGATCATGGACTTGAACTCGGTATCGGCAATTTCTGGTTCGAGATTCCTGCGCTCGGCGAACGCGCGTATGCCGATGGCGTCGCCGTACGATGCAATGACCGGCACGGCCTCGCGGATATGCTCGGCTGCAGCTCCGTCCATGACGATGCCTGGCCGTGTCTCGATGCCGTGAATTGACATGTCCGGCGAGATCACAAAGGCGCCGCCGCCAAGTCGTACCATCGCTGCCTGGAACGATGCCAGCGTCCTCAAGGAAGGGCTCATGAAAAGCAGGGCGAGAACTTTGCCTTCGAGGGCATGCGGTTCGGGCTTTTCGTCGAGGCGGCCGGCCAAAAGCAGAAGTGCGGCCAGTTCCTCGTCTGAAAAGTCTGCAAGATCATTAAACGATTTCATAATTTTCCCGATTGGCATTGGAAGAGTTGTTTCGATGTCATCAGCGCGGCGCGATTTCGCCAAGCGCGCTGGCCAGCCGTTTGACGTGCTCGGCCTGCAGGACCAGGGGCGGCA
>CAZSDL010000179.1:0-5204 GCA_964605635.1 uncultured Woeseiaceae bacterium
GTCGCCGTCTACGGCACTATCGATATGACAACTGGAAGCATTATCAATGCGTCGGTTGTACCAGCAGCCGCAAGTGACGTTTCCTACCTGCGTGGCATCGTTGACTCAGTCGATTGGGCCTTCGGTCGGGCGGTTGTCAGTGGTGTCACCGTAGATTACAACGCGTTGCTGTCAAGTGGTGTTGCACCCAGTGTTGGTGATGAAGTCGCAATTGCGGGCCGCTCGTATGGCGGACTAGGGTTGCTGGTTGCTCAGCCGTAACAGCCTGGTAGCCGGAGGTATCAAACCGCTTCAGAGATTCGGGGCAAAAAAAAGTCGGCGTCCCTGCCGACTTAGATCTCGTATCAACATCAAAGGAGATGCGAGGGTTGGAGGAATCGCCCCTGAGCGATTAGAAGCGATTCGCGAGTGACTATAGCGACGCGATGAATTGATTGCTGTGAACAGACTCACAAAATATTGTGAGGAATAAAAAGGGCGCCGAACGGCGCCCTTTTTTTTGTTAAATCACTTTTGCATTAAGTAAAGAAGAAGCGGCGTCAGTCGGCGGCGTTGCTTCTTAGCTCGTCAAGGTGGGCTTGAAACTTTTTCTGCTGCACGTTTTGCACCAATGCATCTCGAACGCTTTCCAAAGTTGGTGGCTCGGGCTGGCGGGATTCTTCTCTAAGAATCACATGCCATCCGAACTCCGTCTGGACAGGACTTCCGGTGTACTTGCCATCTTCCAGCACCGCCACTGCGTCAGCGAAGGGCTTGACCATTCGATTCGGTGAAAACCAACCCAGGTCTCCGCCGTTCGGGCCGGACGAGTCCGTGGAATGTTCCTTGGCCAACTCCTGAAAGTCAGCGCCTTCATCCAGTCGTCCAATTATATCCGTCGCCGCACCTTGAGTTGGAACAAGGATGTGTCGCGCTTTGTATTGAACTCTTGGTGCCTGTTCGACCTGCTCAGAGTATTCCGCCTGTACTTCTTCATCGGTTACGGTGGACGAGGCGAAGAATTCCGCAGCCACGGCTTGCGCAAGAACACCTCGAGTCTGCAGTTCGATCTGTGCGGCAATGCGTGGATCTTTTTCAAGCGCCTCCGCTGAATCCTGTGTTGAAAGAACGTAGATGTCTGTCAGCTCAGACAACAAAATCTGTCTTTCTTCCTCGGTAACCTGCGCAAGCGGCTTGTCGATACGGTTTTCCATGTAAACATCTAAAACCGAGCTGTCAATTGACGCCCCGTTAACGGTTACGACGGTGTCGCTACGGGCTTCCAAATCGCACGCCAGAGTTAACAAAGCGCCGGCAGCAACAAGGGCAAATGGGTTCGTGCTGTTGAAAACAAGTCTCATCAGTAAAACTTCCTTGGTTGAAAAAAAAGAAAATCGGTTACCGCGACGCTACCGTTCGGATGGAGCAAAGGCTTTGATTCGGAGTGCGTGAATGTCTGTCTCGAGCAAGCTGCCTACGGCATCATAGACCAACTGGTGACGCCGAATCTGGCTCAGCCCTGAAAACGCCGACGAAACGATAGTGACGTCGAAATGGCCTTTTCCGTCCTGAGCGCCCTGATGCCCGATATGCAACTGACTTTGATCCTTGATCAATAGTTCCGTCGGATTGAACTTTTCGGACAAACGCGAGCGTAGCAGACTGCTGCGAGACTCCGTCATGGGAGAACCTTCTTGAACGGTTTGATTATCACTTTTGCGTAGACGCCGCCCGTCACGTAGGGATCGGCATTTGCCCAGTCCGTTGCGTCTTCGAGCGTCGGAAAGTCGGCGATTACCAGGCTGCCGGTAAACCCGGCCGGACCCGGGTCCTCGGCATCGATCGCCGGGTGTGGGCCTGCCAGCAGCAACCGACCCTGGTCCAGCAATTCATTCAGGCGCTCAATATGTGCCGGTCGCGCCTTGGCACGGAATGGCAGGCTGTTCTCGACGTCCGTGCTGATGATCGCGTACCACATTCTCAGCCGCCTGCATCGTGACTGGTTTCTGCATTCTTCTTCGTCGCAAATGCAAGCCAAATGCTTTGAATGACAACGAATACGACGGTCAGGCCAAGCATACCGAACAACTTGAACTTGACCCAGAACGCTTCGCTGAACTCGTAGGCGACGTAAATATTCAACGCACCTACAACGACAAAGAAAACCACCCATATCTGGTTGAGCCGAATCCATTGATCACTTGAGAGCGTTGCGGCTCCACCAAGCATGCGTTCGACTATGGTCTTCGCGCCAATCCACTGGCTGCCAAGAAAGACCGCCGCGATACCCCAGTTCAATACCGTCGGCTTCCAGTACAAAAAGCCAGGTGAGCGAAAAAACAATGTTGCAGCACCCAGCACAATCACCAGAATCGTAGAGCTGACATAAATCTTGCTGACTTTGTGCAATACCAGCCATTGCAGGAGCAAAACCACTGGCATGACAACCATCAGGATTACGGTCGCAAAGTAGATATCCTTGTAAAAGTAAGCGACAAAGAATGCGACTATCGGAATGTAGTCAATAAGTAGCTGCATGTGCCTGACGAGTCCGGAGCGATAAGGGAGCGAATAATAGCTCAAAGTCAATGAGTCCCAAAACGGAAATGATCGGACCGCACGTCAGATGCCAGGAGCCGCTACAATCGCGTCATGGCAAAGATCATCGAATTGCATCCCGCCGACCCGCAGCCGAGGAGGATTGCCGAGATTGTGGCTGCGATCCGTGACGGTGCGTTGGTGGCTTATCCGACTGATTCAAGCTACGCGATTGGCTGCCATATTGGTGACAAGAAAGCGATGGATCGTATACATCGAATTCGTCGAACCGATAAAAACCACAACTTTACGCTCGTTTGCCGGGACCTCTCGGAAATCAGTACATATGCGCGCGTCGATAACTGGGCGTACCGATTACTGAAGTCGTTGACACCCGGCGCTTACACATTCATTTTGCAGGCTACCAGGGAAGTACCGAAGCGTTTGCAAAACCCCAAGCGCCGAACCATTGGGCTGCGCGTACCGAACCATCCCGTTGTCGCTTCTATACTGGATGCGCTTGAAGAACCTTTGATGAGTTCAACATTGCAGTTGCCTGGTGATGACATGCCCTTGACTGATCCGGTTGAAATTGACCAGCGAATCGGGCATGAAATCGAATTGATCATCGATGCCGGACCGACGGGTATCGAGCCGACGAGCGTTATTGATCTTTCAGGAGACTCGGTGCAAATCCTGAGAGTTGGCCGGGGCGACGTTAGTTTCCTGCAATGACCTGGGCCGGTAGTTGCGGGCCCTGCCTGAAAATACGCTAAAATGTGCCAACCTCCCCTGGAATGTCGATGAAACCTGAACTGACCGTGCTTACGAGCAAGGACGCGCAACGCGCAGCTGCGTCTACGACGGAGTCTGGTCCGTCACAAAGCGAAATGCCGTTTGCGGTGGTCGACGGGGAACCTGTAACCGAGCTTCCGCAGGATCTTTACATTCCGCCGTATGCGTTGCAGGTCTTTCTCGAGGCCTTCGAAGGCCCGCTCGACCTCCTGCTGTACCTGATACGGCGCCAGAATCTGGATATCCTCGATATTCCCATCGCCGAGATTACCCGACAGTACGTTGAATACATCGAGCTGATGAAAGAAATGCAGCTTGAACTGGCCGGGGAGTACCTGTTGATGGCGGCCATGCTGGCGGAAATCAAGTCCCGGATGTTGTTGCCTCGCCCCCCGGCCGCTGAGGTAGAGGAGGACGATCCGCGGGCTGAGCTGGTGCGTCGCTTGCAGGAATACGAACGATTCAAGAAGGCAGCCGAGGATCTGGGCTCATTGCCGCGTCTCGAAAGGGATATCTTCGTGGCGACTGTCGAGGCACCTGAACGAAAAGTTGTAGCGCAACTGCCGGACGTGACACTTAAAGAACTGTTGCTGGCATTCCATGATGTACTGAAGCGTGCGCAGATGTTTTCCAACCTGCATTTCCAGCGAGAACCATTGTCGGTCAGGCAGCGAATGTCAGAAATACTGTCGCGCATTCAGGCCAACACCTTTTCCGGGTTCGCTGATTTGTTCGACCCGGAGGAGGGCAGAATGGGTGTTGCAGTCACGTTTATCGCGATTCTTGAATTATTGCGCGAGGCCACCATCGAGGTAGTGCAGGCCGGCGCTTACGCGCCGTTGTACGTGAGAGCTGCATCATCAGTTCGCCTGGTAACCGACAATCAACTGATTAAGCAAGAGTCGAAAACCTCCTAACTTTTCACGAGACGGATCACGAATGGATCAGAACGAGATCAAGTATTTTGTAGAAGCAGCACTGCTCGCCGCAGGACGGCCGTTAGGCATAGAACAGATCCACAGTCTTTTCGATCCTGGTTCGGAGCCGGAAAAGTCGCAGGTACGGCAGGCAATCTCCGATTTGCAGACAGATTACGAGGATCGCGGCATCGCCATTGCCGAGGTGGCTTCAGGCTTTCGCATGCAGGTAAAGGCCACAATGGCGGACCGCCTGCAGAAGCTGTGGGAAGAACGTCCCCCGCGCTATTCGCGTGCGTTGTTTGAGACGCTGGCACTGATCGCCTATCGGCAGCCAATCACGCGCGGTGAAATCGAGGAAATCCGCGGTGTGTCGGTGAGTTCCAATATCGTTCGAACTCTGCTCGAGCGTGATTGGGTACGAGTGGTCGGGCACCGTGATGTACCCGGGCGTCCCGCCATGTTCGGTACGACCCGCCTCTTTCTAGATTACTTCGGCCTTAAGAAGCTCGATGATCTGCCACCGTTGGCGGATTTGTCGGACTGGGAAAGCCTGCGAGTGCAGCTCAATTTGCCGGCAGTCTCGAGTGACGATGCCGATACCGATTTTCAAACTGCCGACGTTACTGACTTGCCGATTTTGTTTCCGGAACTTGAGGTAATTGAAATCGAGGCAGACAACAATGAATCAAGCGACACGCAAACGCCGGACGCATCGCCTGCAGAGAAGAAAACGGACACCGAGTTTGAAGAAATCCTTGCTGTCGCCTGGCCGGATCCAGGCGAGCTCCCGGTAACTGTGGGGTCGGACGATTTCGACGACGAGGATGATGCCACCGACCTCAGCGATCGAAGTACTTCAAGTTCAAGTCGATAGGAAAAGTAACCCGTGCCAGGGCGTGTGCAAAAAGTGCTTGCTTCGGCAGGCCATGGGTCCCGTCGCGAAGTCGAAGACTGGATTCGCGCGCGCCGCCT
>CAZSDL010000180.1:0-4816 GCA_964605635.1 uncultured Woeseiaceae bacterium
AGATGCGGCGTGCCGGTGGTGGTGATCCCGGTCAGTACCCGTGTTCGTTTCATCGTGTTCCGTCAAACCCGCTAGCAGCCGCTTAGTCTAGCGCAGGAAGGCGCACTCAAGATTTCGGATTTAAGTTTTATTCTTAGATTCCGATATATCCAACCAAATTTTTGCCTGAGCCCTATCACCCTTAAATCCTATTCCATGATACAGGCAACGCCCAACCTCATAAAAAGCCTCCGAATCGCCACTCAAGGCCGCCTTTAAGTAGTATTCTGCTGCCTTTTTCTCGCTTTTTCTCACGCCCGTTCCCGTCTCAAAAGCGACCGCCATGTCAAATAGTGCTGGCGCCACACCAGATCGGGCCGCGTCTTTAATATAACCGATTCCCTTCCTGACATTTTTTTTTAGATAACCTCCGTGTAAATACCAGGTGCCAATAGCATATTTGGAACTTGGGTCCTCCTCTTCAATCCCTTTCTCCAACAGCTTTACAACTGCATTTATGTTCGGCGTCTCCGATTGCATCATCCGAAGTGCGCGACGATAGTATCTTGAGGAAGACTTCATTGCTCAATGACTCCTATCTCAGTCCACATCAAGCACATCGCCCCATGGCAACGCATTCGTCAAAATCGTCGGGCGGTGGAGGTTCACGACACCAGGGGCCGGTCATACCGTGAGTCTGACACAATTCCTGAACTATGTTATCAATGATTGGCAGGGGACCCAATCCCTTGGGCTCCGGCCATTTTCCTCTGAATCCTTTAGGCCGCTTACGTGGCGGACGTCGCCTCTCGTCTGCTGCCTCATTCCCTCGATCCCTCTTACGACGAGCATCTCCTTCCTCGTGTTGTTCCCGGTTGCTCTCCCTCTTGTTCCTGCGGTGCGGCTCCTCTCCAAAACGATCGATAAAATTTAAAGGACTTGAGAACGAATATTCATACAACGCGATCCCACCATCCAAGTGTATTGGATCCGCCTGAACATAACGGCCAATATTTGGTTCATAATCTCGGAAATAATTATAATACAACCCTGACTCGGCATCAAAATACTGCCCCGGAAAGCGCAGGTTGAACCGGAACGGCGGCAGACCGAGTTCAGGCTGCTCGTCCGCCGGCTGCTCTCCAAATGGGTTCGCCTCGAACGACCACCTCCAGACCGTCCCGCCGACCGCATTCCGGATCGCTCGCGGCGTGTCCAAATGATCGCTGTGCACGTAATATATCTCGTCCTGCTCCAAGATCGGATGCGTGCGAAGCACTGCGACTGGAGTTTGATCGGCCCAGACGTACTCCTGAACCGGACTGCCGTTGGGGCGGTACTCGCCAAGCAACTGACCGGCCTCGTCGTAGAAGAATAGAATCGTCTCCTGCGCGAGTCCCACCGTCACCTGTTTGCGCACACGCTCACCCAAGCCGCTGTACCTATACTGCGCTTCCCCTTGGGCACTGGAGTAAGTTACCAACCTATTGCGGTCGTCGTGGATATAACTCCGGCCACCCTGAGCATCACTGATTGTGTTGCCGACGGGGTCGTACGCCCGTGCTAGGCCATCGACGCCGCTCAGCCGGTGGCTGTCCGACGAGTAACTGTACAGTTGAGTCGCCAGACCACTGCTCTTGCTTAGCCGATTGCCGGTGCCGTCGTACGTGTAGCCTTCGACTCCATTTCCCTGAGCATCCTGCACCCCGAGCAACCGGTACAGCGGATCGTATTGATACTGCTCGATCGCCGTCGTCGCACCCGGCGCCGTGCCGAGACGGTCGACATTGCCGACCGCGTCGCGCCGCAAATGCATCGCCAGCACCGGGCTGATCACATCGGTTACCCAGTAGTTCTGATCATGCACTTTGCTCAGCTTGCTTCCATCTCCGAAATTATAGTTCTCAGGCGGCCCAAACGGCAGATGGTCGGTGCTGCTCACGATCGTATGCGTATCGCTCATACCGGTCGCGCCGATGGCATCCAATCGCCCGGCCGCATCGCGCGCGTACTCGACTCGCCAGCCACTCGGGTACGCGATCGCCGCCAGGCGGTCGGCGTGGTCGTACTCGTACCAAACGGTGAGCGTGGTCGCGCTCAGCGCATCCTCCCAGGATTTGCGCGTTACGTTGCCCCGATGGTCATAGCAGTACGAAGTAGTACCTGACACGTCACGGATCGAGGTCAGCCGTCCGATCGGATACGAACCAGCACAGCCGGTCTGAGCATCGGGTTGATCGAACTGAAAAGTGACGTCGAGGCTTGTAGTCGGATAGTTGATCGCAGTCAGCCGGTTCAGTGCGTCATGCGCGTAGCCGGTCGTGACCCCGCGTGCATCGACCTGGCTAATTCTGTTGTCGGCGGCATCGTAGGTATAGCTGGTCGTGCCGGTGTCCGGGCTGATCAGCGTAGCCAAGTTGCCGCGGGCGTCGTAGACGTATTCGGTGATCAGTCCTTTTGGATCGATCACCCGACGCAACTGGCCGAGCGCGTCGTAGTCATACTGAGTCTCGACCTCGAGCCCGCCGTCATCCTGCACGACGCGGATCAGCCGGTCCAGCGCGTCATAGTGGTCGCTCGTCACTCGGCCTAGTGGATCGGTGCTGCTGACGCGATTGCCAGCCGCGTCGTAGCTGTACACAGTCGCGTGCTGCTGCGCCGACAGGCTTTGCTGTAAGCGGTGCAGCGGATCATAGGCTGCCGTCCTCGTGCGCCGCAGAGTCCCTTGTGAATCCAACGCCTGCTCTCCCAGCCGGTTGCCGGCCGAGTCGAGCGTGTACACGATCCGATTGCCGAGGTTGTCTCGGATCTCGGTCAACCGGGAGCGGTTGTCGTATAGGTGCTCCAGATAGCTTCCGTCGGGGAGGGTCAGGCGGCTAGGCTGGCCAGTATCTGAGTAGGTAAACGCCGTCGTCGCATCGTTGGGCCCAGCCGGATCGCGCACGGTATGGCTGAGCAGCCAGCCCCGCGGGTGATAGGCTAAGTCGGTGCTCACGCCGTTGACGTCGGCGATCCGGGTCACGCGACCGGCGTGGTCGTAGCGCGCAAACGTGGTGGTCTGCCCGAGCGCGTTGGTTATGGTCCACAACTGACCCTTGCGATGGCACGGGCCGTCACTGTCGCAGCCGCTCAGGTTGGTGTCCGGGTGATAGGCATAGGCAGTGATGTCGTTGACATCCGTGCGCGGACCGTCGACGGCCTTGAGCAGGCGCTCGAATGGACAGATCGAATTCGGCTGGGCCACGTCGGCGGCTGTGCAATAGCTATACCCGGTCACGCTGAAACTGCCGTCATCATTGCGGCGCTTGACTTCGGCGACGTTGATCGGCCGACCCTGAGAGTCGCGATGGAAGGTGTACTCGGTCCGGTGCAGCCGCCCTGGCTCGGCACTGGACACGACCTGGTCGCTGGCCAGCCAGCCGTGATCGTAGCTCCAGGCGCGGGTGATCGTCTCACCGCCGGTCAGCGCGATCTCCGCAGTCAGCGGCCGGCCTTGGCCGTCGTGGCTATAGTTCGTGGCGCGCACCAGGCTCGGCTGACCGTTATCGCTGCGCCACAGCTCCAGCCGCTCGATGTCGTTGTTGCCGTCGTAGATCCGGCGTACTTCGTGGCCCAGCGCGTCGACGTATGAAGTTACATAGCCGTCGTCGTTGAATTCGGTCAGCGTGCTGGCGCCGTGCAGCAGGTTCTCATCGGCATCGTAGACCTGCTGAGTCATCAAGGTCCGCAGCCTTGGCACCAGATAGTCGAACGTCAGCACATGGCTGCCATGCCGCTGCTCGATCACCCGCCCTTCTGCGTCGTAGACATGGGTGATCGCAATGCTGTTCTTGCCATCCTGGTTCGAGGACAGGTAGTGCTGGCCGTGCGGACTGTCGTAGCCATAGGCAAGGTACAAATCGTCCAGCCCCTCAACGCGAAGCAGTTGACCACGAGTGAGGTCATCCGAGGTCTGGTCGTGGTGGTAGGTCAGCTCGCGCCCATCACTGGTCTCGATCCGCTGCAATCGGCCGGTGGTCTCGCTGTAGGTGAAGTCGACGTGCTCGCCGGTGAGCTGTCCGTCGGCGCTGCGCTCAGCGATCCGGACCAGCCGCGGCTGATAGGCGACGGTCATCGGACGGTCCGGGTCGACCGCGTATGGGGACGTCCCAGTCAGCGGCAACTTGCCGCGCGGGTCGTAGACGTACTCGTGCCGGTGGCCTTCCCGGCTCTCCTCCAGAATCAAATAGCCCTCGGCATCATAGACATCCCGGCCGCCATCCCGATGACGGAACTCGTAGCTGCCGTCCGGCCGCTGCGCCAGCTCACCTTGCGGGCTGCCCTTGGGCGTCACGAAGGTTCCCCCAGTGTGCACGAAGCGTCCGCGACGGCCACACTCATGCCGGATCACCACCGAGTTGTCGGGATACTGAAACAGGCGGCGATCGTGGTGGAATGCCCAGCCGTAGCCGAGCGCGCTGTCGAACCGCGAGCGGCTGTCGTAGCTGCGCCGGACCGTGATCGGATAGACGACACCGACACTGAGGTCCAGTCGGTTGTAGTGCTTGGAGCCCCGTAATAGGCTGACAGGATTTCCGCCATGGCCTCCACCAAACGGGGGCGGTGGTGGTGGGGACCCGCCTCCACTGCCACTCCCACAGTCGCCTCCTCCACTTTCACAAAGACAAGCTGGCCTTTCATCGCACGGCGGCGGCGGATCGTCCTCGGGCTCCGGGTCGCTATCCACCGGCGAACACACCAGATGACAGGCATGCGCCTCGGGATGACCGAAGGGCGGCGCCAGATAGACGAGCGCACCGAGCAGAACGACCCGGTGGCCGACATGGTCGGTTCCGTG
>CAZSDL010000180.1:4826-5163 GCA_964605635.1 uncultured Woeseiaceae bacterium
AAGCGCCGAAATGCCCGCGGTGCCCCTGCGGCCCGACTCACATGCACGTAGTTGCTGATTCATTGTTCGTCAACTCCTCTACGGGCTCGTGACCGAGTCCGGTTCATGACGCACACGTACCTTCACCGTTGCCATGCCGAAGTTGCCAGCATAGCCAAGCAGGTTTGCGCTGATGTAGTGAATGCCTTCATTGCTCGCGGTGGTGTCCCAGAGCCAGGTGAACGGTAGATAGCCGACCTCGTTTTCGAACGCGAACAACCCATCGACGAAGAACATCGGCTCGAAACGGCGCTCCAGCACTTGTCGTCGCAGCCCGGGCGCAACGTCGAGCCGTACC
>CAZSDL010000181.1:0-5141 GCA_964605635.1 uncultured Woeseiaceae bacterium
GCGCGCAAATTCCTGAAAGAACGCCTCAATATCGAGATTCGCGGTTACCTGTCACAACTCGGGCCGCTGACGCTGGCCGCGCGCGACCTTGATTTCGTGGCGGAGAACCCGTTCTTTTGCGCGGATCCAGCGCGTATTGCAGAACTGGAGCAGTTCATGGATGACCTGCGAGCACAGGGCGATTCGATCGGCGCAAAGATCAGCGTCCTCGCCAGCAACGTGCCGCCCGGGCTCGGCGAGCCGGTATTCGACAAGCTGGAGGCCGACCTCGCGCACGGCCTGATGAGCATCAATGCCGTGAAGGGCGTGGAACTCGGCGCCGGTTTTGCTGCCGTCAGTCAACGCGGCAGCGAGCACCGCGATTCGATCACGCCCGACGGCTTTGACAAGAACGATGCGGGTGGCACACTGGGCGGCATATCGTCGGGACAGGACATTCTCGCCAGCATTGCGCTCAAGCCAACGTCGAGTATCGCCGTTCCCGGTAAAACCGTAAACCGGCGAGGCGAAAAGGCGGAAATCGTTACCACCGGCCGGCACGATCCCTGCGTAGGGCTGCGCGCGACGCCGATTGCCGAAGCGATGGTAGCGCTGGTTCTCATGGATCATTACCTCCGACATCGCGCCCAGAATGCGGATGTCACATCCGAAACGCCCAGCATTGCGAGCAAAAGCGAGTAAGCACAATTGAGCAAACAATCTCCTTCGCAATCCGGTACGACAAAGAACAGAACGTTTGACGTAGCAGTCGTCGGCGCGACCGGCGCCGTCGGTGAAGTCATGCTCGATATTCTTGCCACCCGGAAATTTCCGGTCGGTAAGTTGTATGCGCTGGCCAGTGAGCGATCCGTTGGCAAGGAAGTGTCCTTCGGTCGCAAGACGCTGGTGGTTTCCGATCTGGCGACATTCGATTTCTCACAGGTGCAGATCGGCCTGTTCTCGGCCGGCGGTTCGGTATCCGCGGAGTTTGCACCGAAGGCGGCCGCCGCCGGTTGCATCGTCATCGACAACACATCGAAGTTTCGCCAGGACGAACAGATTCCGCTGGTCGTGCCCGAAGTGAATCCTGAGAGAATTGCGGACTACACACGCACCGGCATCATCGCCAATCCGAATTGCTCGACCATCCAGATGGTCGTGGCATTGAAGCCGATCTACGATGCAGTCGGCATCAAGCGCATCAATGTGGCCACCTACCAGGCGGTATCCGGCGCCGGTCGCAGTGCGGTCGAGGAACTTGTGCGCCAGACCACCACGTTGCTCAATGGCCGCCCGCTCGAGATTAAGGGCCAGGCAAAACAGATCGCGTTTAACGCCGTGCCGCATATCGACGATTTTCAGGACAATCGCTACACCCGCGAGGAAATGAAAATGGTCTGGGAGACACGCAGGATTCTTGGCGACGAGGATATCGCGGTCAATCCAACGACCGTGCGCATCCCGGTGTTGTACGGCCATTCGGAAGCCGTGCATATCGAGACGGGGAAAAAAATCACTGCGGCGGAAGTGTGTGATTTGCTGCGTGCGGCGCCGGGCGTAAAGTTGCTCGATGGTGTGGCAACCGGTGAATATCCGACCGCTGTCACAGACGCCTCCGGCCAGGATGCGGTATTCGTTGGCAGGGTGCGCGAGGATATCAGCCATCCGCAAGGAATCAACCTGTGGGTGGTGTCGGACAACATTCGTAAGGGCGCTGCTCTAAATAGTGTCCAAATAGCTGAAATCTTGGCGAAAAACTATTTATAAGCTATAGTTCACCCCGAAACCCAATGGGCATCCACAACCGAAAAACAACTTCCGGGTCAGGGCGATACGCCAGGTATTTGGGGAGCTGGAGATTTTCACTATGTCGCTAAGACTCAATCGTGCATGGCTCATGCTTGCCCTGCTCATGGCAGGCAACACCTTCGCATTGGGACTCGGCGACATTCGCCTCAGTTCGGCGCTGAACGAGCCATTGCGGGCCGAAATCATACTGCTGTCAGCGACACCCGAGGAACTCGAAGGGCTCAAGGTCGAACTCGCAGGGGCGGACACGTTTGCGCGCTACGGCCTCGACCGCCCGGTGTACCTGACCCGCCTGCAGTTCGCGGTGGTCCGCTCCGGCCGCAGTGACGGCAATGTGGTACGCATCACCTCGCAACAGCCGCTCACCGAACCGTTCGTCACACTCCTCGTCGAGGCAACGTGGTCCAGCGGCCGCCTGCTGCGTGAATACACCGTATTGCTGGATCCGCCGACGTTTGCGCCGCCACCGACCGCACTGTCGTCGCAGGCCGTGCAGGCGCCCAGCCGTGCCGCTCCGGCGGACAGCGGCCAGATTCAACGGACGCCGCCGCGCGAGACCGCCGCTCCTGCAGAGCCGCGGCCAGCCCAGCCGCGGGCTGGCGAGCCCCGGCCTGAGCCGGCGGATACCGGGACTTTCGATACCAGCGCCGGCGGCGACGTAGAGGTCCAGCGCGGCGATACGCTGTGGGGCATCGCACAACGCGTGCGGCCGGACAATCGTCTGGCCATCAACCAGGTAATGCTGGCGATCTTCGAGGCGAACCCGGAGGCCTTCGCCGGTAATATCAACCGGCTTACGGCGGGCGCGCGCCTGCGCATTCCGGGCGCCGACGACATATTCCGCATCAACCGCGGCAATGCCTTAAGTGAAGTACAGCGCCACAACAGCGACTTCGGCATAGCGCAACCGGCGAGCGATACACGACCGAGCCTGACGCTGGTGCCGCCGGATGCTGACCAGGAGGATTACACCGGACCCGCCACCCGGCCAGGCACGGATGCCGCCGCCGATGCGGCTTTGCAGACACGCATCCGTCAACTGGAGGCCGAGGTTTCCGAGCAAAGCTCGTTGCTGGAAATCCGCGACAATGAACTGGCACAGCTTCGCCAGGAATTACAGCGCATGCGTGAGCAGGCGGGTGTCGCACCGCCCGCGGATCCGCTACCGGTCGATGAACCGGCAGTGCCCACCGGCGAACCCGACGAAGTATTTGTCGAGGAAGATCCCGAGCCGGCGGTTGACGAGCAAACGCCCGCGGTCGACGAAGCCGAACCGGAACCGGTTGCGGAACGACCGGTGCCGCGCGTCGTGCCGTCCCCTGCCGCTGAACCAGGGATCGTCGATCGCCTTATCGGGCTGCTCACCGGTATCTGGGGCATCATCGGTCTGGCGCTGATCGTTGCCATCGTCGTATTGCTGTGGTTTGCCCGGCGTGCCGCGGGTCGTGATGAAGAGTCGACCGGTGTATGGGAAGCGCTGGACAACGACGACGATGTCGACACTGAATCGCGCGCCTCCACGGAACGCCTGCGCGCACTGGCCCGTGATGACGACAGTTCGATCGTGGTCGTGGAACAGGAAACCGGCACCGACCGCCGTCGCAAGCGCAGCGACGCGCTGGAAATCCAGCGCCCCGACGACGATACGGAACTGACCTCGGAAACCGGCCGGATGTCGGCGCTGGATGATACGTTCAGCAGCGAAACGGCAATGAATCTGGATCAGACGGATCCGATCGCAGAAGCCGATTTCCACATGGCCTATGGCCTGTACGACCAGGCAGCGGATCTTATCAACGGTGCGCTGGCCATCGAGCCGGAACGCGAAGACCTGATGGCCAAGCTGTGCGAGATTTACTTCGTGTGGGGTAACCGCGACGCGTTTATCGGCGCGGCCAGCCGTCTGCACGATCAGCTCGGCGGCGAGACCAGTCCGGACTGGGACAAGACCGTCATCATGGGCCAGCAGATTGCCGGCGACCACCGGCTGTTCTCCGGCGTGGTTGCGGGTTCGGCGACGCGTGCGGTCGATTTGTCCTTCGATGAATCAGGTGACAGCGGCATCCTCGACATGGACCTCGGCAGCGGGCCGGACGGCGAGTACAGCAACGTCATCGACATGGAAGCCGACGACCAGGAGCAGGCCGGCGGCGACGACGCGCTCGATTTCGTATTCGACGATGAGCCGGACACCAGCTCGGCGACCACGCGGGAAATGGCGCCGCGTATTCCGGCTGACGAATCCACCGTCGAAAGTCCGACGATTGAATCGCCGGCATCGTCCGAAACGAGCGAATCGCCGACCATCGAGCAACAGCTGCCAAGCCTTGACAGCACGTCAGAACTGCCGGCCTTCCGCGAAGCCGATAACGACGATTACAGCGGCGATGCGACTGCGGAAATCGACCTGGACGACCTGGGGCTGGATCTGGAGGCACTGGCCAGTTCCGGACTGGCCGACGACGAGTTGGATACCGATTTCCCGGATATCGACGCAACCAGCGAAAACCGGGCGCTGCAGCCGGACAGCGACGAGGCGACTGGCCGCAATCGCAATATAGATTTCGACGTCGATGCCACCGGCGAAATGCCTCTGTTCGACGAGTCGACCGGCAAAAATCCGGCTGTGCCCGGCGTGGACGAGACCGACGCCGAAATAGACGCGAGCCTGCTGGACGCCACCGGCCAGACCCAGGTTTTGAGCGACGACTTCGGTGTATTTGGTAAAGACGGCGATGACGATGCAACGATGCTGGCGCCTCTGGACGATGACGAGGCGGCGGCCCTGTTCGACGGCGATGTCGATTTCGATTTTGCCGAAACTGAAGCACTGCCGAAGGACACGTTCGCGCGCGGCTCCGAATCGGACGAAACAGGCGAGATGCCGAATCCGGATGTCGATCTCGACCTCGACGACCTGACCGCAGCATTGCGGATCAGTGAGGGCGATACAGTCGATCAGCCGCGTGACGACGAGACTGTCGAGCGCCCGCGACCGGGCGCAGGCGGAGGATTCGGGGATCTCGGTGACGATTCGCCGACCGAGGCGTTGTCACCGGACGATATTTCCGACGACCTGCACGATGCGCGCACCATGACGGAGGTCGGCACCAAGCTCGATCTCGCACGGGCCTACGTCGACATGGGCGATCCGGAAGGAGCACGCAGTATCCTCGAGGAAGTGCTGGACGAAGGCGACGAAGGCCAGCGCCAGCAGGCGCAGAAGCTGATTGATTCGCTGCCGGATTAACGCCGGCGCCAGCGACCAGGTTTTCGCGCCCCGTAGGAGCCCGCCTTGCGGGCGAATGCGCAGGCGTCTAATCTTTTCCCGTTCGCGCGCAAGGCGCGCTCCC
>CAZSDL010000182.1:0-5128 GCA_964605635.1 uncultured Woeseiaceae bacterium
TGCCCTGGGACTTAAGCCGATTCTGCAGAAAGAATACGCGTACCAGGTTGCGCGATGTCTCGCCACACATCAACGATGCGATAGACCTGGCTTCGGCTTCGTAACCGCTGCGTTCGGACGCGCCATGCTTGCGCCACAGGTCGACAATTGCATAAGGAGCAGGGTAGTGGTCCGGACGTGCCCGGGCGTCCACCTGTTTGTGCAGCATGCCGCTTACGAACGGACGGGCGAGCGAAAAGTTCAGTAGGCGATCGACCAGTGGAGCGCGTGCCGGAGCCGGTTTTGCGTCTATGAGCTCTCTCGCCGCCGATTTCCAGTCGTCCTCGGCGACCACGCGGTCGACCAGCCCGATATTTTTCGCCTTATGCGCTGTGATCGATTGTCCGGTCAGCATAAGTTGCATTGCAGCGCGCACGCCGCAAATTTGCACCGCTCTGACCGTGCCGCCGAAACCCGGATGAATACCGAGCTGCACTTCCGGGAGCCCCAGAATCGGTCGCTGCTCGTCGATCACGATACGGTAGTCGCAGGCCATCGCCAGTTCCAGGCCGCCACCGAGGGCAAAGCCGTTAATCACTGCGACACTCGGGCACGGTAAGGTCTCCAGGAGATCCAGTGCCTGCTGCCCGCGACGAATCAGTTCGTAGGCCTGTTCCGGATTGTCAATCGTCGTGAATTCGTTGATGTCGGCTCCCATGATGAAGCCATTTTTCTTTCCGGAGTAGATGACGATGCCGCGCGGAGGTTTTTTGACCAGCGGCCCGATTATCGCCGCGAGTTCCTCCAGGACAGGGCGGGACAGGACGTTCGCACTGCCGTCGGCTTTGTCAATGCAGAGCCACAGCAAACCGTTCTCGTCAAGCTCCCGTTGCCAATGCACGGCCTCACTACTATCCAGCGTCTTACTAAGCGTTTCTTCAGTCATGTTCTCGTCCGGTTGCGAACAGGGTGACGGTCGACAGACCGCCGTTCAGTCAATATCGAAATCGCATATCAACGGCAAATGATCGGACAGCCGCACGTGGGGTACTTCGAATCCGGTCACGGTAATCCCGCTCTGGTACAGAATGAAGTCCAGTTCCTTGCGCGGCGAGCGACTGGGATACGATGGCAGGTGACTTGTATTGGCGCTCCTCAGACCCGCGGCGCGCATGAACAGGTAAATTTCATTCTCGCCCCAGAAGGTGTTGAAGTCACCCGCCACGATGACCGGTTTTTCGGTTGCTTCGATCAGGTCATACAGCTTGCGCAGCTGCAGGTGGCGGTGGCGATATTTCAGCGATAAATGCACAAGAAAAACGGCGAACCTCTCCATTTCCAGTTCGATGATGAGCCGTTTGATACCCGTATCAAAATAGTGAAAAGTCTCACCGTGAACGCGCGGCGCTGCCAGGAACGCATTCCCTTGCATGCGAATGATCGGTAACAGCTGATTGAGCGAACGGGCGCCGTACTTGATTTCATAAGAGGTATTCAGGCCCAGGTCAGCGGCAATTTTCTCGGCCTGGTTCACTCTGCGGCTGCGTATCGAGCCGGTATCGACTTCGATCAGGCCGACGATGTCAGGATCCACCGAACGGATGAAGGCGGTAATTTCCGGCAGGACTGTCTGGTTGCCGAGGATGTAGCCGGCACCCGGCAGCGGCATATGCATCGATGCGCCACCGCCAACGGCGTAGCGTATGTTGTATAAGAGTAGTCGCATGCTGCGGAAAACTTATTGCCAGATCGGGTGACGGAATGAGGCCGGGCGCCGGGCCTACAATACAGAAAGGACCAGACGGTGGAAACCGCTGCGCACCGGCGTGCGGCGACGCCAAAAGCGGGTGGCCAACAGAACTTGCAATTCGCTACACTTGGCGGCAACAAAGGCATTTAAGGCAGTGGACGGGCGATACTGTGTATGAAAACAATCCGATAAGAGTGTTTGTGACCCACACGTTTGCCGAGGACGATGACTATCTGCGGGTGTTCGAGTTTCTCGAAGGCGTGGACCGCTTCTTCTACGTCAATTGCAGCAAGCCCGAAAATATTCCAGGCAGCGGGGGCATCGATGCCATCAAGGAGGAGTTGATCAGCCAGATCAAGGAGGCCGAAACGGTGTTCGTCCTTGCCAGCGCGTTTGCACAAAAGGCCGACCTGGTGCGTTTCCAGATGGACGTGGCAGACGCCAACGAGAAACCCATGATCGGCATCCGGCCCTTTGGCGGAGTCCAGGATCCGCCTCCGGAACTGGTCAAACGTGTGAACGAGGTAATCGACTGGAACCCCCGCGAGATTGCGGATGCTCTTCGTCGCCAGGCCCGCCTGGAAGATACCTCGCGTTGGGATGTCATTGATTTCCCATAAATATACCTTATTAACAGGAACTTAAAAGACTATCTCCCAGTGAATTATTACAGTTGGGCCGGACCGCTGGCTGTTGCGAATGGAGGCTCGCGGTGTCGAACTCGACCGCTCCCGGCACTAAACTTCCGCTGATCATCGCCCATCGCGGCGCCTCCGGCTATTTGCCGGAGCACACGCTTGCTGCAAAAGCACTGGCTTACGGGATGGGCGCCGATTGCCTGGAACAGGACGTCGTGGCCACGCGCGACGGTGAGCTGGTGGTGCTGCATGACATCCACCTGGACCGGGTCACTGACGTCGCCGAACGCTTTCCGGCGCGCAAACGGCCGGACGGCCGCTTTTATGCGATCGATTTCGACCTCGCGGAACTAAAACTGCTCAACGTGCACGAGCGCCGGGACGCAAGCGGCACCGAGCCGGTTTATCCGCAGCGCTTTCCGACTCATCTTGGTTCTTTTCACATCGCCTCTCTGCGGGAAGAGCTGGAGATGGTCGAGGGCCTGAACCGGTCGACGGGCCGTCGTGCCGGCATATATCCGGAAGCCAAACGGCCGGCCTGGCATCGGGGGGAGGGGATCGACCTGGCAGCTTTGCTGGTGGATGTCCTTACCGAATACGGGTACCGCAGCCACGACGATGCTGCCTGGCTGCAGTGTTTCGACGCTACCGAGTTGCGGCGCATCCGCGAGCAATTGGGCTGTGAGCTGAAACTGGTGCAGTTGATCGGGGAAAACAGCTGGAATGAATCCGCGACTGACTACGATGCCCTTAAAACGCCGGCAGGACTTAGGGAGATCGCCACTTACGCCGACGGCATCGGCCCGTGGCTTGGACAGCTTTACACGCTTGCCGACATCGATGGACAGCCGGTCTCCACTGGACTGGTAACGGCTGCGCGATCGGCGGGGCTGGTGGTGCACCCCTATACCTTTCGGGCGGATGACCTGATGCCCGGCTTCGCCTCGTTTGAAAGCATGGTGCACTGGTTCGTGTCCGGTCTCGGCATCGACGGGCTTTTCACCGATTTTCCGGACCGTGCGCGCGCAGCCCTCGGTGCAGGGGCCGGCGTTTAACCCGATTCCGACCCGCGCCGGGCCACCGTCCACGCCGACGAGCACGTGAAAGAAAGTTCGAACTATCGGCTGTAATTGACTGTATTCGATAAAAAAGTACCGTCGGTATCCGGACCGATGTACGGTGTCTCTGGTCCGGACGGAACACGACGACCCGCGGAGTGAGAACCCCGTCCTTTTCTGGGTTTGCAAAGCGCATACTCTATATGGGCCTTAATCTTTGCGCGGGATCCGGTAATGCCAGTCGAGACACCAGAGACACTGCTGTACATCACGGTGGGTGCCTTCGTCGTCGGTTGGCTGGTCGCCAAGATCAGTGGCTATCTGGGGTCCCGTTTCAGCGCCAGGGCCCGCGATCCGCGCGACGATCGCATTCGTTCGCTCGAGGCCGATTTACGGGTGGCCCACACCAGCAATGAGAAATTGAAGCTGCAGCTGGACGAGCGTACCAAAGAGCTGACCGAAGTCCGCCAGACCGTCAAGTCACGGGACAAGGCGGTGGCCGAGCTTGAGAAAAGCATTACGGAGTTGCGTGACGACCTGAAGGACTCCGTAATGAAGACGCGCGAGCTGCGCGCCGAATTGACGGAGCGGGCGACAGAAAATGTCCGTTCAGAGATCAAGCTGCGCGAAGTAGAAACCGAGCTGTCCGTTGTCCAGGCATCGACGGACCTGCTGGCGACGGGCATGCTGGATTTCACAACCCAGGACGAAGACGAGGAGTTACCGACCTTTCGAGCTGGCGGCTGAGCCTTGCCTCGCGCCATCCGGCGCGGCATCCTGAACGCATGCGACAATCACGCGGCCGGCCCGGCCTGTTCCCTCGAATCACTGCACTGACCGCACCCGCTTGCCTCGCGCTGGCGGGCTGCAGTGCACCGGACCAGTCGATAGAGATACCGTTCAGCGTGCAGTTCGGGAACGAGCCGATCGCCTGTTCCCTGGCTGCTGCTGACATGCGCCTTTCGGATTTGCGACTGTTCGTCTACGATTTTCACCTGGCGTCCGCGACCGGGGACGAGGTTGCGCTGACGCTTGATGACCGGCCGCCCTGGCAGGGCGAACAGGTTGCTATGCTGGATTTCGAAGACGGGACCGGGCCATGCAGAAACGGCTCGGCCGCCACCAATGCGACGGTGCACGCACGATCCCCCCCGGGTGAGTACACCGGGCTGCGCTTTCGCATCGGTGTGCCGGAGGCACTTAATCACGCCGACCCTCTGCAAGCGCAAGCGCCCCTGAACCATACTTCAATGCATTGGCATTGGCTGACCGGATACAAATTCCTGCGTGCCGGTCTGGCCCGCACCGATTCTAACGAAGACGTCGCCACTTTCTGGATCCACCTGGGAAGCACCCGCTGCGCAGGCAGTGCCAGCGATCCGCAGGGTTGCCGGAACTCCAACCGGCCCGAGATCCTGCTGCCCGGGTTCATCCCCGGCGAAAGCATGGTTGTAATCGATTTCGCGCCGCTGGCAGCCGCGACCGAGCTCGATGAGGGGACGCCTGCCAATTGCTCGTCCGGCCCGACCGAATCGAGTTGCGAGCGGCCTTTCACAATCTTCGGACTGGATTTTGCGAGCGGCGAGGCAGCTGGAACTCCGGATCTCATTCGTGTGACCAAGCTGGAATGAGCGTCAGCAAAGGCTGGGTCGCCGGAGTGGGGTTGGCCTTGCTCGTGGCCGTTCTGGTGTTCCTGTCGGCCT
>CAZSDL010000183.1:0-5109 GCA_964605635.1 uncultured Woeseiaceae bacterium
CGGACCACCCGGACGTGGCAGCCTCGCGCAACGCTCTGGCGGAATTGGAGCCGCGTACATAGAAGGCAAAGACGGCTTGCGCTTAGCGGCAATGCCAGCATCCTTCAGGACGGCCGCGCGGTATTCAATATTGCAGGGAACAAGTACCGGCTGGTTACATGGATTGCTGCCGCGCTTCTTCCGGCACACAGTTCGGGAATGCACATAGTCCGCGACCGGCGCGTTTGCTAACGAAAATCAGTCGACGAGATTCACCGTTGAGAATCCACCCATGCGTTTACGTTGTAGTAGCTGTTCTGCGGTACATCAATGTCGGCTTTATGCACATGACCATCGGTGCGGATAATCTCTACGGGCAACGCGCGAGTACGCGTCGCGCCACTTCAACAGCTTTCGCCTGGTTGGCGTCGTGGTTTTCGTCGCTTAGGTCGGCCAGAACGTAGAACGTCACGCCACGATCATGGATGTACAGCATCGATTTTGCTGTATTGTAAACGGCGGCCTGACCGACGCCCGCCACATCTCGGTATGCTTGCGTGACATCGGCGATATAGTCGCCGAAGCCACTGGCCAGCTTCTTCGCTTGCTCGCTTTGCAGCGCCTCTTGTTCCGAGGTTTCAATCGACCGGTCGAACGCTGCCCTGTCGTCGTTCGTCATCGGCCGATGCCTCTCGAGGAAGCGCTCGCGACTCAGCACCTCCATTCCCCCCAGTCCCATGACATTTTTGCGCGGCACGGGCATCTCCCTGCCGCTCAGGCCGACCATCCGGACCCGTTCGCTCGGCCATGAATACTGCAATTCCTGGCGCGCCGGATCGGCCAGCCCTTTGGAGTAGTTCGTACCTGCCTGATCTGCGGGCAGCCCCGTGACAGCGGCCGCCAGTGACAGCGGTAGTAACTCGTCGTATTGTGCGGCGTACGCGAGCAGGCAGGCGTTTTCGACGTAGGCCGCGTCGCGCCCCTCTTGTAGCATCTCGCGAACGCTGGTCTGCGCATGCTGGGATTCTTCGGGGGAGGCATCATCGGACGACGAACAGCCGGCAACGTACAACGCGCTGGCAAGGGCGACATTAAGGAACAACAGCATCGGCAATCGTTTCATGAGTCACATCTCTTTGCGGTTTGAAGTCCGGGCGTCCCAGCCTGAGCGCGGATCTGTTACCGCCCCATAGTTACGGCATCGCCGACACCTCAATCAGATTAAGCGCAGAAGCTCCGGTGAATCCGCCAACGCGCTGGCGCGATCCTGTCTGTGAGCGCGTCGCATTAGCTCCGTCAGATCCCAATAAGGGGACAGATTTATTTCTCCTGAAAACTTCAGACCGGGGCGACCCGCGAGAAAATAAATCTGTCCCCGCTTTGGAAGAAGCAACCGGCCGCCAGGCAACCGTTGATGGCGTGGTTCAGATTGATGAGTTCGAGCAGCTTCGCGGATTTCAGCGCTGTCAGGAAAACGTTCGGCACAACGGACTACGTTGCTCCCTATACAATCTTTGACGTTGGCGGAAACAAGTATCGGGTGATTACGGTGATTCACTACAACCGGCTTTGCATTTACATGCGACATGTTTTCACTCATCCGGAGTACGACCGCTGGTCCGACGCGATACGGAAGCGAAAAAGGAAGAGCAAAGGATGACTGGCGTGCCCGCTCGACAGATCGAGGCATTGACACCCGCCTGGCGCGAACTGGAGGCACGGACGCCGGTTAAGTTGCGGGCTATCACTGGCGATCGTCATTATCGTGCGATGGTGGTGTTCATGAACCGGCTGCTCGATGACATTGGAGACAATGAGTCGCACCCGCTGGCAGGCCTGCTCGATATTGTGACGACCTTCGTTCACGACTACGAGAAGGGAAACGTTGAAGTATCGGGTGCGGATCCGGCTGAAGTACTCCGATTCCTGATGGAACGACACGCTATGCGTCAGGTCGATCTCGCTGAACTGTTCGGGTCACAATCGAACGTCAGTGAAGTCTTGAGCGGAAAACGCGATATCAATGCTCGACAGGCAAGAGCGCTTGCCAAACGCTTCGGGGTCTCGCCAGCGGCCTTTATCTGAAAGGGGACTATCTGAAAGGGGACAGATCCATTTTCTGGAGAATAGATCTGTCCCCTCTTTCTCAGACCTGGGCGGCTCGCGAGAAGATAGATCTGTCCCTATCTGGAGCAGTGAGTAGCGCAGCACACCGATGCTGTTTTCGCTAAGACTTGTTCGTAAAAACAACGAATTACGGTGGTCCGACCCGTCCTCTGCCCCCGTCCTCTGCCCCGCCCTCTGACACGCCGCCCTCTGTCACATCGATCCGGAGCCGTAGTTTCGCTGTAAGAGACCGTTTCAGTTGGCGGGTCGCACCTCGGCAATGCGCTATGTATCGGTAACCGAATGGCGCGACACAGACGCCAAAGCGGAAGGCGCATGGCTTCGGGCCGCTCAACTTGCCACTGGCACACAGGAGTCCGGCGACAACATGAATCAGAACAGAGGGTACGAGGACGAATTCAAATCGATTGTTTGTCACTCGATGGTCTTTGTGCACATCGAGTTCAGGAGGGAAATATGCAAAGGATAATTACTATCGCAGCCCTGGTTATTGCCGTCGCCGTGCCCGCCGCTGCCTTTGCGGATGAATTGACCAAAAGCGTGCAGACAGATCTTGTTGCACTCGGTTACGAACCCGGCAACACCGACGGTGAAGCCACGACACAGACGGTTATCGCGATTTCGCAGTTCCAGGCGGAAAACAATCTGGAAGTCACAGGAGAGGCCAGCCCACAGCTCGCTGGCGTCATCCAGGCCAAACTGGACGCGAAAAACAATCCCGGCGGCGCCATGGCAAGCGCCCCGGCAGTGGCTGCGACGCAGCAATCCGGTCCACGGCCGATGGATGAGGCCGCTTTGCGGGAGGCCCAGCAGGCCTGCCTGCAGGAGAAGATTGCCACAGCACAGGCTTCCCAGAAGAAAAAGAGAGGATTCGGTTCGCTGATTCGAGCAGCAACCAACACGGCTGCACGCTTCGGCGGAAATAGTGAGCTGGCACGCCAGGTCCAGAAGACCAGCTACGACATCTACAGAGTCGACGCCACCGCGGAAGACTGGGCGAGGGCCGCCGAAGATCTCGGCTTGACGAACGATGACCTCGAAGCCTGCCGCAGTCCGGCGATGTCAAGCGGCGCAACCGGTACGCAAATCCAAACCGCCGGTACGCAAAGCCCAACTCCCGGTATGCCCGTGGGCGTGGGCATGGGCATGGGCATGGGCATGGAGACCATTCCCGCACCGCCCGACAACAACGTAAAACTGCCCGACAGCTACAGCTTTTCGTACCGGGCCTCCATAAGCATTAAAAACAGCAAAGGCACGGCAGAACCCGTTTTTTACCTGCAACCCGACGCCCCTTATTATGCACAAAAACAGACTAATAGCGGCCTCACCGAGTTCCTGGTGTTGGACAACCAAAACAATATGGCGGTGATCTTCGGCGAATTTGAAGGCAGAAAGAGCCGAATGCACAACTACATCAACGTGCAAACCAAGGCAACTTTAATAGGCGCTTACAGAGACGCGCGCGAAACAGAACCGGTTAAGGCCATAGAGAGCAAAACCATTCTGGGCTACCACTCCAAGGGCTACCAAATTTCCACCGAGGCTGGCACCACCCGGCTCTGGATTACCGATGAAGCCCCCGCCAGCCTGTTCAGCAGCATGTTTGCGCACCGCACCGATGTACCCGGCCTGCCCTTCAGCAAACACAGCATGATCATGGAAGTGAGCTTTACCTCCGCCGATACGCCCGAGAAAAATTACCAGATGGAATGCACCGGGCTGCAGCCAGAAACCCTGGTTTTGAACAAGAGCGATTACCAGGAAGCCCTGTAGGAGCACAACATCATGCAAACGAAGTTTTTGTACCTGATAGCAATCGTTTTACTGGGCGTCAGCACACCCGCGCCAGCGCAAAGCGAACCAGGCCCATTTGACGGCATTCAAAGCTCTCTGAACCGGTTTATGGACTCAGCAGCCGAAGTTTATGACAGCTTGAAACCAAAGTTTGATGAATATTTACGTTACGCGGCGCTCCTGAGCAGCGATATACGTATGCGGATGAACGCAACTTCCCCAGAAGATTGGGTTGGGGCTATGTCCCCTGGGGCTTGGTCCCCTTTCCTTTATATGTTGGAAACTGAAAGTGAGGGCTCTATTTATGCGGAGTTTGACTGGCAAAATCAGGCACAGTCTATGCGGGTGAAATCGTCAGAAAGCAAAACAATACTTGGTTCACCTCTCGGTATCCTTGAAGGTGTGCATGCAGCTCAGGACTTTACCATGTACATTGACGCCCAAAACTATTGGTACGTACCGACCGACGATTATGGCTACATACGCATAAATGCATTAGGTGCGATGGGGGATATAGCAAGGCAACTGGAGTTCAGTATAGAAGCAGCCATTGACGCCCAAGTAACCGAAATGCTCGATGAATTAGCTGAATTGGCGATTGGGGAGCTTTGGAATTTTCGTGCGGATGGCAATGACTGGTTGAATGATTTTATTCCGATGGAGATTATAAGAGCCTATTCCATTGCCCTTGAAAACTCTGGTGGAAGTGTCACCGAAGCACATCTAAGGGCAGTAGAAGAAAAACTAAAGGCCGTATTGGAAAAGCTGGCGGAGCGGCGGCATCAGCAAATCGAAATCTTCCCGGCGCTCATCCACTTTGCCTTCATCGTGTCTCCCACAATGGCCCGAACACAGTTTAATGTCCGAGAGGAAACATTAGTCTGGAGAGGGCAAAACAACTGTACAAAAATGACCGTTGTCTCCGGACAGGAAGCTGGGTACCAAATTGTTTTTGATCGGTATGGCCGCTTAATCCATCTTCGAGGCACAGATGGTGCCACCGCAGATTATTGGTACGATCGAGACGTAACTGTGACCATTCCTCCCGCAAAAACCATCGACTTTGGGAAATTAATGAAGCCTAATTGAAATTAACCGCGCCTGTCGCCGATCAGGGGAAGCTTACGGAGTGATCGGCCACGGACTCATCGTCAGTTTTCTATTTGATCTGAGCGCGAAAACTGCCGTTCATCAAAATTACGTGTG